>JADZDP010000147.1 GCA_020850995.1 Deltaproteobacteria bacterium
CGCGGTTCATCGAGATCGGGGATGTCCCTCTGGGAGGGTCTGTCGCCAGACCCTCCCCCGCGCCGGCGAAGCCGGACGCGGGGCCCCCACCCAAGACGGCTCCCGCTGGTCGCTGATCATCGATCATGCGGGATTACTTGCCGATGCAGAAGCGCGCGAACACCGCCTCGAGCACGTCGCTGCTCACGTCCTTGCCGAGCAACCCGTCGAGCGCCCGCCCAGCGCGGCGCAGCTCGCTCGCCACCAGCTCGCCGGCGGCGTGGTCGTCGATGGCCGCGCGCGCGCTGGCCAGCGCCTCCGCGGCGCCGGAGACCGACGCCACCTGACGTTCGCGCATGAGCACGGCCTCGTCCGCGGCGTCGGGCGGCGCCAGTCGTCGCTCGATGGCCAAGCGCAGCGCATCGAGCCCCACGTGCTCGCGCGCGCTCACCAGGTGCACGTCGGGCGCGATCGCCGAGGGCGGCCCCAGGTCGGCCTTCGAGAGCACCAGCACGTCGCCACCGAGGGCGTGCAGCGCCGCGAGCGCGTCGGGAGCGTCGGCGGGCACAAGCGCGACCACCACGTCGGCGCGGGCACGCTCCTGATCGGCGCGCGCGATACCCAGGCGCTCCACCGCGCCCGCCTCGTCGAGCGGGCGCACGCCCGCGACGTCGACCAGCGTGACGCGCGCGCCGCCAAGCTCAAGCTCGATCTCGAGCGCGTCACGCGTGGTGCCGGGCTCGTGGTGCACCAGCGCGCGCTCCTCGCCGGCCAGCGCGTTCAGCAGCGTGGACTTGCCGGCGTTGGGCGGTCCGTAGAGCACCACGCGCGCGCCGTCGCGCAGCCGCGCGCCCCACGCCGAGGTACGCAACAGGCGCAACAGCGCGTCGTGGGCCGCGTCGAGACGTGGCAGGTGCGCCGCCAGCGCGAGATCGCCGAGCTCTTCGTCGGGGAAGTCGAGGCGCGCCTCGATGTCGGCGAGGGCGTCGACGATGGCCGCGCGCGGCTCGTGCACGGCGAGCGCCAGGCCGCCTCGCAGCGCACGCCCCGCGGCCCGCGCCGCGGCCTCGCTGCGCGCGCGGATGACGTCGTCGACGGCTTCGGCGGCCGTCAAGTCGAGGCGCCCCGTCAAGACCGCGCGCAGGGTGAGCTCGCCGGGCTCGGCCAGGCGGCATCCGCGCGCCACCACAGCGCGCACCGCCGCGCGCGCCAGCACCGGGCTGCCGTGGAGCGAGAGCTCGAATGATGCCTCGCCCGTGTAGCTGTGCCGGTCGGGCCAGGCGATGCACACGCAGTCGTCGAGCGGCCGGCCGCGCTCGTCGAGCAGGTCGCCGCGCGTGGCGACGAAGTGGCGCTGGGGTGGGCGCCGCGGCACGAACACGGCGTGGCGCACGTTGTCGGCGCGGGGCCCGCTCACGCGCACCACGGCCAGCGCCGCGGGCGCCTCCGCGGTGGCGAGCGCGACGATGGTGTCGACGCGCAAGAGATCGAAGCTCACGGCGCGACCGCGCCGCGCCGGCGCAGCTCCACCGCCAGCAGGCCGAGCGCGGCCGGCGTCACGCCCGAGATGCGGCTCGCCTGCCCGAGCGTGCGCGGGCGCAGGCGCGCGAGCTTCTCCTTCACCTCGTGCGACAAGCCCGGCGGCGGCGCTGACCACATCGCGTCGGGCACGGGCGTCTCGTCGAGGGCGCGATCGCGTGCCAGGTCTTTGTGCGCGCGCTCGATGTAGCCCTGGTACCGCAGCTCCACCTGCACGCGCTGGTCGACGCGCGCGTCGCCCTTGGCGCCCTCGATCTCCCACCAGCACGCGACCTCGAGCTCGGGTCGTCGCGCCAGCTGCAGCATGGTGCTCGCCTCGCGCAGCGGCGCGCCACCGGCGCGCTCGAGCACCGGGTTGGCGAGGGCGGGCTCCACGCGCGTGGCCGCCAGCGCCGCCAGGCGTGCGCGCACCGCGTCCTCGAACGCGCGCATACGGTCACGGCGCGCGGCGCTGGCGAGCCCCACGGCGTCACTCAGCTCACCCAGGCGCGCGCTCACGTTGTCTTCGCGCAAGAGCAAGCGGTGCTCGGCGCGCGAGGTGAACATGCGGTAGGGCTCGTCGGTGCCGCGCAGCACCAGGTCGTCCACGAGCACGCCGGCGTAGGCCTGGTCGCGCCGGAGCACCACGGCAGCGGCGCCGTCGAGCGAGCGCGCGGCGTTGATGCCGGCCAGCAGGCCCTGCACGGCTGCCTCCTCGTAGCCGGTGGTGCCGTTGATCTGTCCCGCGCAGAACAGGCCCGGCAGCGCGCGCAGCTCCAGCGAAGCGTCGAGCTGCGTGGGCAGCACGTAGTCGTACTCGACGGCGTAGCCCCAGCGCGTCACCTCCACGGCTTCGAGGCCCGGGATGGTGCGCAGGAAGGCGAGCTGCACGGCCTCGGGCAGCGAGGTGGACAGGCCGTTCGGGTACAGCTCGTGGCTGTCGAGGCCGTGGGGCTCGAGGAAGATCAGGTGCGAGTCCTTGTCGGCGAAGCGCACCACCTTGTCCTCGATGGAGGGGCAATAGCGGGGCCCGCGACCGCCGATCTGCCCATTGAACAAGGGCGCGCTGCCGCGCTGCACGGCATGCCGGATGACCTCGTGGGTGGCGGTGGTGGTGCGCGTCAGGCGGCAGGACACCTGCGCCAAGGGAGGCGGCCCGCTCTCGACGGAGAAGCGCGGCGCCGGCGTGTCGGGGCGCTGCTCGGGCAGGCGCGCGAGATCGACGCTGCGGACGTCGAGGCGCGGGCAGGTGCCGGTCTTGAGGCGCCCAAGCGTCACGCCGTGGGCGGCGAGCGACGCCGACAGGCCCGCCGCGGGGCTCTCGCCGGCGCGCCCGCCCGGCCAGGTGTGTGGCCCGCGGTGCAAGGTGCCACCGAGAAAGGTGCCGGTCGTGAGGATCACACGTCGCGCGCGCAGCTCCTCGCCGCCCGCGGTGCGCACGCCGGCGACGCGCTCGTGCTCGACGAGCAACGCCACCACGTCGTCTTGTCGCACGCGCACGCCGGGTGTGTGCTGCACCACACTGGCCATGGCGGCGCGGTAGCGCTCGAGGTCGCTCTGGCAGCGCGTGGCGCGCACGGCGGGGCCGCGGGACTCGTTGAGCGTGCGGAAGTGGATGCCGGTATCGTCGGCCACCCGCGCCATCTCGCCGCCGAGCGCGTCGAGCTCCTTCACCAGGTGGCCCTTGCCCACGCCGCCGATGGCGGGGTTGCAGCTCATGGCTGCGATGCGGTCGATGGCGCCGGTGACCAAGAGCGTGTCTTTACCGAGGCGGGCGCACGCCAGCGCGGCCTCGCAGCCGGCGTGGCCACCGCCGACGACGAGCACCTCCGCGGTGCGGCTTCCGATACAGCCCTGGGGCATGGCATGGTTCTGCTGCCGCAGGTGTGGGCTTTCAAGGGAGCTTCGGCATGCGTTCGTTCGTCGGTGGGCTCGTGGTGGTTACGGCGCTGTGCGCCTCCCAGGGCGCGCACGCCCAATACTTCCGCAACCAGGGCATCCAATTGCCGAATGCCGGATGGCTCGGCTTGTCGACGTGGGACTACCTGATCAACGGCGGCCACGCCGCCACCGACCTCGACGATGACGGCTGGAACATCTGGGACCAGCCCACGCTCGGCGCCGGCTACTTCTTCGCCATCGGCTACAACCTGTGGCTCGACAGCCAGGCAGCCATCGGCGCCTCCACCACCACCACCTCGGCCAACGCTGCCGGCGATCCGGTGCTGACGCTCGCCATCAGCTCGGGCCTCCGCTACAACTTTCTCGACGAGCGCCACCGTCCCTACGTGGCCGCGCATCTGCAGTACCTGCAGCTCATCGCGTTCTCCGCCGGCACCGCCGAGATCCCGGGCAACGAGTTCCTCGGCAACACGCCCTTCTTCATCGGGCTGCGCCCCGGCGTGGGCTACGAGTACATCTTCGGCGACGAGATGAGCGTGCAGGCCGAGCTCGCCATCGTCGGCTTCCTCGTGCCCGACGCGCAGCGCGGTATCGGCAACTTGTTCTTGCCCGCGTCGCTCGCCCGCCTCTCGTACAACATCTACTTCTGAGGCCGCGCGCGCCGCGGCCGGCGCGCCTCCGCAGCGCGCAGCCCGCGCGCGAGCCCGGGACCGATGACCACGTCGACGTCGGTGGCCGCGGGTCGCCGCCAGGGGTGACACGCCGGTGCCCGGCGCGCGCCGCGCAGGTGCCACAGCAGGAAGCCGAGCGCGCCGCCCACGACGGTGGTCACCACGACGAGGTCGAGCAGGCTCATGTGAACCCCAAGAGGCGCCCGAGCTGGAACACCAGCAGCGACGCGCCATAGGCCAGCACGCTCATGGCGACGAGCTGGAACAGGGGCCAGCGCCACCCGCCGGTCTCGCGCTTGACGGCGGCGATGGTGCTCATGCACTGCATGGCGAACACGAAGAACACCAGGAGCGAGAGGCCGGTGAGCGGCGTGTACACGGGCGCGCCGTCGGCGCGGCGATCGGCGCGCATGGCCTCGCGCAGGGACGTGCTGTCCTCGTCGGTGGCGTCGCCCAGGCCGTAGACCAGGCCCAGCGTCGACACCAGCACCTCGCGCGCGGCGAAGCTGGCGATGATGCCGACGCCGAGCTTCCAGTCGAAGCCCAAGGGCTCGAGCGCCGGCTCGATAGCGCGCCCCAGGCGCCCGGCGATGCTGGCCTCCACCTGCAAGCGCGCGGCGCGCCCGTCGATGGCCGCGATGGCGTCGTCGCGCTCGTCGCCGGGCGCGGTGGTGAGCTCGGCGGCGCGGCGCGCGGCCTCGGCGGTCTGCGCGATGTCGTCGTCGCGCGGAAAGGTGAACAGCGCCCACAACACCACGGTGATGGCGAGGATGACCGTGCCCGCCTCGGTGAGGAACACGCGCACGCGCGACGCGACGGCGCGGAGCACCGGCCCGGGCTTCGGCATGCGATAGGGCGGCAGCTCGAGCACCAGGGGCGGCGTGGGCGACTTGAGCACGGTGCGCTTGAGCACGGCGGCGCCCACCAACGCCGAGGTCACCGACAGGCCGTACATCGCCACCATCACCACGGCGCCGGGCGCGAGCACGCCGAACAGCGGCGGTTGGGTCGAGAACACGGTGGCGATCATGAGCGCGTACACCGGCAGCCGCGCCGAGCACGAGATCAGCGGCGTCACCAAGATGGTGACGATGCGGTCCTTGGTGGACTCTATTGTGCGCGTGGCCAAGATGGCCGGTACGGCGCACGCGAAGCCCGACAGCAACGGCACGAAGGCGCGGCCATGCAGGCCGACGCTGGCCATGAGCCGGTCGAGGATGAACGCAGCGCGCGCGAGGTAGCCTGTGTCCTCGAGGATGGTGAGGAACAGGAACAGCACCGCGATCTGGGGCACGAACACGATGACGTTGCCGACGCCGGCGATGACGCCGTTGGCGAGCAACGAGCGCACCAAGGGCAGCGATGCCGGCACCCACGCGCCCACGCGCGCCCCAAGCCAGCCCATGGTGGCGTCGATGCCGTCCACCAGCGGCGTCGACCAGGTGAACAGCGCCTGGAACAAGAGCAGGAAGACGCCCACCAGAATGAGCGAGCCGAGCACCGGGTGGAGCGCGACGGCGTCGATGCGACGGGTCAGGCGCACGCTCCGCGGCTCGCCCACCACGGCGCTGAGCACGCCCGCCGCCCACTGGTCGACGCGCGCGTAGCGCGCCTCGGTGCTGGCGCGCACCGCACGCGCTGCGTCGGCCAGCTGCGCGCGCGCGGCGAGCTCCGGCGGGAGCCCGAGCTTGTCGAGGCCGCCGCTCTCGCACATCGACGCGGCCAAAAGCCCGAGCGCGCGCTCGTGGCCGGCCCACCCGCGCCCCGGGCCTGCCAGCGCGGCCGTGAGCGCGCGGCCGGCGTCGTCGATGGCGGAGCCGTCGAGCCCGGGCAGCGCCGGCGGGTTGAGCGCATGCCGGCGCGGCTTGGTTTCCGCGAGCAGCGCGCGCAGGCGCTCGCGCAGCGCGTGCAGGCCGCCGCGCACCGCGGGGGTCGCCACCACCGGCACGCCCAGGCGCTTCTCGAGCAGCGCCACGTCGATGCTGCGCCCGTCGGCCTCGACGATGTCGGTCATGGTGACGCACACCACGAGCGGCAAGGGCAGCTCGCGCAGCTGCGACACCAGGAAGAGGTTGCGCTCGAGCGCGGTGGCGTCGACGACACACAGCACCAGGTCGGGTGCTGGCGTGTCGGGCAGCAGGCCGAGCACGCCGCGTACCGCCACCGCCTCGTCGTCGGAGCGCGGCGCGAGGCTGTAGGTGCCCGGCAGGTCGAGCAGCCGCAGGCGCAGGTCGTGGCCGAGCGCGCAGGTCCCCTCACGGTGCTCGACGGTGATGCCGGGGTAGTTGCCGACCTTGGCGGACAGACCGGTGAGGCCGTTGAACAGCGAGGTCTTGCCGCTGTTGGGGTTGCCAAGCAGGAGGGCCACCGGGCCGCTCACGTATGCCCGCCGTCTCCCTCGAGCAGCACGACGCCGAAGGCCGCCGCGTCGGCGCGCCGCAGGCACAGCCGCGTGCCGCGCAGCGCGACCTCGATGGGGTCGCCGAAGGGCGCCCGCCGCACCACCTCGATGGCGGTGCCCGGCGTCAGCCCAAGCTCGAGCAGGCGCGTGATCACCGGTGAGGTCCGCGACGGCGCGCCGACAGTGGCGCGGGTGCGTACAGGCAGGGTCTCGAGGGTGATCACGGGTGTCACGGGTTATGATACTGATTATCAGTTTCAGCATAGCAGGCCCGACGCGTCCTCGCAAGGGCCGGCGCTGAAGCGGCGCGCGGAAGCTGCTATGCGCAGGTGATGCTCGTGTTCACGCCACGCATGCAGACACACCTCCGCGCGCTCACCTCCACGTTGCTCGGCGCGCTGCTGGTCTCGGCCTGCCTCGAGCAGCCCGTCGCCGGACGCGCCGCCGACCCAGGGCGCGCGCCTGGGGCTGCGCCCTGGGGATCGGCCACCAGCAACGCCGACCTCGAGGTCAAGCTCGAGCTGCTCGACGAGTTTCTCGACGGCAAGCTCGCCCCGGCGCAGCTGCCTGCGCGCGCCGAGCAGGCCTACCCCGCCTTGTCGGCCGATCAACGCAAGGAGCAGCTGCAGTCGATCAGCAAGCTGATGACCGAGGCGCAGCAGTCCGGCCACGCGGGCATGAAGATCACGGGGCTGCCGCGGGACATGGCCAAAGCCGAGCTCTACTTCGCCGAGCGGCGCTTCATCGAGGCCGCCACCATGCTCTCGCGCATCCTCGACCAGGACCCCATCTTCCCGGGAGCGCGCAACCTGTTGGCGCGCTGCTTCTTCTTCTTGCAGAACCGTGATCGCACCATCGAGGAGCTCGAGTACGTGTTGCGTCACCCAGAGCAGGGCAAGGACCAAGCCGAGGTGCTCGACGCGCTCTTCCTCCTCGGCGCCACGGTGCTGGAGTCGCCCGGCATGCCGCGCGAGAGGCTCGAGCGCGGCAAGGGTGCGTGGGAGCTGTACCTGAAGCTGGCGCCGGACTCGGCGCAGCGTCCGCAGGTTGAAAAGGGCCTCGAAGAGATGAGGGCAGGCCTGCGCGGCGAGGGCCGTCTGGCGACCGCCATGGCAGCGGACGGGGCGGCGCCGCCGCAGGACCAAGGCGCGCCACCGCCGGCGACGAAGTGAGCGCGCGCGTCGTCGCCGCGCTGCTCGCGCTGGCGCTGCCGGCGTGCACCCGCGAGCCACCGCCGCCGTCTCCGCTGCCGCTACCGACGGCTCACGGGCCGGCCTTCATCGTCGACGACTGGGACGAGGCCGCGCGGCGCGCGTCGGCGAGCGGCACCTTGGTGTTCGTCGACGCGTGGGCGCCCTGGTGCCACACCTGCTGGTCCATGCGCAGAGACGTGCTGCACGACCCGTCGCTGGCGCGCTACCACGACCGCTTCACCTTCGCCGAGGTCGACACCGATCGCCCGCAGAACGCGGCCTTCGTGACGCGCTATCCGGTGCGCAGCTGGCCGACCTTCTTCGTCATCGACCCCACCTCGGGCGCCATCCTCGCGGTGCACGCGGGCTCGATGTCGCTGCCCGAGACCACGGCCTTCCTCGATCGCGCGCTGGCGCTGCGCACCTCGAGCGCCCCCGCCGACGTGGCGCTGGCGGCCGGCTACCGCGCGCTGCAAGACGGCGACCCGCGCGCCGCCGCCGCGCGCTTCGACGAGGCCGCCGCCAGCGACGGCCCCCGTCGCACCGAGGCCGCCACCGCCGCCTATCGCGCGTGGCGCGAGGCCAAGGACCCTGGTGCGTGCGTGCGCGCCGCCTCGTCGGCGCTGGCGGTGGTGGCCGGCTCCGCCGTCGCTGGCGACACGGCGAGCTATCTGCTCCTGTGCGCCGCTGAGCTCGCCAAGGACGACCCGGCGCGCGCTGCGGCGCAGGTGCTGGCGCAGACGACGCTCGAGACGCTCGTGCAGACACCAGCGCCGGGGGCCGCCGTCGACGATCGCGCCGACATCCTGATCAACCTCGCCGAGCGCTATGACGAGCTCGGTCGCGTCGAGGAGGCGCGCGTGTTGCATCAGCAGCGCCTGCGCCTCTTGGAAGACGACGCGCGCGCGCGCGATCCGCGGGCGGCGCGCGTGCACGACTACGCCCGCATGAACAGCTACCTGGCGCTCGGGCGCGGCGACGAGGCGGTGGCGCTCTTTCGCGAGCGCATCGCGCAGCTCCCTGACGATTACGAGGCCCATGCGCGCTTGGCGTCGACGCTGTTCAAGCTCGAGCGCTACCAAGAGGCGCGCCCCGTGGGCGAGCGAGCGGTGGAGCTCGCGTACGGGCCGCGCCGGCTGCGCTACCTCATGTTGTTGGCCGACATCCGTGGCAAAAGCGGCGACCCGGTGGGCGAGCGCGCGGCCCTCGAGCAGCTCGTGCGCGAGAACGGCGCGCTCGATGCCAGGCTGCGGCTCGACGAGCTCGCAGGCAAAGCCAAGGGCAGGCTGGCAGCGCCGCCGCCGGGCTGACAGTTCCGCTGTGCGCCAGCAGCGCGGCGACCGCGTTATCCGAGCGGCAGCGGCCGCAGGTCGCGGATCGCTTCCTCGAAGATCGTGGCGTCGAGTTGCTCGGGTGCCACTCTGGCCTGCGCCACCCCCTCGGCGAGGGCAGCGCGCGCCACCGCCGCGGCGACGGCTGCGTGCACTCCGGGATCGAGCGGCGTGGGCACCAAGTCGCCGTCGGGCGCGCAGGCCGCCAAGGTGACGGCAGCGGCCAGGCGCATCTGATCGGAGATGTGCGCGGCCTTGACCGCGAGCGCGCCGAGCAGCACGCCCGGCACCGCGGCGACGGTGGAGATGGCCTTGCCGTCGGCAGCGAAGGCGGCGCCCGCCAGCTGCGCGTCGTAGGGCTCGATCTCGGGGCGCGGCTCCGACAGCGCGATGATCACCTGTCCCTCACGCACCTTCGAAGGCGCGATGACACCGGCGTGACCGGTGTTGGCCACCACCACGTCACACTTGGCCATGATGTCGTCGAGCGACGCGGCCTCACCGCCGGCGGAGACGTGGCGTGACACCGCCGCAGGATGCACGTCGTCACCAAGGACGGCGCGCCCGCTATGCCGCATCACCAGGCGCGCGATGGCGCCGCCCGCGGTGCCGAGGCCGATCTGGCCGATGTTGATGCTCGCGGGGTCGAGGTGCGCGCGTCTGCATGCGTTGATGACGGCGGCGAGGCCCACGATGGCCGGGCTGTCGGCGTCGTCGTGGTACACGGGCACCTTCAGCCGGTCGGCGAGCTTGGCGGCGGCGCGCGGCCCGCGCGGCGCAGCAACGGAGTCGATCAAGATGGCGCCGCACGAGGGCGCCAGCGCGGCGACCGTGTGGATGAGCTCGTCCTCGCTGTCGACGTCGAGAGCCAAGCGCATCGACGACAGGCCAGCGAACTGCGCCAGCACCGCGCTCATGCCCTCGAGCACTGGCAACATGGCGCGCGGGTGCACCTTGCCCACGCCCACCAGGCCGCTGCCGTCGGTGACGATGGCGACGGTGCGCTGCACGGTGGTGAACACCTCGGCCTGGCGCGGCTCGTCCTCGATGGCCTGCACGATCTCGCGCACGCCCGGTTGCGTGGCGGCGGCCAACACCGCCAGGCCCGACAGGTCCACGCGCGACGCGGTGCGCACCTTGCCGCCCAGGTGGACGTCGCGCGTGGTCTCCCGCACCTCGACCAGCTCGCTGTCGCGCAAGACGCTGATGCTCTCGAGCACCTGGCGCAAGTGCTCGTCGTTGTCGAGCAGCAGGTTGAAGTCACGCAACGTGTAGTTGTGGCCGATGCGGACCGTGTGGATCTCGCCGATGGACGCGCCGGCGTCGCCGAGCGCGGTCGTGAGGATGCCGAGCCCGCCGGTCTTGCGGTGCGAACGGATGCGGATGGTGCGGACCAAACCCGGGCTGCTCATGGCGAGGGGCTCCGTTCGCCGGGCGGCCCCTCGGTGGGCATCGGCAGATCGCTCGGCGCCGTGCCGGCCGCCGCAGGTGGCGTCACCACCAGCTTCACCGATGCCGACACCGTGGCGATGAGCGAGCGCTCCTCGGGCCACAGCTCGACGATCCAGCGGATGCGGCCGACGCGCCCTTGCGAGATCTCGTCGCCGCGAAACGCGATGGGCGAGCGCGCCGCCTTGCCCGCCGGGACCTTGAGGCGCACCACGGGCGGCGCCTCGGCACCGGCGTGGTTGTGCACGAAGATCGACACGATGGCGGCGCGGCAGGGACCGCCGCAGGCGTTCGGCGGCAGCAGCAAGAGCCCGTCGACGTCGCCGCGCCGCGATAGCTCGCGCAGCTCATCCTGGCTCCGGTCGCCGAGCGTCTCCACCTCGAAGCGCACGTTCTCCGGCTCGAAGCCGTCGACGAACACCTCGACGGGGATCTCGGTTCGGCACGCGCCGAGGCCGGCCAGGCTGAGGAGCGCGAGCAGCGGTACAACGAAGCGCCACCTGCGGAGTGAAGGCCGGCGTTGGTCCAAGCACGCGAGCATGGGGCCCGATAGCACGGACCACCTTGAACGGAAGCGGCCGTTCTGAGAAGCGGTAGCCATGGCGCAGCCTCATCCGTCGACGTTCCCGCGCGCTGCGGGAGTCCTCCTGCACCCAACGTCGCTCCCGGGGCGCTACGGCGTGGGCGATCTCGGCAGCGGCGCACGTGCGTTCGTCGACTGGTTGCACGAGGCGCGCATCGGCTGCTGGCAGGTGTTGCCCCTGGTGCCCCCAGGGCCCGGCGGCTCGCCGTACGCGTCCACCTCGGCGTTCGGCGGCTCGTCGATGCTCATGGACCTCGACGATCTGGTGGTGCGCGGCCTGCTCGAGCGTGCCGACATCGACAGCGCCGGCGGCGGCGAGGCGTTCTCGCTCGATCGCGTCGAGCTCGCGCGCGTGGTGCCCTGGAAACACGCGCTGGTGCGCCGCGCTGCCGCGCGCTTCGCTCGCGGTCACAAGCGCGACGCGCTCGAGGCCTACAAAAACGCGAACCGCTGGGTCGAGGATCTCGCGCTGTTCACCGCCCTGAAGGACGCGCACGGCGGCAAGCGCTGGCTCGACTGGGACGCGGGCGTGCGTGAGCACGAGGCGGCAGCCATCGCCGATGCGCGCCGACGCTTCGCGGCCGAGATCGACGTGGTGGTGGCCGAGCAGCTCCTGTTCGACGAGCAGTGGCGCGCGCTGCACGCCTACTGCAAGGAGCGGGGCGTCCGTGTCATCGGCGATGTGCCCTTCTACGTCGACCTCGACTCCGCCGACGTGTGGTCGAACCGCGCGCAGTTCTTGCTCAAGCCCGACGGCACGCCGCTCGGCGTGGCTGGCGTGCCGCCCGACGCGTTCACCGAGCTCGGGCAGCTCTGGGGCAACCCGCTCTACGACTGGAAGCGCATGAAGGGCGAGGGCCACGCGTGGTGGGTCGAGCGCCTGCGCCGCGTGCTCTCGTTGTGCGACGTGGTGCGCATCGACCACTTCCGCGCCTTCGCCGCCTACTGGGCGGTGCCCTTCGGCGCCACCGATGCCCGTGGCGGCCAGTGGGTCAAAGGCCCGGGCATGGCCGTGTTCCGCGACCTCGAGGCCGCGCTGGGGCCGTTGCCGGTGATCCTCGAGGATCTCGGCGTCATCACCCCCGACGTGATCGCGTTGCGCGAGGAGGCCGGGTTGCCGGGCATGAAGGTGCTGCAGTTCGCGTGGGAGGAGGGGGCCGAGGGCGCGTACCTGCCGCACAACCACGTACCGAACGGCGTGGTGTACACGGGCACGCACGACAACGACACCTCGCTCGGCTTCTGGCTCTCGGCGCCGGAGCACGTGCGCGATCACATCCGTCGCTACCTCTGCATCGACGGGCACGACTTCGTGTGGGACTTCATTCGCAGCGCGTTTGCGTCGGTGGCGCACACCGCCATCGTGCCCATGCAAGACGTGCTGTGCCTCGACACCGGCGCGCGCATGAACACCCCCGGCGTCGCGGAAGGGAACTGGGGCTGGCGCGTACGTCACGAGGCGTTCAACGCCGGCACCGCCGAGCGCCTACGCTCCTTCGCCGAGCTCTACGGGCGCGCGCGGCGCTGATGGCGGGCCCTTAGGGCCCGCGAACGGACAACTCAATCGTCCTCGCGAGCGATCCATCGTCGCTGGCGGCGTCGCGTCCTCGGTCCGTGGCGACGGCCACGGCCC
>JADZDP010000148.1 GCA_020850995.1 Deltaproteobacteria bacterium
AGCTCGACATGGTCGACGGGCAGGCCCTAGTGGCGCGCCTGAACGAGCTGTTCGCGTCGCCGGGCTACGCTCCGCCGCTCTTGCCGCCCGTGGCCGCGGAGGTGATGGCGGCAGCGCGCGCCCCCGAGCTCGACACCGCCAAGGTGTGCTCCCTGCTCGAGCGCGACGCGCTCTTGGCCGCCATGGCGCTCAAGGTGGCGCAATCACCCCTCTATGGCGGCGGTGCGCGCACCCTGCGCGAGGCGGTGGTGCGCTTGGGCGCGCGCGGCGTGTACGACGTGGTGCTCGAGGCGGCGCTGCACGCGCGCATCTTTCGTGCGCCCGGCTACGACGCGGTGATGGCCCGCCTGCGCACCCACAGCGTGGCGGTGGCACACGCTGCCCGAGCGCTCTGCCGCTACACCTCGCTCGACGCTGACCACGCGTTCTTGTGCGGCCTCTTGCACGACGTCGGCGTGGCCGTGGGCATCATCGCGGTGGCCGAGAAGCCCGCGCTCTTCGGCAAGCCCTCGCGCGACGCGCTCGCCGTGGGGCTCGGCGAGGTGCACGAAGCGGCGTCGGGCGTGGTGGCGGCGGCGTGGCAGCTCGGCGCCGAGGTGCGGCTGGTGGTGTCGCGCCATCACCACCCAATGATCGACGGCTTCGCGCACCCCATGATCGAGCTCTTGTCGCTGGCCGAGCGCGTGGCAGCCGAGGCGGGTCACGCGCTCGATCCGCCCGACGCCGCCGCGCGCTTCGAGGTAGGCGATGCACGGGCCGAAGCCGAGGCGCGGCGGCATCTCGCTCTCGACGACAAGACCTGGGAGCTGGCGCACGCCTCCGCGCTGCGCGCGCTGCAGGGGTTGTGAGCGGGACCACGCCATTCGGGTAGAGTCCCCGCGCATGCACGTCCGCGTCGTCGCGTCGTCGATCGCCCTCGCGTCCCTGGTGGCCTGTGCGCGCAGCGCCGAAGCACCGCGCGCGCGCGCCGAGTGGGCCATCGCCATCCACGGCGGGGCCGGCACCATCCCGCGCACCATGGATCCGGCACAGGTGGCCGCCTACGAGGAAGCGCTGCGCCGCGCGCTCGCCCTGGGCCGCGATGGGCTCAGCGCCGGCAAGGCCGCCGTCGACGTGGTGGAGGAGGTGGCGCGCCAGCTCGAGGACGAGCCGCTCTTCAACGCTGGCAAGGGCGCGGTGTTCACGCACGACGGCACCCACGAGCTCGACGCATCGATCATGGACGGCAGCACCTTGGCGTGCGGCGCCGTGGCGGGCGTGAAGACCGTGCGCCACCCGATCTCGCTGGCGCGCCTGGTGATGGACAAGACCAAGCACGTGCTGCTCGCCGGCGACGGCGCCGACCGCTTCGGCCGCGACATGGGGGTGGAGCTCGTTGACAACACGTGGTTCGACACGGACCGGCGCCGTGAGCAGTGGCGCGACGCGCAGACCAAGGAGGCCGCCGTCGTCGACGCGGGCCCAACCGAGCCGGCCGACGCCGGCGTCAAGGGCACCATCGGCGTGGTGGCGCTCGATCGGCGGGGGCACCTGGCCGCCGCCACCTCGACGGGCGGCTTGACCAACAAGCGTTGGGGGCGGGTGGGCGACTCCCCGGTCGTCGGCGCGGGCACCTACGCCAACGATGCCACTGCGGCCATCTCCTGCACCGGCACTGGCGAGGAGTTCATCCGCCACGGCGTGGCCCGCACCGTGTCGTCGCGTATGGCGCTCTTGCACGAGGACGTGGAGGCGGCGGGGAAGGGCGCGCTCGCGCCGCTCAAGCCCGGTGACGGCGGCCTGATCGCGCTCGACGCCAACGGGCGCATCGCCTTCGTGTTCTCGACCGAGGGCATGTACCGCGCCGCCGCGGATGCCGGCGGCCGCTTCGAGGTGGCGATCTGGCGCTGAGCAAACGCGCGCGTCGCAGTATGGTGCCCCCGTGGCTCGCCATCGCGCCCTCTGCGTGCTCGCGCTTGCGCTCGGTTGCACCGAGCAGGCGAAGCCGCTCATCGAGGCGCCAGGGGCGCGCGCCGTGCTCGCGGGGGCCGACGCGGCCGCGGCGCTCGCGTGGGCGACGCGCGCCGGTGTGCCGGTGCCGCCCGGCGCGTCGCTGTTCGCCGCGGGGGCGCCGTGGGCGGCCAGCGTGCTGCCCCGGGGTGAGCTGGTCGTTGTCGTCGGCACGGGCGGGGACGCCGCGGTGGCGCTCGGCGCGGCCCTGACGGGCACACCGGTGCTCGGCGAGGTACGTGCCATCGGCGGCGATGGCTCGAGCACCCTGGTGCGCCCTGATCATGGACGCGTGCTGTTGGCCCCCGGCGTCGCTGCTGAACGCACCACGGAGCTGGCGGCGATCCTCGAGGTCATGGCCACGGCCGCGCACCCGGTGGTGGTGAGCGCGCCGCGAGACGACGCGCTGCGCGTACGCGTGGCCGACGAGCTGCTGCCCCTCGGCACCGTGGAGCTGCGCGTCGAGGGATCCGCCGCGGGTGAGCTGGTGGTGCGCGCCACAGCACCACACGCGGCCCCCGAGGTGGTGGCCGCACTCACGGCGCCCGCGCCGACCTGGGTGTGCGCGCTCGACGACGGCGCGCTCCTCGTGCTGGCAGTGCCGCCGCTTGGGCCCGCCTCGCTCGACGACGCCTTCGACGGCGCCATGGTGGTGGCGCTCTACCCGCGCGGCGATGAGCCCGCCAGCGACGACGACCCGCTGCCGCACGCCGCGCTCGTGGTGGCCGGCGTGCCGCGCAGCTCCGGCTCGATTGACGAGCTGCGCGCCCTGCTGCCCTCGTCGACGCGGGACGAGCGTGCGGGCGCGCGTCGCAGCCTCACCACCGAGACCGGACGCCGCGTGCAGGTGGTGGCCGACGAGCGCCTCCTCGCCGTCGGCTATGGCGCGGGCGCACCCGTCTCGCGCATCGACCCACACACGCCGTGCCCCTCGGCCGCCCGCCCCCTCGTGGCCGGGGATCTGGCGGCGGCGGCGCGCGCGCTGCCCGGCCTGCTGCCGCGCGAGCTCGGCCTGGCGGACCATGTGCCGGTCGTCGCGCGTGTCGCGCTCGACGGCGGCACGCTCTCGCTCGAGCTGCGTGCCCGATTGCCCGCGGCTGTGCCATTCTGAGGTCGGCCGCGCGCCGCCAATGTCCACCCGCATCGGCACCTGGGAGCTCATCGACCACTTCGCCACCGGCGGCGTGGCCGAGATCTATCGGGCGCGCGACACGAGCTCCGGTGAGGTCGTGATCATCAAGCGCATCCGGCCGGACCTCGAGTTCGATCCCGAGAAGCACGCAGGCTTCTACCGCGAGCTGCAGCTGGCGCTGTTGTGCACGCACAAGAACCTCATCCGCGGCATCGCGAAGGGGACGCAGAACGGCGCTGACTACGGCGTGCTCGAGTACGTCGACGGCCCCGATCTCGGCGCCGTGCTCTCGCGCGCCACGGCGGCGCGCATCGCCATCGAGCCGAGCATCGCCACGTGGGTGGTGGGCGAGGTGCTCGACGGCATCGACTTCGCGTACCGCCTCACCGACGGCACCGGCCGCGAGCTCGGCCTCGTCCACCGCGATCTCACGCCGAAGAACATCTTCGTGCGCTACGACGGGCAGGTGCGCGTGGGCGACTTCGGCTCGTCCTTGGCGAGCAAGCAGGAGCCCGCGGACGTCGTGGTGGGCACGCCGGGCTACTTGAGCCCCGAGCAAGCGCTGCTGCAGCCCCTCGACCATCGCAGCGACGTGTACGCCGCGGGGCTCTTGTTGCAGGAGCTGGTCACCGGCTTGCCCGCGTTCGATCTCAGCGGCGGCAAGTGGAGCGCGAAGAAGAGCGACGCCGCGCTCCTCAAGGCCCACCAGCGCAACCAGCGGCGCCCGCTGCCCACGTCGGTACCCGAGGATCTGCGCATGGTGATCGAGATTGCGACGGCGCTCGACCCGGCCGACCGCTACCAGAGCGCGCGCGAGATGAAGCGCGGTCTGGCGCGCACCGACTCCCCGCCGCGCGCAGAGAGCGCCGACGAGCTCTCGACGTTGGTGCGCCGCTTGTTCGCCGCCGAGCTGCGCGCGTCGCGCATCCCGGGGCTGGCGAGCTACGCATGAGCCCGCTCATGCTCGCCCTGGCGCTCGCGGCTGCGCCCGACGGGTCGCCGTCGATCATTGCGCTCACCGTGGAGGGCGACGTGCGCGTCGAGCTGAGCGTGGGTGCGGCGCGCGCGCCCGAAGTGATCGGCGCCGACGTCGAGGTGCGCGGCCCGAGCGCGGGCACGTTGATCGTGCTCGCGCCGGCGCGCGCGCGCGCATCGCGCCCGGTGGTGCGCGTGCGCGTCGAGGGGCCCGCGCTGGCCGTGACGCTGGCGCGGGGCGCGCAACTGCAGGCGGCGCCCGGCCGGCTCGACGCGCTCAGGCTCGAGGTGCGTCACACCTCCCGCGCCGACACGACCGCGATCGCGGCCAAGGCGCTGGATCTCACGGTGAGCGAGGCGGGGCGCGTGCGTGCCCGTGGCGAGGTCGTGACGGTGCGCGCCGAGCGCAGCGCTCAGGTGACGCTGGTAGGGAAGCCCAAGAAGCTCGCGCAAGACGTGCGCGACGCCGCCCGCCTCACCGTGGAGTAGCGCTCACTTGAGCGATGCGAGGGTGGCGGTGCCGAGGGGCCGGCCGCCGACCACGCGGCCCATGAGCGAGAGCGCCATGTGGATGGCCAGCGACTCGCGCGCGGCCTGGTCGGTAGCCGCCAGCGCGCTCAAGACGGCGCTGCCCGCGGTGATATCGAGGTTCCACGCGAGCTCGACGTCGGTGCCGCCGGCGACCGGGCGCACCTTCCAGGTCCACTGTCCGGCGTTGGCGGGCACGTCACCGCCGGTGACGCGCTCGGTGACGACGAGCGTCTCGCTCTGCGGATCGTGCGAGGAGGCCGTGGTGGTGCTCCACGCCACCCGCCCGCCAAAGGCAGCGATGTCATACGCGACAGTGGCGCCCTGGACCTTGGCGTTGCGGATGACCTCGACCCTATCGGAGTAGCGCGCGCGATCCTCGATGGCGGCGCGCACCTGCGCGACGGGCAATGCGACCACGCGTCGGGCGACCATGACGGGGAAGCGGCCCTGCTCGCGCACCACACGCAGCGCCGTGCCGTGGCGCGCGAGGTCCGCGAAGGTGCGATCATCCGCTGGCGTCAGCGCCGGCGCGCGCGAGCGCTCGGGCTTTGCGAAGCCGCGCACCGATGAGAGCCCGGCGGCAATGTTGGCGGCGTCCACGGCGCTGGCCTCGAGGGCGCGCACCACCGCCACCCAGCCGCTCGCCTTGCCCGGGGTCTCGAGCAAGCTGTAGCTGACGGCGCAGCCGTGGTTCACGTCGCGCAGGGTGTAGATGAACTGTGCGCCGGTCTCGAGGTCGTCGTAGATGACACGGTCGACCGCCGCCCTGCGCACGTGGCCTGGGACGCGCGGCGCGAACACGACGTTGAGCTCGAGCTCGTAGCTGATGCCCGCGTCGCTCTTCTCGAGGATCCGCGCCCGACGGACGTTGAAGCGCGAGGGGTAGCTCTCGATGTCGAGCATGCTGCGAGCGACCTCGCCGCAGCTCTCGCTCGCGCGCGTGACGATGACGGCGTTGAACGGTTGGCGATCGTGCTCGGGGAGCAGCGCGACCTCGCCGGCCGCAGTGAGCGGCAGGACCTCTGCGAGGCGCACCGCGTCGGGGATGCGGGCGCGCTCCGGGGCGGCCGTGGCGGCGTCGAGGACGAGGAGCAAGGCGAGCGGCGACAGGAGCACTCGCACTCATCGTAGGGCGCTGGCGTGGGCGCGAAAATGCGCACCGCGGCGAAGCCACTCGGGCGATCACCCGAGCCTGGCGTCGTCGAGCAACGACGGCTCGCTAAGCGCCCGAACTCATGGCTCTTCGTCGAGACCCTCAGCGCACGTCGAGGGCGTAGGTACCCTGGGCGCCCCGGTAGCCGATGACGCGGATCACGACGGTGCCCGTGGCTTCGAGGCTGATCTCCTCGAGGTCGGTGGTGCCAATGCTGCGCGCCAACACCGCGCCCCCCTCGTCGAGCAGGTAGAGGTCGAGGTCGCCCGCGCGGTGCGAGAACGCCAGGCGCACGGTGCGCGCGCCCGGCGCGGTGAAACGAAAGTGGTCGGTGTCGGTGGCGTCGATGCGCGCGTCCACCGACGCGAAGGGCAGCTGCACGGCGGTGGCGTCGGCGAGCAGATCGTTCGGCTCGTAGCCGTCGGCGACCACGGGCGCGGGCGTGCCTTGATCCGCGGGGGCGCGCGCGCCCAGCGTGATGCCGGGGTAGCGCGCCGTGATGACCGGCAGGATGGCGCTCATGGGCACCGCGCGGTTCTCGCTGCCGCGGCCGCTGCCGTTGTTGCCGAGCCCCACGTGATGCAGGCCGATGACCGTGTGGGTCACGCGCGAGAACAGCGGGCTGCCCGAGCTGCCGCCGAGCGTGTCGGCGTCGTGACCGATCTCGCTCATCGTCGACGTGACCTGACCTGGCGAGTACTTCTTGGTGGGAGCGCACTCGGGCGCGCTGTAGTAGTCGCAGTTTTGGTGGATGACGTAGATGCCCGCGCTCCTCGACGGGTTGGCGGCCTCCAGCGCGAGCACGCCGAGGGCATCGCCCGGGCGCGAGGGGCAGCGCAGCAGCGCGAAGTCGAGCGTGGCGTCGTTGCCGAGGAATTCCGAGCAGTCGGTGCCGGGATCGTTGGCGGGGCCACCCTGCTCGTACTGAAAGAGCGCCCGCACGCCTGCCGCCGCCTCGGCGCTCGGGATGCAGTGGTGGTTCGTCATCACCACGTCAGGGGCGATCAGGAAGCCGGTGCAGCGCGAGCTCTGGGCCGGGATCGACAGGTACGCCACTGCCCGGCTGACTGCGCGCTCTGCCGAGCCTTCCGGGAGCGTGGCCGCCTCCTGCCAATCGATGCCACCGACGATGACGGCCGCGTCGTCGGGCGCGCCTTCGACCTCGGGGCCCTCGGGTTCCACCGCTTGCCCGCACGCGTTCAGTGTGAGCACCGCGACGCCTGCGAGCGCGGTCGCGCTGGCGAGCTTCGTGAGCGGATGATGCGGTGCAGACATGGTGACCTCGTGGCTGTCGTGTGCCCGCCATCACAGCGCGCTCGACGTCACGCACGCCTCGGCGCTCGCGTCGATGGGAGAGGCGGTGCCAGCGTGCGTGGCGGTGGGAGCGGTCAGCACGCAGGCGCACCACCAGGAGCGTGCACAATCGGGCAGTTAGCGCTGCTCGCCGGTTTGCGCCGCGGGCGAGCGACACCTACAGCGCCGCATCCGCGCTCGGGAGGACCCAGCCGTAGTAGAGAGTCCCATGGTCTCGCCGCGCCCCTTCCGGGCCCTCCGCTTTCTGGCCTCCCGTATCGACCTGCGGCGCGCCCTTGGATCGCAGCAGGACGATCCGCGCCACGCCGCGCGCCTGCTCGACGCTCGCGTGGCACCGGGCGACGGCGCCCACGGCGCGGCGCGGCGCGCGCGCTTCCGCGTGGCCGACTGGCGGCGCGCTGGCATCGTGGCGCGCGATCGCGATCCCGCGCTGACGTTGATCAAACGCAGCGACGCGACTGGCGAGGCGCTGGGGCTCTTTTGCGCGTTGCCCGCGAGCGCCTTCGCCGGCACCGATCCCCCGCACGACACCGCGCTCGAGGAGTGGCTCGACCAGACGCTGCTGGCGGTGGAGCCGGTGGTGGCGTCGTTCACCTGCGACGCGCGCGCGCGACGCGCCCTCGACAACGCCGCAGATCGCGAGGCCGACGCCGCGTGGACCGACCGCGACGCAACCTTCGAGCTCTGGGTCATCGACGACGAGGCCACCGCCGCGCGGCTCGCCGCCATGATCGGCGGCAGCGCGCTCGAGCTGCGCGTCGGCGCGGAGCTGCTCGCCACCCACGCGGCGTTCGCGGCGCGTCGCGGGCAGGCACACGACGACGACGCACCTCCGGCAGCGTCCTTCGCCCTCTGCTTTTTGCACCCCGCCGACACCGCGTGGCCGAGCGTGCCCCGCGGCGCGGCCATGCTGCCGCTCGCCGGCACGCTCTGATGGCGGCGCCGCCAGACCTGCTGTGGGTCGCGCACCCGCGTCACCTGCCGGCCGCGCCCGGCGGGCGTGTGGTGGTGCTCGACGTTGCGTTCGCCGCCGGCGGCCAATGGAAGAGCAAGACCAAGAAGGTGATCGACGCGCTCGGCGATCGCCTGGCGGCGTGGATTGATCACCACGAGCACAAAGAGGGATGGGCCGCGTACCGCGAGGATCCGCGCTTCATTCTCGTGCCCAACAAGATCGCGCACGGCTCACCGGAGATGGTAACGCCGGAGCGCGTGGCCGCCGCCGGCCGCGTCGACGTCATTCTGGCGCACGCCGACTTCGACGGCATGTTGGCCTCCGCCAAGTGGCTCCGGGGCGGCGTCGAGCCGTGGCCCGCCGCCGACGAGGACGCGCGCGCCGTCGACAGCCCGGGGCGCGGCCACACGCTGACCGAGCGCGGCGCGCGCTTCGCCAACGCGCTCGACGAGGCCAGCGTCGCATACAAGCAGCAGCGCGAGCACGCGCTGCTCACGCGCGTGACGCACGCCATCGCCGCGGGCGACAGCGACCCGGCGCTCGACGACGAGCTCGATGGGCTGGCAGCGGCGGCACGCATCGCCGAGCAACGGGCGCGCGCGCAGGCCCGGCGCGACGGTGAGCTCGTGTCGCCGGGCCTGTTCCTCGTGCGCGTCGACGCCCGTCCCGATAACCGCACGCGGCGCAACCTGCTGGTGTTCGCCGAGGAGCAAGCGCGCATCGGTGGGCTGCTCGAGCCGGATCCGCAGGGCGGGCACTGGCTCATCGCCGCGACCTTCGACGAGCGCCTCGACCTCGCCGACGTCGAGGGCTTCGAAGGCGGCCGCTCCGACTACCGCTTCGCGCGCGCACACGCCGGCGGCCAAGAGCAGATCGCGGCGCTGGCGCGCTACGCGCAGCGCTTTGCGTGAGCGGTGCGCAGAACGGCCGACGGCACCGTCGACGCTGCGCCTACTGCACGCACGAGACGTAGGCCCCCGACACCCAGCCCACGAGGCTAGGCGTTTGGATCTGGTGCCACTCGGTGGTGCCACTCACCGCTTGCCCGTCCGCGCTGGCGCGTCGATCGACGACGCTGCCGTCGGGGAGCGAGCCGATGGCCGCGCGGCTGGTGTTGGCCGCAGGCCGCACGTTGAGCGGCGCGCCGCTGGTCGAGACCTCGAGCCGCGGGCACTCTTGGGGCGTCACGCGCACGGCGTCGAGCGCCAGGTGGCGTCCGAGGCTGCCTGCTTCGCCGGTGTTGTCGTCGACCCGGATCTTCTGCGTGCCGCTGTCGGCGAAGGTGAAGGGCCCGAGGTTCTTCCAGCCGCTCGAGGTCTGCGCCACCACGACGCGATCGACCCTGCCGGCGTGGTGCACCGCGTAGGTGGCCTGGCGCGCGGTGGCGACGTCGGCGTCGACGTACGCCTCCACCAGGTAGCGGCCGGCGGGCACGTGGATGTGCCACTCGGCGAAGTTGACGGCGGCGGCGTGGTTGGTGGTGCCGGTCCAAAGCAGATCGCCGTCGTGACCGCTGCCCTCGACGGCCCGCAGGTACTGCGCCGGACCGCCGGCAACGAAGCATGCGTCGCCGTCGTCGATGACGCCGCCGCTGGCGGGGAGCGCGCCGCACTCGGCCGGGTCCGGGTCGCCGCCACCGCCACCGCCACCGCCACCGCCACCGCCACCACCAGACACCTGGTCGCCGCAGGGGCCGTCGTAGTCCTCGTCCTCACCCCACCACTCCCAGTGCCAGGGCTCCGATGGCACCGTGCGCGAGAAGCCGAAGCTCGCGGCGTTGCGGCTGAGCCACGTCGACACGCCGCTGTCACTGCTGTTCAGGTCGAGCGCGTGGCCGCTTTGGTGGTTGGAGTGGCCGGGGCGCGCGGCGATGTTGCACGAGTTGCAGTTGCAGTTGACGTAGCAGCCATAGAAGTACTGCTGCTGCGCGTTGGTGCGGAAGCCGCTGACGATGCGCAACGACACGCCGTCGCGGCGCGCCGCGTCTTGCATCGCGATGTACGCGTTGGCGGTGTCGACCTCGGCTGGACGCCCATCGACGGTGACCACGCTGATGTCGAAGCGGTTGCCTTGCCGATACCCGTCGTCGACGTGCTCGGTGCAGTCGTACAGCCCCTGCAACGCCTCGTTGCTGCGGTCGTCCTCGGGCTCGAAGAAGTCGCTCCCCTCGTCAACCTCGTGCAGACAGGCGCTGGTCGGCAGGAGCGACAGCGCGGCCATTGCGAGCATGCGAGGTGCGCGGAGGTGGTTCGTCGTCATGCGCTGCATCAGAGCGTCCCCCGAAGGACGCCATCATCAGCCGCACGTCCGATCGGCCACGGATCGATGCTCGGCCGAGCGACCTACGCTACCTGCGCCGCGGTGGTCAGCCCGACGCCTGATGCCGGCGCTCAGGGCGCTGCCAGCGCCTGGTCGACGAGCTCGCGCGGCAAGAGCGGCGACGGCGCATCGCGCGCGGTGGTCAGCCAGAGCTGGTGCGCGGCGCGCGTGGCCCCGATGTGCAGCAGGTGACGCGCCGCGATCTGATCGGGGTACATGGCGTCGGTCAGCTCCGTGAGGATGACGTAGTCGTACTCGAGACCCTTGGTGCAGGCCACGTGCGTGACATCGATGCCAGGGGCAAACGAGAACTCGTCGGCGCTGGCGCCCGCCGGCGCGTCGGCCTCTCCGGCGCCGAGCACCAAGCGCAAGCGCGGCACCTCAGCGCGCTCGAGCATGGCGGCGTAAAAGCGCGCGCGCTCCGGGTAGCGACACAAGAGCGCAACGCTGGCGCGGGGCTCGCGCGCCATGACGCTACGCAGGTGGTCCGCGAGGAACGCGATCTCTTCACCTGGGTCGCTGAAGGCGAACAGCTCGACGGGCGCGCCGCTGCGCACGGCGCGCGGCGCGGTGGGCGGGGCGAGCGGGCCGAGCGCGGCGCGTGAGAAACGCACCACCTCCTCGGTGGAGCGATAGGCCAGGCGAAAGGGCTCGATGGCATGGGCGCGGATCTGGAGCTGCTCTTCGAGCTCGGCCCAGTCGTCCCAGCCGTTATCGAACACCACGCGTTGCACGACGTCGCCGGCGAGGGTCATCGAGGCCTCGCCCTGTCGCCCGCGGGCAGCCACGACCAGGGGCCACAGCTCGATAGCGGCGAGATCCTGCGCTTCGTCGACCACGAGGTGGTCGTAGTCGAAGGGCAAGGCGCCGTTGCGCTCGATGGCGATGGCGAGCAGGAGCGCCGCGTCGCAGGGGTCGAAGGCCTCTTGCGGATCGTCGGGGTCCTCGCCGTCGTCGACCGGGACGCGGCGTTCGAGATCGACGTCGCGGTCGGCCGGCTCCTCCACCTGGCGCGCCGTGTAGCGCAGCGCCGCATCGAAGGTCTGCAGCTCGAGCGCGTGTGCGCCTTGCAGGGCGCCGGCGAGGAGCTGGCGGTCGGTGACGAGCTCCTCCCACGCCGTCAGTACGTCGCGCTCCGCGTCGAGGAAGCGATCGAGCACGCGCCGAGCACAGACCGCGGCGTCGCTGGTGGCGCGCGCCAGGCGCGCGCGGGCGTCCTCGACATCGCCGAGGACGCTCACGGCGTCGATGTTCACGGCAGCGCGCACCTCGTGCTCGCCGCGCCTGCCGCGCAGCTCGGCGTCGAGGGTGGTGGCCAGGCGCTGCAGTGCGGCGCGCCACTGGGCACGCACCGCGAGCAACAGCGCGGGGTGCTTCTTCAAGCGCGCGACATCGGGCGGGGCTTCGGGGAGCAGCCGCCGCTGCAGGAGCCGGCCGCCCGCGCGGCCGCTGGAGCCGCGCATGGCGCGCCCGTCAGTGCGCCCGGCAGCGCGCCCGGCAGCGCGCCCCATGGTGCGCTCGACGGCGGCCATGGCCCACGCGTGCCACGACTGCACGCGCACCCCGGCGACGTCGAGCGCGGGCAAGAGCTGCTCGACGTAGCGCACCAGCTGCGGCTGCGCGACCACCACGGCCACGCGCTCGGGGCGGAAGCGATCGCGGTGCTCGAAGCACAGCCACGCGACCCGGTGCAGCGCGATGGTGGTCTTGCCCGAGCCCGCGCCGCCCTGCAGGACGACGACGCCGCTGTCGCGCGCGGTCATGGCGTCGAACTGCTTGGCGTCGATGAGCGCCGTGATCTCGGGCAGGTGCTTGTCGCCGCGCAGGTGGGCGTCGCCGAGGCCGAGGGGCCCGCGCGGCGACGCGGGGCGCGGCGCGCGCTCGGCCTTGCCGACGCCGCCCTTGAGCTCGGAGGGGGCGCCGGCGGCGCTCACGGTGCGCCACCCCTGCTCGTGGTCGGGCAGCCGCACGTAGGTGCCGGCGGGACAGCGCACGCGCACCACGCGGCCGCCGGCGAAGCTCACGGTGCGCCGCGCTTGCACCGTGCCCTCCACCAGCTTGTCACCGAGCTCCTCCTCGTACTCGTCGCCCTCGTCGTAGCGGTAGTAGAGGCGGCTGACCGGGGCGTCGCGCCAATCGACGATGACCACGCCGGCCTCTCGATCGATCATGCCGCGCTTGCCGATAAGCACGTCGCGGGTGCGCGCGCCCTCCTTGAGCTTGAGGTGGCCGAAGTAGGGCGCCTGCGGATCGACCATGCCGGCGGCGCGCGGGCCCTCGACGCGCGCGACGCCGGCCGTGCGCATCATGGCGGCCATGAGCGCCGGCACGTCCTCGGCGCGGGCATCGCCGATCTGGTCGCGCAGCGCGATCAGGTCGAGGTCGTGGCGCACGCGCTGGTCTTCGGCGCGGGCGGCGCTGCGCTCCGCCAGGCTGCGCGCGATGCGGCGCCCGACGCGCGCCGCCATCTCGACCTCGTCGTCGACGATGCGGCGGGCAGCGGGCTCGAGGGTCTCGGTCACATCGTCCCCGCCGCGGCCCGCTGCACGTCCCTCAGTACTGAGCGTTGGTGGCCATGAGGTTTGGGTCCTTCTCGATGCGCGCCCGTGCGCGCATCGCCTTCACTGCCGCCTCCACCACCTCGATGCGGCGCCCGGCCAGCAGCATGCTCTCGATGGCTGCGCGCTCATCAAGGAACTTGGCGGGATCGACCTGCTCGCGTGCCTTGAGGCGCACCGCGAACAGGCGGTTGTTGACCTCGACGATCTCGGGGTGGACCGGCGCCTCCTTGGTGAGCGCGAACGCGATCTTCACGAGGTCGGTCGACACGCCCACCTTGGGGATGACGCGCGCATCTTGGCTGAAGAAGCCGGTGCTGTCGGCGCGCGGCGCAAAGGGATCGACCTCGCCCGGCTTGGGCGGCGGCTGGCCTGCCGCCGGCGCCTTGATGACGTCGGGCGTCTTGAGCGCGTCGATACCCGTGCCGGCCTTGAGCTCGGCGAGCACCGCGTCGGCGACCTTGCGGGCAGCCGCCTTCTGTTGACGCTCCTTGCCGAGCTGCTTGGCGATCTCGACCTCGACGTCTGCGATCTCCTTGGTGACCGGATCTTGCACGTCGTCGACCTGGATGACGTGGTAGCCGTAGCGCGACTCCACCACCCCCGAGCGCTTGCCCTTCACCAGCGCGAAGGCGGCGTCCTCGAAGGGCTTGACCATGGCGCCCGGGCCAAACCAGCCGAGGTCACCGCCGTCCTTGCCCGAGGTGTCCTCGCTGACCTCCTTGGCGACCTTGGCGAAGTCCTCGCCGCCATCGAGACGCTTGATGGCCTCCTCGAGCTTTGCCTTGGCCTTGTCTTTGTCGGCCTGGGGCGCATCCTCGGCGGCCTTGACCAGGATGTGGCGCGCCTTGACGCGCTTGGGCTGCCGGTAGCGGTTCATGTGCTCGCCGTAGAACTTCTCGACGTCGGCCTTGTTGGCCGCCGCCCACGCCTTGGCGTCGGCGTCGCTGAGCTCGCTCATGCCCTTCTTGAAGAAGTTCGGGTCGACGCGGACGAACTCGATGTCGGCACGGTTGTTCTGCGCCTCGAAGCGCTCGCGGATCTCGGCATCGGCGACGTGCTGGCTGTCGGCGAGGATCTGCCGCATGCGCTCGGCCATCAGGTCGCGCCGGAGCTGCTCCTCGAAGCGCGCCTCGCTGGTGCCGTACAGCCCGTTGACGATGCGCTTGTACTCGTCGGCGTCGAAGCTCTTGCCCTTGCCGCCGAAGAACTGCTCCTCGATGACCTTGGCGATCTCGTCGTCGGGAACGGTGATGCCGCGCGCCTCCGCGGCCTGCGCCAGGAGCTCGTTGCTGATCAGGCGATCGAGCACCGTGTCGGCCAGCCCCTCCTCGCGCGCCATTTCGGGCGAGTAGCCCGGGCGGCGGCTGGCCATCTGCTGGTAGTAGTTCGAATAGCTGGTCTGGAACTGCGAGCGCGGGATGACGCGACCGTCGACGGTGGCGGCGGTGGGCACCTCGCCGCTGACGTTGCCGCCTCCCCACGAGCCGAAGGTGAACACGAACACGAACGTGATCGCGCCAAAGATGACCCAGTTGAGGACGTTGCGCTTGTTGTTACGAAAAACACTCAGCATGACGCCGCTTACCGAGGACAGCCCCACCTTTCAACCGCATCCGGCGGCCAGGCGGCGCGCCCCCGGCCGCATTCCATCGACGCCGGCTGCGGTTTCGGCGTAGGGTCCGGGCAGCACATGGCGATGTTCAACGGCCTGTACGGCTTGTTCTCCTCGGACCTAGCGATCGACCTGGGGACGAGCAACACGCGCATCTTCGTGCGCGGCAAGGGCATTGTCGTCAACGAGCCGAGCGTGGTGGCGGTGCGCACCGGCCCCGGCGGCAAGCGCGAGATCGTCGCCGTGGGGCGCGAGGCCAAGGACATGCTCGGGCGCACGCCCGACCAGATCTCGGCGATTCGACCGGTCAAGGACGGCGTCATCGCCGACTTCGACGGCACCGCGGAGATGCTGCGGCACTTCATCCAGAAGGCCATCGGCAAGAGCATGCTCGTCAAGCCGCGCATCATCATCGCGGTCCCGGTCGGCGTCACCGAAGTGGAGAAGCGCGCCGTCAAGGAGAGCGCCGAGAGCGCGTCGGCGCGCGAGGTCTACCTCATCGAGGAGCCCATGGCGGCCGCCATTGGCGCGGGCATGCCCATCACCGAGCCGTCGGGGAACATGATTGTCGACGTGGGAGGCGGCACCTGCGAGGTGGCGGTCATCTCGCTCGGCGGCATCGTCTACAACCGCTCCGTGCGCGTGGGCGGCGACAAGATGGACGTCGCCATCGTCAACCACATCAAGAAGCGCTACTCGCTGCTCATCGGTGAACGCACCGCCGAGCAGATCAAGATCCGTATCGGCAGCGCCTACCCCGACGACGACCTCCTCACCATGGAGGTGAAGGGGCGCGACCTCGTCGCCGGTGTCCCCAAGACCATCGAGTGCAACTCGGACGAGATCCGCGAGGCCATGGCGGAGCCCATCAACGCCTTCACCGAGGCCGTGCGCATCGGGCTCGAGCGCACGCCGCCGGAGCTCGCGTCGGACATCGTCGACCGGGGCATCATCTTGTCGGGGGGCGGCTCGATGCTGCGCAACTTCGACGTGCTGTTGCGCAAGGAGACCGGCCTGCCGGTGTTCCACTCGGAGGAGCCCATCTCGGGCACCGTCATCGGCGCCGGCATGGCGCTCGAGAAGATCGACCTGCTGCAGCAAGTGGCGATGTCGAACTGAGGATCTTTCAGGCGTGCGTCAGGCTTCGCACGGCGCACGCCTACGAGGTCTTGAGCGGCGGCGTCGTGGGGAGGGCAGCGCCCGGCGCGCGCCCCTGACCCCCCGAGCGCGAGCCTGGCGCCCCGGCGCGATGCGCCGGGGGAGACGGAGCCCCCGTTCGGTCACGGCCCCTCGTCCCGTTCCCGGTGCGGCGCCGGCCAGGGGCGTCGGTGCCCGCGGGGCACGGTCGGATCGACGGCGCGGCCCGGCTCTCGTATGTTTCTGGCCGTGCTGCAGTTGCTCGCGCGCTACAAGGGCATCGTCGTCGTCGGCCTGCTGTTGCTGACGCCGCTCATGCTCTTGTACGCGCAGACCAAGCGCCCGGGCGCGCGCGGACCGGTGGTGGGTGTCATCGTCGACGTCGCCGCTGGGCTCGAGCGCGCCATGTTGTGGGCCACCGGCGGCATCCTCGACGGCCTCGAGCACTATGTCACCAGCGTGGGCTCGTGGAGCGAGCTGGTCGCGCTGCGCCGTGAGCGTGGGCTCGCGCTCGCGTGGTGGGCGCGCGCCGAGGAGCTCGAGCACGAGAACGACGAGCTGCGCGCGCTCGCGCGCGCGGTGGCGCCCATCGACGGCCCGCGCCCGCTCGGCGCGCGCGTGGTCGGGCGCACCGGTGCGCCGGTGTCGTCGCTCATCACCATCGACGTCGGCAGCGCCGACGGTGTACGTCGCGGCGACGGGGTCATCGACAAGGCGGGCGTGGTGGGTGTGGTGCTCGCCGTGGGCCGCCGCGCCAGCGACGTGCTCTTGTTGAGCGACTCGCGCTCGGCGGTCGACGTGGTGGTGCAGCGCACGCGCGCGCGCGGCATCCTGCGCGGCTCGGGCTCCGAGGATCACTACGGCGTCAGCGTCGACGACTTCGACAAGCTGCGCGACGTCAAGCCCGGCGACGCCGTGGTGACGAGCGGGCTTGGGGCGCGCTTCCCTCCCGGGCTCTTGGTCGGCACCGTCCTCGAGACCTCCGCGCCCGACGACAGCCTGTACGTCGAAGCCGAGCTGCGGCCCGCGACGAGCTTCGATCGCGTCGAGCACGTGCAGGTGCTCATCGATCGCCCCCCGCCTCGCGCGCCGCGCTTGGGCGAAGAGCCCATGCTCGATGAGGTCGACGGCGGACCGGTCGACGCCGGTCCTGCGCCAGCCGCGCCCAGGCCAAAGCCAGCGGTCGCGCTCCCCGCCAGCGCCGCCGTCGACGCTGGGCCCGTGGCTGCACCACCGGCCGCGCTCGACGCGGGCCCGACAGCGGCGTTGCCGACGCCAGGGCCCGCGGCCCCGCCAGCGCCAGTGGCTGCGCCACCCGCGAACGCCGGTGCGCGCGACGGAGGGACGCCGTGAGGCGCGTCGCGGTGCTGGCGCTGCTCACGCTGCTCTTGACTGCCCTGGGCGGGGCGCTGTCGGTGGCGCTCGGGTGGTCGAGCCTACCCATCGTGCCCGGCGCCATCCTGTGCGCGTACGCGGCCCTGGTCGATCCCCCCATCGAAGGCGTGTTGACCGCCGCCGCCATCGGGCTCGTGGTCGACGCCATGACCGGCACCTCCTTGGGGCTCAACGTGTTGGCGCTCGTCGCCGTCTTGGTGGGCAGTCGGCTCGTGACCGGCTTCGTCACCTCGCCGCGCGGGCTGCCGGCGGCGGCGTTCGTGGGCGGGTTCTCGGCAGTCCATGCCTTCGTCGCGCTGCTCTTGCTCTTTCTGTTTCAACGTCGCGGTGGCTTCGGCCTGCTGTCGGTGTTCACCGTCGCGGTGGCCAACGCCGCGGCGTCGATCGTGGTCATCCCCCTGGTCCAGCGCCTGTTGGTGGCCCTGCGCCTCGAGGAGCGCGACGAGACCCTGCAGGAGCGCCTGGCCGGGAAGGGGCGCGCGTGAAGAAGGCATTTCAGCCAGCGTTCCCCGGGCGCAACACCACCATCACCACCGCCATCGTGGGCGCGCTGCTCGCGGTCCACGTGGCGCGCCTCTACGTGCTGCAGGTGGTCCGCGGCGAGGACTACGTCCAGAAGGGCGAGTCGAACTTCATCCAAGAGCGGCGCATCACACACGCGCGTGGGCTCATCTACGACCAGCGCGGGCGCGTGCTCGTCGACAATCGGCCGTCGCACGACGTGTACATGACGGTCGCGTTCTTGCCCGATAGCACCCGCAGCTTGAGCCGGCTGTTTGCGCCGCTCGCCTTGCCCAAGGCCGAGATCGCCGAGATCGACGGGCGTGTGCTCGGCGCCATCGACGAAGCGAACGATCTGGTGGTGGCGCGTGAGGGAGTGCCTGCCGCCGCGTGCGACGAGATGCGCGAGATCATCACTCGTGATGACGTGCGCGGCGTCGTCATCGACGACGACGACCAGGCCTGTCGCGTGCTGGTGTCGGCGCGGGAGCTGCCCTCGCGCGCAAGCGTGTTCCGGCGCCTGCGCGAGCTCGTGGGCCTGCCGCCGGAGTTGATGAAGGAGCGTGTCGAGCGCGCGCTGCAAAAGTCGCGCGGCCTCGGCAAATTCAAGCCCACGCTGCTGCTCGAAGACATCGGCTTCGACGCCTACGCGCGCATCGAGGCCGCCGCCTCACTCGGCGACATCCCGGGCATCGATGTCGTCGACAGCCAGAAGCGGCGCTATCGCCACGGCACCCTGGCGGCGCACGTGCTCGGCTACATGAACGAGATCGGCGCCAAAGAGCTCGAGTCGAAGAAGGACCAGGGCTATCTGCTCGGTGACATGATCGGGCGCCGCGGTATCGAGGCCACGCGCGAAGCCGAGCTGCGCGGCAAGGACGGCATCGACCCCGTGGTCGTCGACGCCAAGGGCCGAAAGATGGGCGAGGACCGCGCCGCCGCCTTGCTCGGCGACGATCGGCGCACGATGCCCGAGCCCGGCAGCTCGCTCATCTTGTCCATCGACGAGGACATGCAGCGCACGGCGGAGCAGATGTACAACGGCATCGCCGGCAGCGTGGTGGCGATGGAGGTACGCACCGGCTTCATCCTCGCCATGGCGAGCTTCCCCACCTACGACCCGAACCAGGTCACCGGGCCGTGGAGCAAGCCGTACCTCGAGAAGATCACCAAGGACCCGCTGCGCCCGTGGGGCAACAAGGCCATTCAAGAGCACTACGCGCCGGGCTCGACCTTCAAGGCGATCACCGCCGCAGCCGGACTGCGCAACAAGCTCATCGACGAGCGGTCGAACCGTGCGTGCCCGGGCTTCTTCCGGCTCGGACGCAGCGTGTGGCGTTGCTTCAATCGCGGAGGCCACGGCTCGCTCGCGCTGGTGCGCGCGTTGCAGGTGAGCTGCGACAGCTACTTTTACTCGCTCGGCTACGACCTCGGGCCCGATCGCCTCGCGGAGACCGCGCGCCTGTTCGGCTTCGGCTCGCGTACTGGGCTCGACCTCGACAAAGAGACACCGGGCATCATGCCCGACCGCGACTACTACGTGCGTCGCTTCGGCGCCTACACGCCCGGCCTCGTGGTCAACAATTCCATTGGCCAGGGCGACGTGACCGTGACGCCGCTGCAGCTCGCGGTAGCCTACGCAGCCATCGCCAACGGTGGCACCGTGTACAAGCCACAGCTCGTGCGAGAGACCCGCGACGCCGACGGCAACACCGTCGCCATCCACGATCCGGTGGTGGTGGCCGAGCTCGGCATCGACAAGGCGCAGCTCGCGCTGATGAAGGAGGCGCTGGCCCACGTCACCGATCCCGGCGGCACGGCCTCGGGCCTGCTGTGGCGCCGCGACCGCTTCGCCCCCGTCTCGCAATGGCTGCGCGAGAGCGGCGTCACCATCGTGGGCAAGACCGGCACCGCGCAGGTGGTTCGCCTGTCGAAGAGCGTGCAACACATCGAGGCGAAGGACGTACCCTACGAGCAGCGCGACCACGCGTGGTTCGTGGGCTTTGCGCCCTATGACAACCCCGAGATCGTCGTCGTCACCATGACCGAGCATGGCGGCTTCGGTGGCTCCACTTCGGGCCCGGTGACGGCCGCGGTGCTGCACCGGTGGTTCACCGAGGTGCGCACCATGGGGCGCTACGAGGACCTGCCGGCGCTGCCGCCGCCCAAGCGCGTCATCGCCGCGCCACCGAAGAAGGAGGAGCCGGCCGAGGAGCAGGCGCCCACGACGGCGCAGAGCCCCGAGACCGACGAGTCCGCGCCGCCCGACGCTGCGCCCGTGATGCCGACCACGACCCCCAAGCCCGATCCGCAGGCTCCCGCGCCCGCGGCGCCGGAGCCGCCATGAGCATCTCCACTGCGCCCGAGTCGACGCAGCGATGGCCGCTCGGCCTTATCGGCGTGGCGGCGCTGATCCCGTTGCTCGGCGTGCTCAACCTGTCGTCGGCGGCGCGGGCCACCATGCCCGACCTGTGGTTCAAGCAGCTCCTGTGGCTGTGCGGCGGCTTCGTCGCGGGCGCCGTGGTGGCGCGCCTGCGCGCGTCGACACTCGAGCTGCTCTCCTACCCGCTCTACGCCGTCACCTGCGTCTTGCTCGTCGCCGTGCTGGCGGTGGGCACGCCCATCAAGGGCGCGCAACGCTGGCTCGACCTCGGCGCCTTCAACATGCAGCCCTCGGAGCTCGCCAAGCTCGCCATGATCCTGGTGTGCGCGCGTTATTTTTCGCGCTTCGAGATGCCGGGCGGGTACACGCTCGTGGCGTTGCTGCGGCCACTCAACCTCAGCCGGCCGCTCGGCATCCTCGCGTTCGCGGCGTACCGCTACGTGCACACGCGCGCGAAGCACGACGCGGCGCTGGCGGCCGGCGCCACCGACATCCCGTCCATCGATCCGCTCTGGCTCACGATCGCGCTGGTGGCGCTCGCCCTGGTGTGGGGCGCGCTCGGCGCCCTCGATCTCGTGCGCAGCGGGGTCGATGCCAAGCGTATCGTCGCGCCCATCGACGTCGTCATGGTGCCTTTCATCTTGGTGCTCGTCGAGCCCGACCTCGGTACCGCGTCCATCGTGCTCGCGGTGGCGGCGACCATCATCCTGTTCGCCGGCATGCGGCCGCGCGACCTGGCAGTCGCATCGGTGGGCGTGGTCGGCGTCGCCGTGCTGGCGTGGAGCTTCGTGCTGCACGACTACCAGCGCAAGCGCGTGTACACCTTCCTCAACCCCGAGTCCGATATCCAGGGCGCGGGCTACCACGCCGCGCAGTCGATCATCGCGGTGGGCTCGGGCGAGATCACCGGCAAGGGCTATGGGCACGGCACGCAAACGCAGCTGTCGTTCCTGCCCGAGAACCACACCGACTTCGTGTTCTCCGTGCTCGGCGAGGAGTGGGGCTTCGTCGGCGGCACCATCCTCATCGTGCTGTTGTTCGCGCTGGTGACGCTGATGTTGCGCGGCGCGCGGCGCGCCACCGATCGCTTCTCGGCGCTGATGGCGGTGGGCGCGGCGTCAATGATCTTCTGGCACGCCTTCATCAACATCGGCATGGTGATCGGTGTGCTCCCAGTGGTCGGCGTCACCTTGCCCTTGATGAGCTACGGCGGCTCGTCGATGATCACCAAGATCATCGCCATCGGCTTCGCCGTCAACGCGCAGCTCCCGAGGAAGGTCACATGAGCTCCGGCGACGACGACATCATCGACGCAGTGCTGGAGGACGTTCGCGCCGGCTCGACCCGCCCCGTGCCGGCCGACGCCGCGCAGGCCGAGGCGCGCGCCGGAGCGCTGCACGCCGACGCCACCACGGCGCTGGTGCCGCGCCGCGAAGCTCCCCTCTTCGGATCGGCGTCGTTCTTCGAGCGCGCCGGCGAGGAGCTCTTGTCGTCCACGCAGCACGCGCTCGAGCTGGCCGGCACTGCCTACGCGCGTGTGCGTGCGGGGCGAACGGTGCTGGTGGGCCTGCGCCGCTGCACCACGGGCATGCCCGGCCGCGTGCCCATCGACCCCGACTGGGGCGAGATCCTGTGGCACACCCACCCGGGCCTGCGCGGCTCGCTCGCCGCCTTCTCCATCGAGGATCTCGAGGTCGCGCGCCGCGCCAACAAGCCGCTCCTCGTCATCGGCTTTGGCGGCCTCTCCCCCGAGGTGATCTCCACGCTGGCGCTCCCCTTCGGGTTGCGGGCGTTCGTGGTGGCGGCGGGCCTCAAGGGCATCATGGCGCTCGAGAAGGGGCGCATGCTGCGCGAGCGGCTGCTCAAGGTCGGCGTGGCGGCGCGGGTGTGCTGGCCTTCGGGGCAGATCCAGCCCGTGCTGCGCGCCAACGCGAGCCCGCTGCAGGCGGCGCTCGACGAGATGAGCTTCGCGGTCGACCGGGGCGTGGGCGCGGTGGAGCGCATCGGCCAGCAGGCCCTGCGCGACCTCGTGGGCGCGCTCTTGGGCCGTCCGCCGGGCCAACACCGGGATTGACGACGTCGGCGGCGCGCCCGATACCCGGCGCATGCAGTTCATCGAGCTCGTGGCCAAGATGTCGGACGATACCTTCGCAGAGATGGTGCAGGCCTCGCCGCGGAAGATCCGCGAGACGCTGTTTCAGCGCCTCGGCATCAAGGCGAAGAAGACCATCGGCCTCAAGGTGCATGCCAAGGCCGAGGAGCGCACCAAGAAGCTGCAAGAGAAGCTGCGCACGGCCAGCTCCGACCAGGAGAACCGCTTGTGCGAGGAGCTGGTGCGCAATTTCCTCTACACCAAGCGCCCGCTGCTCAAGGCCACCCTCGATCACCTCGGCATCAAGAACGATAACGGCCTGGTCGACGAGGAGCCCACCTTCTTCCAAGAGCTGACGGCGGAGAAGGTCAAGGACCTGGTCGAGCACCTGCGCGGGCAGGGCTTCGCCACCGACCACATCCTGACCTATCTGCGCTTCGTGAAGGCTCCGCATCTGGACGGCGTGGCCAAGGCGGCGTAGCGCATCGGCTGGTCCAAGATCGCCGCTTCACGCGCCGGGACCGCCCTTGGGCTTGTCATCGTCCGGCGCCTTGACCTCGCCGTCGACGGCGTCCTTGTCGCCCTCCACCCACTCGCCCTCGGTGGTGAAGTTCCGCTTGTACCAACCGCGCACGTCGGTCCACGCCTTGCCGATGGGGTCGGCGCTCTCCGCCTGGCGCGCCGCTTCGGCGGCCGAGGGCGCGGGCGGCTCTTCCTGCAGCTGCTGGCCGCAGTGGGTGCACACGAGCGCGTCGAGCTTGTTCTGCTGCGCGCACGACGGGCACGCGCGCGTGGCGATGAGCGCCCGCGTCTTGTAGTCGCCATCGAGGATCTCGAGGTAGTTCCCCGAGCTCACCCAATCGAGCACCTCCTTGGTGCGCCAGATGGGGAAGGGGTGGCTGCGAAACAGCGTCTGGAAGATCGTCATGTAGCGGCCGAAGGGCCCCTCGTCCTGCATCTTGCCGAAGCTGTCGGCCTGCTCCACGAAAGCGTCGATGGACAGCTCGGCGCCGAAGCGCCGCGTGCCGCCCGAGATCTTCATCAGGCTGCGCATGACCAGGTTCGGGTTCTTCACCACCAAGAGCGCGGCGCGGTCGCTCGAGAGCTCGCTGGCGCGATCCCAGCGCAAGAGCGCGAGCTGGATGGGGTACACGATGAGGCTGCCGATGCCGAGCGTGGCTTGGATGATGGCCGAGGCGACGCTACCGAACACGCGCGCCGCGCTCTTGTACAGCACGTGATCGGCGTGGACGTGGCCGAGCTCGTGGGCCAGCACGACCTCCATCTCGTCGTCGTCGAGGAGCTCGAGGCACCCCGTGGAGATGGCGATGAAGTAGTGATCGACGCCGAAGGTGTACGCGTTCGGCACCGGGTCTTGATAGACGTACAGCTCGGGCAGCTGCTTGATGCCGAGGCAGCGGGCGGCGCGCTCGAAGCGCGACCACACGGTGGGCAGCTGTGTTGGCCCCACACGGATGAAGTTCGCGTGGTGGTGCAGGCGTGTGAACAGCTCGAAGCTGTGGCGGATCAGGCTGCGCAGCAGCGTCGACACACCCGGGATGCGCTTGAGCGCGTCGAGGGTCTCGCGGTCGAGCGGGTGAATGTAGCTCTCGGGATCGAGATCGTCGAAGAAGCGATCGAAGGCGCGCAAGAGCGGCTTGTCGCACTTGCCGCACAAGGGCGAGGCCTTGAGGGCGAGGATCTTGGCGCGCGGCAGGCGGTTCGTCGCACCGCACTCCCCGCAGGTGAACTCGACGGCATCGACCTTGCTCATGTGCACTCCCGCGCCTTTCGAGGCGCATCGCACGCTACCGTAGGAACGGTTCGGCCGGGAGCAAGGGGCGCGCGCCACCCCGGAGCGCGCCCCCGGAGTCTCACGGCCAGGCGCCGTTGACACCCGGCGCCTGGCCGTGAGACTCCGGGGGCGCGCCCCGTGCGCAGGTGGGATGGCCGGAATGAGCACTTCCAGACGCTCGTTGCTCTCGTTTGCGTTGTTGGCGAGCTCGGCACTCGCCTCCGGGTGTCCGGCCAAGGTCGCAACGGTCGACGTCACGCCCCCCAAGGTCACGCTGCGCGGCGAGAACGAACAACGGACCCTGGTGGCGACCCCCAAGGACGAAGACGGCGTCGAGATCGAGGGCAAGCAAGCGACCTGGACCTCGAGCGACAGCGGCATCGCCGTGGTCGACTCCACGGGCAAGGTCAAGCCGGCCGGATCCGGCGTCGCGTCGGTGACGGCGAAGATCGACGAAGCCACCGGCACTGCCACCGTCACCGTGCAGCTCCTCAAGGGCATTCGTCTCGAGGCGCCTGCCATCGTCATCCAGGTCGGCACGCCGCGCCCCGCGCTCAAGGTCGCCTTCTCCAACGAGAAGGGCGAGATGATCGACACCAAGGAGGCGAAGGTCGAGTGGAAGACCGCCGATCCCAACGTCGCCACCGTGGGGCCTGACGGCGTCATCAACGGCGTCAACGCCGGATCCACCACCATCACGGCCAAGGTGGAGGGGCTGTCCGCCGACGTGGCGGTGACGGTGAACCCCGGCGATGCGGCCGCTGATGCCGGACCGGTCGCGGCAGACGCGGGCCCCAAGAAGTGACGGTGTGACACGCGCGCGGATCGACGCCGCGCTGCGCCTCGCCGCGGCTGGTCGCGGCGGCACCGTCGCCGCGCCTCGTCGCCTGCGCATCCGCCAGACCGTCGCGGTGGGCGATCCGCAAGCGCCCTTCGCCACCTTCCTCGGCATCCTCGACCACCACGGCGCGCTCGACGACGACGGCATGGTGCGACCCGAGGTGGGCCTCATCTCCATGGGCGACCACTTCGACTGGGGCGATCCGGGCGACCGTGTCGCGGCGGCCGCCGACGGCGAGCTGCTCCTCACGTGGTTGGCGCTGCACCCGCCCGAGCAAGTGTGCATCCTCATCGGCAACCACGACCTCGCGCGCGTCGGCGAGCTGTGGGACCTGAGTGACCACGAGTTCGCGACGGCGTTACGCGCTGCGGACGATGTGCGCGAGCACGGCGCCAGCGAGGACGCATTCAAGCGCGCCTGGCCGCGCTTCTTCAGCGCGGAACAGGTGGCGCGCGACCTCTCGACCTTCCGCGCCTCGCAGCGCGCGCTGGTGGAGGCGTTGCTGCGCGCGCGCCGCTTCAAGGCCGCCTGCGCGCTCGAGGGCGCGCTCTTCGTCCACGCCGGGGTCACGCGCTACGAGCTCGCGCAGCTCGGGCTCAGAGAGGACGCCACGGCGGAGGCCATCGCGGCCGCGCTCGACGCCGCGCTCGACGCTGCGTGTGCGCAGCTCGGCCAAGCACCCCTCTCCCTCGGGCAGCTGCACGTCCCCGGCACCGGCGCGTACGAGGGGCGTGGCATGTTCTACCACCGCCCCACGCTCGACGCGGGTCGCCTCACTGGCGAGCGCCCCTGGCGGCGCTTCGATCCGAGGGAGCTGCCGCCTGGGCTCACGCAGGTCGTGGGTCACGTGCGCGACGCCAAGTGCGTGAGCGAGCTGCAGCGGTGGAGCGCGGTGCCTGCGGCGCGCGATGGACCGGTGCGCCACCTGATCGTCGAGGGGGATCGCGGACGCTACGCGCACGGCGCGCCCCCGGCCACCGGGCGCCACGCCGCCGTCATGGTCTTCGTCGACAACGGCATGGGGAAGATCGCGCACCCCGCCGAGTACCGGCTGCTGGACGCGGGCAGGCGCACGGTCGCCGAGCCGCTCGTGTGAGGACGGCGCATGGGTGTCCTCGACCGTGACCTGTTGTTGGCGGTGGTGAAAGAAGCGCGGCGCGCACCCAGCGCGCGCAACCAACAGCCTGCGCGTTGGCGCCTCCGTGACGACGTGGTCGAGCTGCTCGAGGACCCAGCGCGCCGCCTGCCGGCATGCGACCCGAGCGGGCGCGACCATCGGCTCGCGCTTGGCGCCGCGTGGGAGGGCACGCGCATCGCGCTGTCGACGCGCGGGCTGCGCTTTGACGACGAGGTGCTGGCCGCGGTGCCCGACGAAGAGGGCGTGGTGGCCTGCGGCCGCGTCGTCGACGGCGGCATGAGAGACCTGTTCGCCGACGTCGTCATGCAGCGCGCCACCTGGCGTGGGCCCTTGTTGCCGGTGCCGTCGCACGTGCTCGGCGACGTCGCCGCCGACCTCGAGCCGCTCGGCGCCGTGTTGGTGCAGAACCCGGCCATCATCGAGGAGGCCGCCCGCGTCGTCGACGACGCCACCGCCACGCACCTGTTGCGACCGAGCGCCATCGAGGAGCTGGTGACCTGGCTGCGCCTGTCCCGCGACCACCCGAGCTGGGATCGTGACGGGCTCAACGCCGAGATGCTCAACCTGTCGCCCTTCGCTGCACGCTTGCAGTCGCTGGCGCTGCGCCGCGGGCCGCTGTCGCAGCTGCACCGCGCGCGTCTGGCGCACCACGTGGTGGGCGAGGCAGCGCAGGTGCGCAGCGCAAGCGGGCTCATCGCCGTGCTCGCGCCGGTCGACGAGATCGAGATCGTCACCGGCGCGCGCCTGTACCGGGTGTGGCTGACGGTGACGAGCGCGGGGCTGCACGCATGTCCCATGAGCGCGCTCACCGCCGACGAGAGCGTGTGCGCCGCCTTTCGCGGCGCGCTCGGTCTTCCCTCGAGCTGGCGTTTGGTACATCTGTGGCGCCTGGGCCGGGCGCCCCGCGCCGTGCCCCTATCGCCGCGCCTGCCGGCCGAGGAGCTCGTCAGTTGAAGACTCTCCCGCACGTCTCCCTGCTCGTCGTCGTATCCTGCGCCAGCGTGGCCCCACCACCCGACCCGACGCCTCACGCCATGCACGGCCACCACGGACCACACCGCTTCCAGAGCGCCGCGGAGTGGGCCAAGGCCTTCGACGATCCGGCGCGCGATGCGTGGCAGAAGCCCGACCAGGTCATCAAGGGGCTGGCGCTCCCCGAGGACGCGCTCGTGGCAGACGTCGGCTCCGGCACCGGCTACTTCGCCGTGCGCCTGGCGCGCGCGGTGCCCAAGGGCAAGGTCTTCGGCGTCGACGTCGAGGACGACATGGCGCGCTACCTGCGCGAGCGCGCGCAGCGCGAGGGCTTGCACAACGTGGTGGCGCTGCTCTCGCCGGTGGACGACCCGCGGCTGCCGGAGCTCGTGGACCTGGTGCTCGTCGTGAACACGGTGCATCACATCGAGCAGCGCACGGCGTACTTCGCCAAGGTCAAGACCTCGCTCAAGCCGGGCGGCAGGGTGGTGATCGTCGACTTCAAGCTCGGCGACCTCCCCGTGGGCCCGCCGGAGGCCATGCGGCTCGCCCCTGCCACCGTCACGGCGGAGTTGCAGGCCGCGGGCCTGGCAGCGCAAGCGCTCGACGAGGGCACGCTGCCGTATCAGTACATCGCCACCTTCGGCGTGGCGCCGTGACGAACGCCTTGACGTCGGCGCGCCGCACTGGTTTGCTGTGATTGTTGCCGGAGTGATGGAACTGGTAGACGTGCCGGACTCAAAATCCGGTGCCCGCAAGGGCGTGGGGGTTCGAGTCCCCCCTCCGGCATTCTTCGCGTTACCGCCGTTCCAGCCTCCGTTGATCGGAGCATTGCGAAGGGGCTTGCCACGAGGGCAAGGAGCGCCGGAGGTGCGTGCCCGTCGGCACCTGGCGAGCACGCGACGCAGCCATCGGGGCAAGGACCGAGCGGGGAACGAATCAACGGGTGCTGGAACTGCCGTGGGCTCGTGCGCACCGTGCCCGCCCGCCATGCGGTAGCGTGCCGGGCGTGGAGCGCTTCGGGGAGTACGTCTTGGAGGCACCGCTCGCCAGGGGCGGCATGGCCGAGCTGTTCCGCGCGCGCCGCGCCGACGGTGCGATGGTGGTGGTCAAGCGGCTCCTGCCCGAAATGGAGAAGCGGCCCGACGTCGTCGATCTGTTCCTCACCGAGGCCGACGTCGGGCAGATGCTGCGCCACGACAACGTAGTAGCCGTGCTCGACGCTGGCGAGGTGGACGGGCGCTACTTCCTCGCCATGGAATACGTCGACGGCGTCGACGCCGAGCGCTTGCTTGCCGACGCATGGAAGCGCCAGTCGCCGATCCCGCGACCCGTCGCCCTGCGCATCGCCGTCGACGCGCTGCGCGGCCTGCACTTCGCGCACGAGCTGACCAGCCCGCAGGGGACGCGCTTTGGCTTGGTGCACCGTGATGTCAGCCCCGACAATCTGTTCGTCACGCGCGCGGGCGTGACCAAGGTCGGTGACTTCGGCATCGCCAAGCTGGCCGAGCTCGAGGGCGTGACCCAGGCGGGCCTCATCAAGGGCAAGATCGCGTACATGTCGCCGGAGCAGGTGCGCGGCGTGACGCTCGACGGCCGCGCTGATGCGTTCTCGCTCGCGCTGGTGCTCTACGAGATGCTGTCGAGCGCACGGCCCTTCGCATTGCGCGAGGGCGAGAGCGAGGTCGATGCGCTCCTGCGCGTGCGCGCGGGCCGCGTTCGATCCATCGGTCGGATCGAGCGCGACCTGCCGCCGCGCGTGGCGCGGGTCGTCGACAAGGCGCTGCGCTCCTGGCGCTTTCTGCGGCACAAGAGCTGCGGGGTGTTCGCCGACGCGCTCGAGGAGAGCGCGCGCGTGGCCGGCGCCCTCGGCAGTCACGGCGACGTCGCCGCGCACGTCGAGTCCGTGCGCGCGCGCGTTTGACCGCCGGTGGCGTCGAGCTTCGGCGCGAAGGAAGTTGCGTCGAGCGCCGCGCCCCTGCCAACATGCTCGCGTGTCGACCGCGCCCCGTGTGCTCAGCGGCAACCTCGAGGACCTCGATCTCGACGAGATCGTGCGAGTGGTGTCGCTGTCGCGCCGCTCGGGCATCCTCTCCGTCGACAGCGTCGAGGGAAAGGCCGAGCTCACGTTCGCCGGTGGCCGCTTGGTGCGGGCGCGCGCCTTCGACGCCACCGAGACGCTCGAGCAGTTGCTGGTCCGCCTTGGGTTGTTCGAGGCTGACGAGCTCCGCGCGCCCGATGGCACGGCCGCGGGCGCCGAGACGCTCGACCAGCTCATCGAGCGTGTCGCGCAGGAGCGTGGCGAGCGCGGACTGCTGGTTCGTGTCGACGACGTGTTGCGCGAGCAGCTCCAGGCCCTGGCGTTGCGCGTCATGCTGTTTGGCAGCGGCTCCTTCCTCTTTCGCGTCACCGACGACGACCCCGATCTGCGCCGCTACCCCCGCGATACCGCGTTGGCCCTCCCCGCGGGCACCGACACCGAGGAGCTCGCACGCGAGGCCAAGCAGCGACGCGGCGAGCAGCGCGCCGACCCGTTGGCGCGGCTCGGCACGCCCGCCCCGCTGCGGCGCCCGCTGGCCGCCGGCGAGGCTCCGGAGCTGTTCCTCGTCGACGATGACCCCACATTCTTGCGCAACGCCGAGCGCGTGGCATCGGAGCAAGGCGTGGGCGTGGCGGCGCTCGGTGGCGCGCGTCAAGCCATCGATCGCTTCTTCGCGCTCGGCGCCGGCGAAGCGCCCTCGTACATGATCGTCGACCTCGTCATGCCGCGCAGCAGCGGCAAGGGCATCCTCGGGGGCCTCGAGGTCGTGCGCCGCGCCGCCGAGCTCGAGCTGGCACCGCGCGTGTTCCTCGCCCTCGAAGAAGGCCACCCTGACGCCGAACGCCTGGCGTGGTCGCTGGGTGTTGCCGGCGTGGTGCACAAGTCGACGCCGCCCGTGGCACCGCCGAACGGCGAGGAGCCGCCGCTGTCCGCCTACTTGAACCCTGCGCTCGAACGCTTGCGTCGCCCTCCGCTGGCGTCGGCGACCTACGACTTGTCGCGCGCGCTGCGCGAGGAGCTCGGCGACGTCAGCGGTGAGTGGCGAGCCGACGGCGGGCGCATGCTCGACGAGAACATCCGCAACCTCGAGACCCTCAAGGCGCTGCTCGGGGAGCTCAACGATCCGAGCTTCCACGAGGAGATCCCGCTGCTCCTGTTGCGCTTCGCCTCGTCGTTCTTCGTGCGCGGCGCGCTCTTCTCCATCGACACCTCCGCGAACGAGCTGGTGGGCCTGGGCGCCTTCGGCCTCGGCGTCCCCGACCCAGGGCGCTTGGTGCGCTCGATCCGCGTGCCGCTCAACGCTGACACGGTGTTCTCGCGGGCGCTGCATGAGCGCGCCGGCGTGCGCCAGCCCTTCTTCGAGAGCGAGTGGAACGTGCGCCTGGCCAACGCCCTGGGGGGACCGCGGCCGCGCGAGGTGTATACCGCGCCGCTGATCTCGCCGCGTGGCCTCGAGGCGGTCATCTACGCCGACAACGCCGCCGACGCGCGTCAGTTCCCCGACATCCAGCTCTTCGAGATCTTCCTGCAGCAGAGCGCAGCTGCGCTCGAGCGCGCCAACCTGAAGGCGCAGCTCAAGCGCCTGCTCGCTGGCGCGGCCTGACGGCGGCGCTCTCGGTCAGCCGTCGCCGGCAGGATCGATGTCCCTCATCGCTGCGGTAACGCTATGGTCTCGCCATGGACCTCCGCGATCGCAAGGTGGCTCTGGCCGCTGCCGTCGACGATCTTCTGCGCGTGGTTCCCTACGCGCACGCGTTCGCTCAGGTGAGGGAGGGGACCGCCTTTCGCGCCACCACCCGCGCCACGGCCATCGAGCCGCTCGATCCCGTGTGCGGCGTCGTGCTGAGCGCGTGGAACGGCGAGACCATGCTCGAGGTGAGCGTACCGTCGCTCGACGACGACGCCGTCAAGGGCGCCACCGCGCGCTTGCGTGATCTGATCACGCGCCAGGGGAGCCGGACCGGGCCGGCCATCGACCCGGGCGCGCCGCTCGAACGAGACTTCGCGGTCGCCGAGCACATCCCCGTGAGCTCGCTGTCGCTCGAGGAGCGGCTCGCGCGCGTGCAGGCGATCAAGGACCGCGTCCACGCGCTCGACGCGCGCGTGAAGAACGCCGTGGCGCGCGCCACGCACGTGCGCACCCAGGAGATCTTCGTTGGTCCGACGCGTCGGCTGTTTCAGGACCTGCGTCGCGCCGAGATGGTCTGCCTGGTGGTGATGGAGCAGGGGGGCCACGCCGCCGACCTGCACGGTGGGCGCGGCCGCCAAGGCGGGGCCGAGCACCTCACCCTGGCCGACGACGACGTGGCACACCTGGTGGAGGACTGCGCACGCATGCTCGGCGCCGAGCGCGCGCCGGGCGGCAGCTACCGCTGCGTGTTCGACGGTGACGTGGCGGGCCTCTTGGCGCACGAGGCGTTCGGCCACGGCACCGAGGCTGACATGTTCGTCAAACGGCGCGCGAAAGGCGCCGGCTACCTCGGCAAGCAGGTCGGCAGCGAGCTGGTCGACATGTATGACGACCCGTCGCTGCCCGGGGAGGCAGCCTCGTACTTCTTCGACCACGAGGGCCACCTGGCGGCCCCCACGCGCATCATCGAGCGCGGCGTGCTGCTGGCGCCCCTGACCGATCTGGTGAGCGCCACGTACCTCGGCATGGCGCGCACCGCCAACGGCCGGCGCGAGAGCGTGCAGCGCAAGGCCTACACGCGAATGTCCAACACCTTCTTCGGCAAAGGAGGCGATCGCCACGACGCGCTGGTCGCGTCGCTCGACGACGGGCTCTTGGTGCGTCACGCCCGCAACGGCATGGAGGACCCGAAGGGTTGGGGCATCCAGTGCGAGGCCTATCTGGCCGAGGAGATCAAGGGCGGCAAACGCACCGGCCGGGTGTTCTCTCCGGTGATCATCACGGGCTACGTCCCCGACCTGCTCACGAGCATCGACGGCGTCTCCGACGCGGTGGAGATTGGCGGCCTCGGCATGTGCGGCAAGGGCTACAAGGAGTGGGTCAAGGTCACCGATGGCGGGCCGTCACTGCGCTTGACGGCGCGCATCGCATGAGGCGGCGCCACTGACCTTTTGCCGTCGACGTGCTACCGGGGGACATGCTCGACGAGGTCGCGCGCGCGCTCCGGAACGACGCCAGGTTCTGCGCCTGGCAGGTCTCCGAGGCGCGAGGGCGCAGCGCCCAGCGCTACCAAGTGTTCACGCGCGTCGAGTCGCGGCGCCTGGTCGAGACGCGCCAGTGGGACGTGCGCGTCCATGTGCCGCTCGAGGGCGGGCGCATCGGCGAGTCCTCGTTCACGCTGGTCGATCCCGCGCAGCCGCTCTCGCCGGAGCTCGACGCTGCGTATGCGCGTGCGCGTCTCGTCAACAACCCGGCCTGGACCTTGCCCGCCCCCGACGAGGTCGCGGCGCGCGCTATCGTCACGGCCGACGCCCGCATCGTGGAGGCCGCGGCCGAGGTCGGCGACGAGGTGGCCCGTGCCGTCGAGGGGTCGGTGGCCCGCGCCGGCGGCGTCGAGCTCTCCGCGTCGGAGGTGTTCTGCGACTACCGACGCGTGCACCTGGTGAACAGCCGCGGCGTCGACCGCACGCGCGAAGACACGCACGTCTACGCCGAGTACGTGCTGTTGGCTCGCGGCGCCGGTGACGACGAGATCGAGGTGTATCAGAGCCGCCGCGCGCGCGGCGCCGCCGCGCTCGAGGTCGAGCAGCAGGTCGCTGACGACATCGTCGCCGTCCGTGACGGCGCGCGCGCGGTGCTGCCGGCCACCGGTCTTGCCGACGTGGTCATCGCCGATGCGGGCGTGGAGGAGCTGTTCGACGCGTTCGTGGCGCACGCTGCTGGCACGGCCCGCTTCGAAGGATGGTCGCGCTTCGAGCCGGGCGCCCACGTTGTCGACGGCGCGCGCGGCGACCTGCTCACCTTGGCGAGCGACGCCACGGTGCCTGGCGGGCTCGGGAGCTACGCCTTCGACGACGTCGGTTGCAGCGGGCGGCGCGTCGATTGTGTCGTCGACGGCGTGTTCCGCGAGCGCGCGTGCGACCGCCGCACCGCGTGTTGGCTCGGCCTGCCCACGACGGGCGCGTGGGGCAACACCGTGGTGGCGCCCGGGCGCTCGTCGATGGACGAGCTCTTGACGCCGGGCGAGCGACCGCTCTTCCTGCTCACGCGCTTCTCGCAGCTGTCACCGCACGCCACCACGGGCGCGTTCGCGGGCGAGATCCGCGCGGGCTATCGCCTCGACCGCGGCGGCCGCACGCCGGTGCGCGGCGGCAGCATCTCCGGCGTCGTCTTCGACGCCTTCGCCAGGGCGCGCTTCTCGGCCGAGACCGCGACGCGAGGCCGCCTGCATGGGCCGCGCGCCGTTCGCCTCGATCAGCTCCAGGTGACGGGAGGCGGTTGAACGCCCCCGTCGGCGCGCTACTACTCCCGCAGGAACCTCGTAGGAGCACGCCATGAAGCCCGACTTCGTCCAAGAGTTCCCTCCGCCGCCCGACCTCTACGCTGTCGACCGCGCGCTGCACGCCGAGCTCGCGCGTCGCCTGCCGAAGGAGGTGATGGCGAAGGTGGGGCCGCGCTTCGAGGCGGTCGGCAAGGCCAGCGCGGGTGAGCTCGCGCAGCTCGTCAACGAGGCCGACGCGCAGCCGCCCGTCCACGTGCCCTTCGGGCCCTTTGGTCGTCGCATCGACGAGATCCGCACCAGCCGCGCCTGGGAAGCGATGCGCGCGTTCTCGGCCACGCACGGCATCGTGGCCGCGGGCTACGACCAGAGCCTCGGCGAGCACCGCCGCGTCGTGCAAGCGGCGCTCTTGCACCTGTTCTCGGCGTCGTCGGCCATCTACTCCTGCCCGCTGGCCATGACCGATGCAGCCACGCGAGTGCTGCTCGACCTGGCGCCGCCGGCCTTGCGCGATCGCCTGGTGCCCAGGCTCACCTCGACGAACCCCGCGTCGTTCATCACCTCGGGCCAATGGATGACTGAGCGCACCGGCGGCTCCGACGTGTCCGACACCTCGACGGTGGCGCGGCCGCTCGGCGGCGATCGCTACGCGCTCTCGGGCGTCAAGTGGTTCACCTCGGCGGTGACCGCCGAGATGGCGCTGGCACTGGCGCGCATCGAGGACGACGGCAAGATGGTCATGGGCAGCAAGGGCCTGACGCTCTTCGTCGTCGACGTCGAGCGCAAGCCCGAGGGCGGCCTCAAGAACATCGTCATCAACCGCCTCAAGGACAAGCTCGGCACCAAGGCGCTGCCCACCGCCGAGATCGAGCTGCAGGGCGTGGTCGGCTACCGCATCGGCGAGGTGGGCCGCGGCGTGGCCAACATCGCGGGCATGCTCAACATCACCCGCTTCTACAACTCCATCGCGTCGGCATCGGTGGCACACAAGGCGCAGGCGTGGGCGCGCGCCTACTCGCAGAAGCGTGTCGCGCTCGGCGCGTCCATCGCTGCGTCCGCGCTGCACGCGCGCACGCTCGATGACATGGAGGCCGAGACCGCCGGCGTGCTCGCGCTCTGCATGGAGGTGGCGAGCTTGATGGGACGCGCCGAGGCCGGCGTGGCCACCGACGACGAGAAACGTCGCCTGCGCGCGCTCATCCCGCTCACCAAGGCCACCACCGGTAAGCAGGCAGTGGTGGTGGCGTCCGAAGCCATCGAGGTGTTCGGCGGCGCCGGCTACTGCGAAGACACGGGCCTGCCTGTGCTCCTGCGCGACGCGCAGGTGCTGCCCATCTGGGAAGGCACCACCAACGTGCTCTCGCTCGACGTACTGCGCGCCGAGAAGAAGGCGCAGGCCTACTCGGCGGTGCTCGCGGACCTGACGGCACGCACCGAGAAGCTGCCTGCCGCGCTGCCCAAGCGCGGCCTCGAGGCCCTGCGTGGCGCGGTGGCGGCGCTGCGGGCCTTGGTGACGGAGTCGATGAAGTCCGGCAGCGTCGAGGTCAACGCGCGCAAGATCGGGCTCACCACCGGCTACTGCATGGAGGCGATGTTGCTCGGCGAGAACGCGGCCTTCGGAGGTGCCGACGGCGGCGCGCGCTTCGAGCGCTTCGCGTTGGTGCACTTCGAGAGGTGAGCATGCTGCGTCGCGGGTTGGCCATTGGAATGCTCGTGCTGCTCGCCGCGTGCCCCGCGGAGGAACCCGTCGACGCGCACGCCTTCATCGGCGAGCTACTCGCGGCCACGGCGGCCTGCGAGGAGTCGTTCCTCGCCGACGCCGAGCCCATCTTCGTCGAGGCGCAGCTCGCGGCGCAGGTCGAGATCGCCATCGTCGGCTTCGAGCGCAACCACGCCAACCTCAAGGTCGAGTTCAGCCGCCCGGCGTACAACGCCTGCCTGGCGGCGGCGCGCGCGCGCGAGTGTGCCACGCTGACGAGCGACACCGGCCCGTGCAACAGCGTCTTCCGTGGCCGCCTCAACGTCGACGAGACCTGCGCCGAGGCGGCGGAGTGCGCGCCGGGGCTGTCGTGCTTCCAGGAGCGCGATCAGTGCGGCGTGTGTCGCAACAACGCCGTGGTGGGCGACACCTGCGCGGATCGCAACTGCGCGCAAGGCGGCTACTGCGACAACGGCACCTGCGTCGCCGAGCCGACGCCAGCGCGCTTCGCCGAGGGCGATACCTGCGCGCCCGCGTCGGGTTGCGGCGGCGTGCTCTCGGGCCTCGCCTGTGTCGACCTCGCGTGCGCGCCCATGACGCTGGCGGGCGAGGGCGAGGGGTGCGACGTTGGCCTTGGCGCCGTGCGCTACTGCGTGAATTCCTCGTCGACGCACGTGTGTGAAGGCGAGCTCTGTCAGCCGCGGCCGAGCGTCGGCAGCGCGTGCAGCGCGACGGGAGCGTGCGATGCCACGGCGGCGGCATGCGTCGACGGCCAGTGTGTCGACGGCGGCCAGGTGGGCGACACCTGCGCCAACGCGTACGGCTGCCGCCTCGGTACGCGCTGCAGCAGCGGCCTGTGCTCGTCGCTCACCAACGTGCCGATGCCGCCCTCGTGCGATCCTGGATGATCGATGACCCGCGACCAGCGGGGCGGTCTTGGGCGCGCGCCCTGCGCTCGCCACTCCTGAGGGAACGGGGCTGGCGCGCGCCGCGCCTGCCGTTGCGAGCGAGCGTCGCTCGCTGGCTCGGTGGCTGCGGAGACGGGGCTGGCGACACGCACTGCCGGCGAGACGTCCCCGATCTCGACGCACGCAGCTCATCGAGATGGTGATGCGTGAGCCGGCGCTGTTTGCGCCGGCTCACGGTGGCAGCCACGCAACAATCGCGGTCCCGCCTACAGCGGGAAGGGCCCGTAGAACTTCTCGGGCAGGCGCGCGCTGGCGTTCTGCACCGACCAGTAGAAGTGCTTCTTCGAGGCGTCGACGTAGGCAGTCTCGAGGCTGCCGCCCACGCCCGGGCTGTAGAAGCGCGTGGCCACCAGGTTTGTGGTCTTCGGCGCCGTCGACAGCGCATGCCGGTCGAGGTTGGCGCCGACGTTTTGGATCACGTTCTGGATCTTGGTGCGCACGGCCGCTTCGCTATCGCCCACCGGCACGCCGAGCTCGGCGAAGAAGCGGTTGAAGGTCTCGGCGGCGGCGGCCGACAAGCGGTAGCTCGGGCCCTCGCCCACGGCCATGGTGAAGGCGCGGCGCGGGAGCTCGAAGGTGTCGACGATGACCTTGGTCTCACCCGAGGTGAGGCGGCCCTTCTTGGCTTCGGCGATGATGCGCTGCGCCTCCGGCCGCGTCAGCGGCTCCGGGTTGAACGCGGTGCCGCCCGCGATGGCCGCTTTGACTTCTTTCATGACGCTGACGATCGACATGGCTTCCTCCCCAGTGGGCCGCGGACGTAGGCGGCAGTAGGTTCCTGTCCTACCTTTTCGGTGCTCGACGCGCGGTGTTGCGTGCGAGCCGGTCCGGTGGGATCGAGCGCCATGGGCATCGCCCTGTGGGCCAGCGACGAGGACCTGAGCGCCGCCCGCGTCGCCTCGCTGCTGCGGGAGCGAGGCATCGACGTGACCCTGGTCACACCAAGCGTCGCGGGGATCGATGCCACCGACCTGTCCTCGTGGGTGATCGCTGGTGCCGACCTCGACGCCTGCGACGCGCACCTGGTGCGCGCCTTGCCATCGCCCTTCGTAGTGCCCGCCCCCGGCGAGGACACGGCGGCCGTGGCACGGCGCGCCTTCGAGGCGCAGGAGCGCGTGCAGCTCGCCCAGGCGGCACTGGCGGCGGCGGAGGCGCGGGGTGGGCGCGTGCTCAACCCCTGCGCGTCGCTCCCTTTCGAGTCGAAGCCCTGGCAGCTCACTGCGTTCGCGCGCGCCGGTCTGCCGATCCCGCGCACGCTCATCACCGCCATGCCGCTCGCCGCCGAGCGCTTCGTCGCCGCCCTGGAGGCCGAGGGGCGCGAGGCCATCGTCAAGCCGTTGATCGGAGGAGCCACGGCGCGACGCATCGACGCGGCCGCGCGCGCGCGCCTGGTGCTGCTTGGCCCCGCGCCAGTCATCCTGCAAGAGCGCGTCGTGGGCGACGACGTCCGCGTCACCGTCGTCGATGGCGCGGTGGTGTCGGCGGTCGTGATCGCGAGCGCCACGCTCGACTATCGCGACGACCCCAGCTACGCGTCAGGCGGCGCCCGCTATCGGCCTGTCGAGTTGCCCGAGCAGGCGCGGGCCTGCGCGATCGGCGCAGCGACGACGTGCGCGCAGCGCATTTCTGGTGTCGACCTCAAGCGCACGGCGCAGGGCACCTACGTCCTGCTCGAGGCCAACGCGGCGCCGCAGTGGCTCGACATCGAGGAGAAGACCGGCGCCCCCATCAGCGCGGCCGTGGTGGCGGCACTGCTCTCCACCGACGCGCTCGTCAGCCCACCGACTTGACCGCGGCGCCGTTGACGATGATGCGCTCGAACTGCCCGCGCCCGGCGGGCGGCACCAGCGTGAACACCGGCGCGCCCGGCTGGTAGTCGTCGGACACGCCCTGCACCGAGCGCGAGTCGCCAAAGGTAACGGTCAGGCTACGGCCGCGGATGTCCTTGGGTGGCTGGTTCGCCTGCAGGTGAATGAACACCGCCTTGCACTGCGAGATCGACAGCTCCTCGGTGCTCCCGCTGCCGAGCGGCTCGAGCTTGAAGCCGAGCTCGCCGCGTCGCAGCGCGCGGATGGCGCCTTGTCGCTTCTCGCCGTTCAGCAAGTGCACGGTCACCTTGCGCTTGCCGGGGATGAGCAGGTTCGGGTCGGTGCTATCGACCACCACCTCGTCGTCGGGGGAGGGCAGGATGCGCTTGGCGTACAGCGCCGCAAAGTCGTCGAGGAAGGCGAGCCCGGGTGGCACCGTGATCGTGACGCTCCCGCCGGCGGCGTCGAGCTTCTGCAGCTCGATCTCGCGCGGGTCGATGGGTCGAAGCTCGCCGGCGGCGGTGGCCTCGATGGTCGCGAAGCCTTCGTCGGCGTAGGCGCCGTAGTACTGCTCCAGCGCCAGGTTCGACTCGGGCGGTGTGTACGCGGCTTCGGTGCCCTGCAACTGCTCTGCCGCCTCGTCGGCCGTCTGCGCGCGCGGCCGCTTCTTGTTGGCGCGCACGGCGGCGTCGGCGCGGGCCTCCGAGTCCTCGATCTCCGCTGCCGAGGCGTGGGCCTGCTTGAGCGCGAGCGGGTCGACCTTGGCCACCGCGTCCGACTTCATGGCGTTCGAGATGAGATCGTTGGCCTTGCCGAAGTCGATGGCGAACGCGTCCTTCTTGGGCACGTAGGGCGGGGGCGCCTGCTTCTTCGGCGGGTCGGGGATGACGTCGTCGTCGACGAAGGGCGCCGCCGCCGCGCTGGGAGTGACGCGGGCCTTGGGCGGATCCGGGATGACCTCATCGTCGACGAAGGGGGCCGCCACCGCGCTGGGCTTGCCACCGGACGAGGGCGCCTTCTGCGAGGCCGCGATGTCGGCCATGGAGAGCGGCTTCGCGCCCTGGGTCGGCGGCGGCTTGGGGGCGCTCGACGCGCTCGGGACGGGCTTGGGGGCGCTCGACGCGCTCGGCGCGGGCTTGGGGGCGCTCGAAGCACCGCCTACCGGGCGCTGCGCGCCGGACCGCTGCGACGAGGCGTCGCGGATGGCCGAGTCCTCGAGCGAGCTGCCTCCCGACTGCTGCTCGAGCGCGTCGCGCAAATAGGACTTCAGCTCCTTGCGGCGGCTCTCCTCCGCCGGGCTCAGCGCATCGCCGGCTTTCTTTCGCGCGTTGAGCGTCTTCAGCTCACGCACGAGGTCCATCAAGTTGGCCATCGAGGCCCCACACTAGCAGAGGCCGGGCGCGCTCGCCCACGGGCGTCCGGCGCGCGCCGCCGGCGACGTCAACGGCGGCGCTGGCCGCGGCCGGTCAATTGGCGCTGCGCTTGACGATGTCCCAGATCTCGTCTTCGCGGAGCACGCGGTTCGTGGCCTTGGCCCGCTGAAAGATCTGCTGCACCAGGTCTTCCGAAGCGTGGACGCGGCGCTTCTCGAGCCAGTAGCGCACGTTCGACAGCCCGCTCATGTGCCCGATCTCGATCTCCTGCTCGCGCCCGAACCACCCGGCCGGCACGCCCGAGTAGATCACGTCGGCCAGGTAGCGATCGCCCTTCTTCTCGGCCTTGATGACCGCGGCCGCGTGCACGCCGGTGGCGGTACGGAAGGCGTCGCGCCCGGACAGCGGGTAGTTGACCGGGATCTCCACCTTGGTGGCGTCGGCCGTGAGCCGGCAGTACTGGACCAGGTGGCTGACGTCGTGCTCGTAGGCGCCCATCAGCTTCAGGTTGATGATGATTTGATCGAGGGACGCGTTGCCGACGCGCTCGCCCACGCCGAGACAGGTGCCGTGCACCCGATCGGCGCCGTGCTCGAGCGCGAACAGCGCGTTGACCACGCCGAGGCCGCGGTCGTTGTGGCCGTGCCAATCGACCTTGACGTCCTCGCTGGTGGAGTCGATGAGGTCGCGGGTCCAGTCGATGAGGTTGTGCACGCCGTCGGGCGTGGCGTGGCCCACGGTGTCGCACAGCACCAGGCGCTTGCAGCCAAGCGAGATGACGTGACGGAACAAACGATCGAGCGTGGGCGGCGGCGTGCGCGTGGTGTCTTCGGTGACAAAGGCGCAGTCGAGCCCGTTCTTGACCGCGAAGCCGATGGCCTCGTCGGCGGAGCGCAGCAGGCGCTCCATGTCCCACTCCTCTGCGAGCATGCGCACCGGGCTGGTGCCGAGGAAGCAGTAGGCGATGATGGGGATGCCAACCTCGTCGCGGACGCGCACGATGGGCTCGATGTCTTTCACCACCGTGCGCGCGGCGCAGTTCGGCAAGATCTTGAGCTTGTGGTCGCGGGCGTAGCTGGCGAGGCGCCGGACGTCGTCGACGGCGCGGGGGCCCGCGCCGGGCAAGCCGATGTCCGCCGTGGTGATGCCGAGCTTGTCCATCAGGTCGAGCATCTCGATCTTGGTCTCGATGGGCGGGTCCACCACCGACGGGCTCTGGATGCCGTCGCGCAGCGTCTCGTCGCACAGCTCGATCTTCTTCGGGAACACCACACCGCGGCGCTTGCGCTCGTTCCAGTCGTAGATGATCGCGTCGGTGGGCGCGGCCGAGTCGTTGGCGCCTGCGCGCGTGCTCTTCGTCGTCATGGGTGGGGCCTCCGGCGCACGCGATCGAGGACAATGAAGGCCGGGATGGCCAGCGCCGCAAACAGCAGCACCGGCTTCCACACCTCCACGAAGGGGCGCTCGCGCTCGAAGAAGTAGAAGGCCGCCACCACGGCGGCGGCACCCAGCACGAAGCGCACGGCGAGCTGCCGACGCTGCGCCGCGGGGCTCACAGCGCCTCCACCAGCACCGCGATGCCCTGGCCGCCGCCGATGCACGCCGAGCCCACGCCGTACTTGAGCTTGCGCCCGCGCAGCGCATGCACGAGGTGCGTTGCGATGCGCGCGCCGGAGGCGCCCAGCGGGTGCCCCAGCGCGATGGCGCCGCCGTCGACGTTGAGCTTGGACTTGTCGCTGTGCGCGTCGAGCCCAAGGTCGATGGCGCAGGCCAGCGCCTGCGGCGCGAAGGCCTCGTTGATCTCCACCAGGTCGACCTGATCGAGGCTGCCGCCGGCGCGCTGCATGCACATGCGGATGGCCGGCACTGGGCCGATGCCCATCACCGTGGGATCGCAGCCGGCGACGCCCCAGTTGATCAGGCGTGCCAAGGGCTTGAGCCCGCGCGCGTCGGCGAAGGCGCGCGACGCGATCACCAGCGCCGCGGCGCCGTCGCAGATGCCGCTGGCAGCGCCTGCATGGATGACGCCGTCCTTCTTGAACACCTTGGGCAACTTCTTGAGGCTCTCGGCAGTGGTGTCGGGGCGGCCGTGCTCGTCGGCAGCGAACGGCACCGTCTCCTTGCCCTTCCTGACCTCCACCGGCGTGATCTCGTCAGCGAAGCGCCCATCGCGCTGCGCGGCGGCATGCAGCTTTTGCGAGCGGACGCTGAAGGCGTCGACGGTCTCCTGCGAGATCTTGTGGGTCTCGGCGAGCTTCTCCGCGGTCATGGCCATGGGCATGCCGGTGAAGGTGTCGGTGAGCGCCGTCCAGAGCGTGTCTTCCAAGGGTGGCGTCTTGCCGAAGGGCACACCCCAGCGCGTGTCGCGTAGCGCATACGGGGCCTGGCTCATGCTCTCGGTGCCGCCCACCAGCACGCACTGGGCGTCGCCGAGCAGGATCTGCTCGGCGCCGTTGATGAGGGCCTGAAAGCCCGAGCCGCACAGGCGGTTGACCGTGAGGGCCGGCACCGAGTGGGGCAGCTCGCAGCGCAAGCCCACGTGGCGCGCCAGATAGATGGCGTCGGCGGAGGTCTGCATGACGTTGCCGAACACCACCTGGCCAACGTCGCCGGGGGTGACGCCCGAGGTCGTCAACGCGGCGCGCGCCGCCAGCACGCCGAGGTCGGTGGCGCTGTGGTTCTTGAGCGCGCCGCCGAAGGTGCCGAAGGCGGTGCGCTTGGCCGAGAGGATGACGATGTCGGTGGTGCCGTGGGCTTTCATGCCCACGGGGTAGTTTCGCCCGGCGTCGACGTCAACCGGCAGCAGCGTTATACCCGCGCCATGGCGGCGAAGAAGAAGCCCAAGGCAACGCCCGGTCAGCTCGAGCTCGGCGCTGCGCCCGTCCCCGTTCCGGCGTCCTCGGCGCCGGCTAGCGACGAGGCCGCTGGCCGCCCGGTCGTGTACCTCGTCGATGGCTCGGGGTACATCTACCGCGCGTTCTACGCGATCCGCCGCATGACGACGTCGAACGGGCAGGCGACCAACGCCGTGTTTGGCTTCACCACCATGCTGCTCAAGGTGCTCAAGGAGCACGCGCCCGAGCACATCGCCATCGCCTTCGACCCCGGTGGCAAGAACTTCCGGCACGAGATGTACCCCGAGTACAAGGCGAACCGGTCGGCGCCGCCCGAGGAGCTGCCGCCGCAGATCCCGCTCATCCACGAGCTGGTGGATGCGCTCGGGATCGCCAAGGTGGTGGTGCCGGGCTTCGAAGCCGACGACGTCATCGGCACGCTGGCGCGGCAGGCCGAGGCGCGCGGCTTCGACGTGGTCATCATCACCGGCGACAAGGACCTGATGCAGCTCGTCGACGAGCACACCTCGCTCATCGACGAGCTGCGCATGCAGAAGGGCCACAGCGACAGCGCCGTCATCCGGCGCGAGCAGGTCATCGCCAAGTTCGGCGTGCCTCCCGAGCGCGTCATCGACGTGTTGGCCCTGGCCGGCGACGCCTCCGACAACGTGCCCGGCGTGCGCGGCATCGGCGAGAAGACCGCCACCGAGCTGGTCAGCCAGTGGGGCGAGCTCGAGAGCGTGCTGGCCCACGCCGACGACATCAAGCAGCCGTCGCGCCGCGAGAAGCTCAAGGCCGACGCCGAAGCGGCACGGCTCTCCAAGCGCCTCGTCACCATTCGTGACGACGTGCCCGTGGGCAAGAGTGTCGACGAGCTGCGCTACCAGGGCCCCAAGCGCGAGGCGCTGCTCAAGCTCTTCAACACCCTCGAATTCCGCCGCATCATCAACGACCCCTTCGTTCGCGGCAGCGAGCCCATGGCCGCAGCCCCAGCGTCCACGGCGGACAGCACGGCAAGCGTCGAGCCCGCGGCTTCCGCCACCCTCGATCGCAGCGCGTACCGCTGCGTCGTCGACGCGGCGGGCTTGCGCGAGGTAGCGGTCGA
>JADZDP010000149.1 GCA_020850995.1 Deltaproteobacteria bacterium
ATCGATGAGAAGGAAGGCGGCAGAGACTGCGTTTCGGGCGTCCATCCCCCGGCAAGATCACAGTTGGCACGAAAGCGCGATCGAGTCTGCCGGCGAGCCCCTCCACGACGGATCTGCGATCGCCCTACCGGCCTCCCCTACCCCCGCAAATACACATCAAACCTCGTCGATCTCCCCACCTGCGAGAAGCTCGGCGCCCCCCCGAGCACCGCCGCGTGGCGCGCGCGCTTCACCACCACGCGCATGCGCGCGCAGGCCTGCGCCGCCAGGAGCAGCGCCGGTGCGTCGAGGTCGGCGCCCACGGCCAGGCGCAGGACGCGCATGCCCTTCGGCGCCACGCTGGCGCGCTCGTCGTCGTACATGGGGTCCACCAGCACGGCGTCGGGGGCGTGGTCGGTGCCCGCCCACGATCGCAAGAGCGCGATGGCGTCGCCCTGCAGCAGCGTGAGCCCAGGGACGCCCCCGGCGCGCGCCACCGCATCCTGCTGCAGCGCGTGCACCACGGGCGAGCGCTCGATGGCAAGCACAGAGAGCCCCGCGTGCACCAGCGCCATGCTGTCGACGAGCAAGCCCGCGGTGGCGTCGACCACGCTGCGCGTCCCCTTGTGCAGGCCGAGCGCGCGGCACAGCGGATCGCGCGTGGACGCGCCGTGCTCCTTTCGCCAGCCCACCTTGCCGCGCACCAGCTCGATGCACACCGGGCCCGGCGCGCCCGCGCCCGTCTCTTGCAGCGCCAGGCCGCGCGCCGTGCTCACGAGCAAGAGCGGCGCGTCCTCGGGCGCGGCAAGCACCGGGAGGCCGAGCGACGCGCCCACCGCGCGCGCGCCGTCGTCGGTGGCGAGCACGCCGATCGCGGCGCTCATGGCTCAGGCTGCGCCGGGCGGGTCGACGTAGAGGTCGGTCATGGGCTGCACGCCCGGGGCCGACAGGTACTTATCGAGGTCGGTGACGCCGCGCGCGCGCAGGAGATCGTCGTCGATGAGGGCCTGCCCCGTGAGCGCGAGGCGCTCGGTGGTGACGATCTCGTAGGCCGCGTCTGCCATGATCTCGGGCGTGCGGCTCGCCTTCATGCCCTCGTCACCCATGAGCATGTCGACGGCGGCGGTGGCGATGAGCGTGCGCGGCCACAGCGCGTTGACGGCGATGCCGTCGTCGCGCAGCTCCTCGGCGAAGCCTTGGGTCAAGAGCGTCATGCCGTACTTGGTGAGGGAGTAGGCCGTGTGACCCTTGAGCCACTTGGGATCGAAGCGGCCGTCCCGCGCCGCCACCGGCGGCGACAGGCTCAGGATGTGCGGTGAGCGCCCGGCCTTGGCGCTCGCCTGCAAGAGCGGCAGGCAGAGCTTGGCGGTGAGGAACACGGCGCGCGCGTTGATGCCGAGCATCAGGTCGAAGCGCTTGAGCGGCGTGTCGTGCAGCGCGCTCAAGGAGATGGCGCCGGCGTTGTTGACGACGATGTCGATGGCGCCGAAGGCCTTGGTGGCCTCGTCGACCGCCCGCTGCACGTCGCCCTCTTCGCGCACGTCGCAGCCCACCACCAGGGGCGTGCCGCCGGCGGCCCTCACCTCGTCGGCCACGGTGTGCAAGGTGCCCGCCAGCTTCGGGTGCGGCACGGTGCTCTTCGAGGCCAGCACCAGGTTGGCGCCGTCCCGCGCGAAGCGGATGGCCATGGCGCGGCCGATGCCGCGCGAAGCGCCGGTGATGAGCGCGGTCTTTCCCTTGAGCAAGCTCATGGCGCCTGCTTTTGGGGATTGCGGCGTCGACGTCAACGGGCCAAGCCCGCGCCACGCTGGAGGTTCCCCATGAAGGTCGATGCCAACGCCGGGTTCGGGACGCGCGCCATCCACGCCGGGCAAATGCCGGATCCCACCACCGGCGCCATCATGACGCCCATCTACCAGACGTCGACCTACGTGCAGGAGGGCCCCGGCGAGCACAAGGGCTACGTCTACGCGCGCGGGCACAACCTGACGCGCCACGCGCTCGAGCAGAACCTCGCCTCCCTCGAGGGCGCCAAGCACGGCCTGTGCTTCTCGTCGGGCTGCGGCGCCGCCACCACCATCGCGCTCTGCCTCAAGGCCGGCGACCACATCATCGCCTGCGACGACATCTACGGCGGCACCTTCCGCCTCTTCGACAAGGTGTTTCGGAACTTCGGCATGACCTTCAGCTACGTCGACATGACGAAGCCGGGCGCGCTCGAGGCCGCCTTCACCGACAAGACCGCGCTCCTGTGGTTGGAGACGCCCACCAACCCCATGCTCAAGGTCATCGACATCGCAGCCGTGGCCGCCTTGGCCAAGGCGCGCGGCGTGCCGGTGTGCGTCGACAACACCTTCGCCACGCCCTACCTGCAGCAACCGCTGGCGCTCGGCGCCACCTTGGTGCTGCACTCGTCCACCAAGTACCTGGGCGGCCACAGCGACGTCATCGGCGGCTGCGTGCTCACGAACGACGATGGCTGGCACCAGCGCCTCAAGTTCATGCAGAACTCGGCGGGCGCCACGCCGGGGCCCATGGACTGCTACCTGGTGATGCGCTCCACCAAGACGCTGCACGTGCGCATGGATCGTCATGTGGAGAACGCGCGCGCCATCGCGGCATTGTTGGCGGCGCACCCGCAGGTGGAGAAGGTTTACTATCCGGGCCTCGACAACCACCCGCACCATGAGGTGGCGAAGCGCCAGATGAAGGCCCCGGGCGCCATGATCTCGTTCGTGGTCAAGGGCGGGCTCGACAAGGCTCGCAGGTTGCTCAAGACCACGCGCATCTTTGCCTGCGCCGAGAGCCTGGGCGGCGTCGAGAGCCTCATCGAGCACCCGGCCATCATGACCCACGCGTCGGTGCCACCAGAGACGCGCCGCGCGCTCGGCATCGACGATGGCTTCCTGCGCATCTCCGTGGGCATCGAAGACATCAACGACCTCAAGGCCGACCTGTTGCACGCTCTGGAAGCCTGATCGCGCGGCTATTTTCTATCGACTCCACCCTTGCCTGCTGCCCTTTCATCCGTTATCGAGGATGGGCTCGAAGCACGGGAAGGGTTGACACCATGGCCAGCAAGAAGAGCGCCGCCAAGCGCAGCATCGTTTCGTTCAAGGATGTGCAGATCGCCTATCTGCTCGATGGCATCTCGGGGGTCGAGAAGATCGTCGCCGGCCGCAAGTCCGCCGGCGCCATCATTCGCAAGGCGCTGCGCGAGCTCAAGCAACAAGGCCGCAGCGTCGACGCGCTCGAGACCTACGTGGGCGAGAAATTCGGCAGCGGCGGCCGTGGCCGCTCCATGCCCAACGTGGGAGAGGAGCGGAAGTACCGCGCGCAACAGATCAAGACCGGCGGCGCCTTCCTGCGCCTGCCGCTCACCCCGCTCGGCGTGAAGAAGGGCGGCTCGGTGCGCGTGCGCTTCGAGTCCGACCGCATCGTCGTCGTCAAGGCGTGATGCCGACGGTGCCCCCCTCGGGGCCGTGGCGGTTCTTGACGATGCGCAGCGCGCAACCCGCGGGCGAACGCGTCAGCTCCAGGCGCAGCGCCGCATAGAAGCGCAGCGCGCTGCCGCCTGCGGTCACGAGCTCTGGTACGTCGCCGTCGAGGGCCAGGCGCGTCTGGTTGACGAACAGGCCCGTGGCCCCGCTGTGCAGCGACGCGTGCACCAGGCGCCGCAGCCCGAGGCTCAGCATGCGCGCCTGCAGGCCGGGCGCGGCCTCGCCGAGAGGTGCGGCCAGCTCAGCCTTCGGCAAGAGCGCGGCCACCGAGTCGACGACCACCAACGCGCAGCTCCGCGATCGCACCAGCGCCTCGGCGATCTGCAACGCCTGCTCGCCGGTGGTGGGCCGCGCCACCACCAGGCGCCCAAGCTCGACCCCGGCGGCGGCCGCGCGCGCGGGCTCGAGGGCGCCGTCGACGTCGAGCCAGGCCACAGCCCCGTGCGCTTGCGCGGCCGCCGCCACGCGCAGGGCCAGCGTGGTCTTGCCGCTGCCCGGGCCGCCGAACAGCTCCACCAGGCGCCCGCGCGGCAGCCCGCCGTCGAGGAGCGCGTCGAGCGCGCCCTCCCCGGTGGGCATGCGCAAGAGCGGCAGCGGCGCGCCGTCGTCACCGAGGACGGCGCAGGTGGCGGCGCGCAGCCACCCCTCGAGCCGAGCGCCCACGCGCGCGCGCGCCGTCCCAGCCAGAGTTCGAGCCTGCATCGACGACCTCCAGCCATCCCCTTCGCACGTGCCGTGCCACGCCGCGGAGAAACGCAGCCGCGCCGGTATCTGTTGCCGCCCGCGCTCGTTCCACCTACGCGGAGGGCGATGCTGGTGGAACGCCCCGATCCCGATCGCGACTGCGATCGTCCCCTCGACGACGACGAGCGCCTCCTGGTGCGTGGGCTGCTGCACGACAGCCACGGCGGCACCTTCGACGTCGACGGGCGCGAGGGCGAGAACGCCGCGCTGGTGGCCGCCGTCATCGGGCCCGAGCACGCGGCCCACGAGGTGCAGGTGTTCGTGCGCGGCGCCGGCGCCAAAGAGGCGGCGCTCGACTATCTCGACGGCCTGCTGGGCGAGATCATCGGCAAAGAGCACGATCCGGCGCACGGCTACCACCTGCCCCTCGACTGGACGCCGCGCGACTACGAGGAGCACGTGGTGTGGGTGAAGGGCGAGGTGCGCGACTACAAGGCGGAAGAGGCGGCGGCCAAGCTCTTGGGCGAGGCGCCGCCGCCGCGCGCGACGCGGGGCTGACCGCTCAAAACGCGCTGCCGATGCCCAAGAAGAAGCTGATGGGCTGATCGCCCGCCCGCGCCGTCAAGGGCACGCTCCACTCGAAGCGGAAGGGCAAGACCGGCGTCTCGATGAGCACGCCGAAGCCCGTGGAGGCGAAGAGCCCGAAGGGCAAGGTGGCGCCGCGGTCGATGGCGGCGCCGGAGAAGACCTGCGCGAGCTCGCCTTCCGAGAAGGCGTTGCCGCTATCCAAGAACACGAAGCCACGGAAGGGCGTGTCGGGCCAGAGCGGGAACTCGAGCTCGAGGTTTTGCACCAGGCGCACCACGCCGCCGACCTCGAGGTCGACGCTGCCGCCGTCGGTGGTGGACAAGGTTGCCACGGGCGAGAGCGAGAGCACCGGGAAGCCACGCACGCTGCCGAGGCCGCCCAAGAAATAGCGATCGGTGACCGGCACCTCGCCGCCGTGGGGGTTCACTACGCCGCCCACCTCGGTGTTCGACTTGAGCGTGATGCCCCACAAGGGCGTCCAGTAGAGCTTGAGCGAGGCGCCGCCGTCGAGGAAGCCCAAGCCCGAGAGCGTGAACGGCCCCGCGTAGGCGCCGCTCAGGTCGGCGTAGATGCCGTTTCTCGGCAAGAGCAGCGAGTCGCGCTTGTCGAAGGCCACGCTGGCGCGCACCACGTTGCGAAACACGCCGGCCGGCAACAAGCCAAGCTCGGTGGGGCCGTCGAGCTCCAGCGCGGGCCCCGGGAAGCCGTCGTTCTTCTCGTCGTAGAGCACCACGCCGCCGTACTCCACGCCGAGCCCGCCACCGACCACGAAGCCGAGGCCCAGGGGCACCGTGGTGCGCACGCCGGCGCCCGCCTCCGAGCGGGTGCGGAAGGCGCGATAGCTCACCTCGCGGCGGTGCGCCTCGCCGCTCAGGGTCACGCGCGAGTCGAGGAAGCGCGGATCGCTCAAGGTGAAGTCGAAGGTCTGCTTCTTGCCCGACAGACGCGCGAACGCCGACGTGAACAGCCCCGTGCCGAGCACGTTTCGGTCGGCCAAGACGCCCACGATGATCAGGCCTTCGCCGCCGGCGCTGGTGTCGAAGGCGGGCGCCACCGAGAAGAGCCAGGTCTGCTGCTCGGTGACGGCCACCTCCACGTCGACCACGTTGGGATCGTCGGTGGGTACGGCGCGCGCTTGCACGGCCGAGAAGAAGCCGGTGCCCATGAGCTGACGCTCGGTGGTCTTGAGCGCGGCGTGGTCGTAGGGCGCGTTCGCAACCACCTCGACGTCACGACGGATGACGCGTTCGGCGGTGCCCTTGTTGCCCGAGACGAGCACGGCGCGCACTGTGGGTTTGGGGCCGCGCACGAACTTGAGCGTCAACTGCACCGCGCGGTGCGCCGGGTTCCCCGAGGGCGGTGGCGCCACCGCCACCGCCTGCTCGAAGCGCGCGAAGGGGTGGCCGAGCACGCGCAGGGGCTCGAGCAGCGCGTCGGCCTGCTGCTGGATGGACACCAGGTCGCACACCTCGCCGTCCTTGACCGCGATCTTGGCGCGCAGCGCCGCCAGGTCGGCGTCGTCGGGCGCCTCGCCCACCAGGTCGATGCCCGCCAGCTCATAGACCGGCCCCTCGATGACCTGCAGCGTCACTGCGATGCCGTCGAGCGAGGGCCATGCCTGCACGCGCGTGTCGAGCACGCGCGCTTCGAGGTAGCCGCGCTTGTAATAGTTGGCCACCAGGCGCTGCCCGTCTTGATCGAGGTAGGGGCGATGAAAGAAGCCGGCGCGCGTGACGGCGCCGAGCGGCTCCGGTGGGCGCGAGAAGAAGCCCTCGCGCAGCGCGGCCTCGGGGACGTCGACGTTGCCCACCACGGACACGCTCTTGAGCTCGGCGCGCGCGCCCGCCTCGATGGCGAAGACGGCGCGCACCGCCGCCGGCGAGAGCGTGGGCTCCACGCGCACCGCCACCGTGGCCGCGAGGAAGCCGCGATCGACGAAGCGCGCACGCATGCGCTCGGCGTCACCGTCGAGGGTGGCGCGATCGAGGGGGCCGGGTACCGGGTGCGTGAGGAAGCTGCGCAGCGTCTCTTCCTTGAAGTAGGCGCGGTTCTCGAACGCCACCTCGGCGAGCACGGGCGTCACGGGCGGCGGAGGCTCGGCCTGCGTCGGCGCCGGGATGGGCGCGCTCATGGGTGGCGCGTCGGGCGCCGCCGCCGCCGGCTGCTCGGGCGCGGCCTCCGCCGGCGGACCGCCGCCGGGGGCGTCGGGCGGCAGCTCCCCCTCTTGCGCGGCGACGCGCGCGGCGAGCACGAGCAGCAACGGCACGAGAGCAGCGCACATGGACAACGCGCGTTAGCACGGCGGACCGCCGTGCGGCTATCGTGCGCGCCATGCTCGCCCTGCTCCCCCTTGTCGCCCTCGCCACCCCCGTCGTCGGCCACGACGCTGTCATCACCCTCGACGTCCCCGCGCAGCGCCTCGCGGTCACCGACAAGCTCACGCTGCCGGCGGCCGCCAGTTCCGTCCAGATCGTGCTGCATGCCGGGCTCGCGCCCGCGCTGGTGGGTGCCAGCGCCGCGGGCAGCATCGCACCCGTCGGCACGCTCGAGGCCGCCGTGCCCGCCGAGCGCTGGCGCATCACCTTGCCGGCGCCAAGCCGCGTGGTGGAGCTGTCCTACGGCGGCGTCATCGCCCATGCGCCCACGCAGGTGGCCACCGAGTACCAGCGCTCCTTCCAAGAGACCCCCGGCGTCATCGCCAAGGAGGGCGTGTACCTGTCCATCGGCGCGCTCTGGCTGCCGCGCCTGTTCGCCGACGGCAAGCCCGCGGGCGAGCTCGTCACCACCAAGCTGCGCGTGACGGGCCTGCCGAGCGGCTGGCGCGCGCTCGCCGAGGGCGAGGCCACGGGCGAGACCACCTGGACCTCGGTGACGCCGTGCGACGGTGCGCACCTGATCGCAGGGCCCTTCGTGGAGACCAAGGAGCGCATCGCGGGCACCGACGTGCTCGTGTGGCTGCGCGCCGCCGACGCCGCGCTGGCGCAGCGCTACCTCGACGTCACCGGCCAGTACCTCAAGATGTACGGCGGGCTCATCGGCCCCTACCCCTATCCCAAGCTCGCCGTCGTCGAGAACTTCTGGGAGACCGGCTACGGCATGGCCAGCTTCACGCTGCTTGGGCCGCAGGTGATCCGCTTCCCCTTCATCCTGCACACCAGCTACCCGCACGAGATCCTGCACAACTGGTGGGGCAACGGCGTGTTCGTCGCCGAAGAGGGCGGCAACTGGAGCGAGGGGCTCACGGCCTACCTCGCCGATCACTTGAACGCCGAGCAGCAGGGGCGCGCCGCCGACTACCGACGCACCACGCTGCAGAAATACCAGGACTACGTGGGCGCAGCCGGCGACTTCCCACTGCAGGAATTCACCGGCCGCTTCTCGTCGGCGTCGGAGGCGGTGGGCTACGGCAAGTGGCTCATGGTGGTGCACATGCTGCGCGTCAAGCTCGGCGAGCGCGGCTTCTCCGACGGGCTCAAGACCTTGTGGGCTGAGCACCGCTTCGACAAGGCCTCGTTCGCCGACGTACGCGCCGCATTTCAGGCGCAGACCAAGGAGGAGCTCGGGCCCTTCTTCGACGCCTGGGTGGGCCGCGCCGGCGCGCCGCGCGTGCGCTTGCGCGAGGTGGCGGAGCAGCGCGCCAACGACGGCGCGCGCACGCTCAAGATTACGCTCGAGCAGACGCAGGCAGCACCGCCCTTCCCCCTCGAGGTGCCCATCGTGGTCACCACCGTCGACGGCAAAGGCGTCAAGAGCGCGGTGCCGCTGGCCGGACGCACCGGCACCGTGGAGCTGAAGCTCGGCGCCGCCGCCGCGCGCGTCGACGTCGATCCCTTCGTCGACACCTTCCGCGCGCTCTTGCCCGGCGAGACCGCGCCTTCGCTGTCGCGAGCCCTCGGCGCGTCGTCGATGACCTTCGTCGTGCCCACCCTCGCAAGCGCCGAGGAGCGCGCGGCGTGGAAGGGCTTCATGCTCGCCATCTGCGGCAAGCAGGCGGCATGCAAGCTCGTCGACGACAAGGACGTGGGCGCGCTGCCCATGACGGGCGCCACCTGGATCCTCGGCTACGGCAACCGCCTGCGCGGCGCCGCCGTGGTCTCGGCCGAGCGCTTCGGCGCCCACCTGAGCGACGTGGGCTTCCTCTCGCCCGGGCCCTACACGCCCGAGCGCCTCAAGGCCGAGCGCACCGACCCTGGCAAGACCAGCATGGCCCTCGCCTTGGCGCACCCGGTCAACGAGCAGCTCGGCGTCACCTTCGTGGCCGCGCACGACGCGCGCGCGGTGGCGCTCCTGGGCAAGAAGCTGCCGCACTACGGCAAGTACGGCTGGCTCACCTTCGCCGGCGACGTCGCCAAGGGCGAGCTTGAGAACAACGGCAAGGGCCAGTGGGAGCCCGATCGCTCCCCGTTGACGTCCTTCCTCGGGCCCGCGCGCCCGAAGCTCGCGCTCACGAGCGGGCCGCCCCTGGTGAAGCTGCCGCCGCCCATCGAAGGCGCGCGCATGGTGGCGCTGGTGCGCGCCCTCGGCGACAGCAAGCTCGGGGGGCGTACCCCCGGCAGCGAGGCCTACGAGAGCGCCATGGCGATGGTGGAGCGCGAGCTCTCGACGCTGGGCCTCTCGCCCGGCGGTGAGGGCGGGAGCTTCCGCGCCTGCCTGGCGCCGCGCTCGTGCAACCTCATCGCGCTCCTGCCCGGCACCGATCGCGCGCTCTCCGAGGTAGTGCTCGGCGCGCACCTCGACGGGCTCGGAAGCGTCAAGGGCAAGGTGCACCCTGGCGCCGACGACAACGCCTCGGGTGTGGCCGTGCTTCTCGAGACCGCGCGGGCGCTCAAGAAGGCCGGGCCAGGCCTGCGCGCGGTGCGGCTCATCGTGTTCACCGGCGAGGAGAGCGGCCTTTTGGGTTCGCGCGCCTGGGTGCGTGCGCAAGGCGAGCTGCGCACCAAGGTGTTCGCCATGGTCAACCTCGACACCGTGGGCAGGAAGGGCGAGCGGCCGCTCTTGGTGCTCGATGGCCAGAGCGCGTCGGAGTGGGTGCACGTGGCGCGCGGCGTGGGCTTCACCACCGGCATCAAGGTGGAGCTCGCACGCGAGGGCGGCGGCGCCTCCGATCAGCAGGCCTTCCTCGAGGCCGGCGTGCCTGCGGTGCAGCTCTTCGCCGGAACGCACCCCGACTACCACCGCGCCGGCGACACCGCCGACAAGGTGGAGGAGCCTTCGCTCGTCGACGCCGCGGTGGTGGCGCGCGAGATGGTGGCCTACCTCGCTGATCGCAAGGAGCCGCTCTCCTTTGGCAGCGCGAGCGCCGGCGCCACCGGCGGTCGACGCGCCGCCCTCGGCACCGTGCCCGACATGGGCTTCGCGGGGCCCGGCGTCAAGGTCGACGATGTCGTCGCCGGCTCACCGGCCGCCGCCGCAGGCATCACCAAGGGCGACGTGCTGGTGCGCTTCGACGGCGCCGAGCTCACCGACCTGCGGCGCTACAGCGAGCTGCTCAAGCAAAAGAAGCCCGGTGACAAGGCGCGCGTCGTCGTGCGCCGCGATGGCAAGGAGCTCAGCTTCGATCTCGTGCTCGGCGAACGCTGAGGGCCCGCGAATTCGACCGAAGAGCGGGGCCGCGAATTCGACCGAAAAAAAACGCCGCCGAGAGCCGGGAGGGGGCGCCCGGCACCTCGACAGCGGGCACACGCGGAAACCACGCGCGCCGCACGTGTTCTAAGCACGATTGGTCGTTCAGGCAAGTTTCTCGTGCAGCGACGGGCGCTCAGCGCGTACTCGGACCGAGGCCCGCATGGCGCAGCAGCGCGTCGGTCTTGGGATCGCGCCCGCGGAAGGCACGAAACACCTCGCTCGGGTGCATGCCGCCGCCCAGCGCCAGCACGGTGTCGCGGAAGCGGCGGCCGAGCTGGTGCAGCTTGGCGTCCTCGTCGAGCCCGGCCTCCTCGAAAGCGCCGAAGGCGTCGGCCGACAGCACCTCGGCCCACTTGTAGCTGTAGTAGCCCGCCGCGTAGCCGCCCGCGAAGATGTGGCTGAAGCTGCACAGGAAGCGATCCTCGGGTAGCACGGGCAAGACCGAGGTGAGCGGCGCGAGCCGGCGCTGCACGTCGAAGGCGGTCTCCTTGCCTGTGGCATCGAAGCGCGCGTGCAGCTCGAGGTCGAGGCGCGCGAACGAGATCTGTCGCAGCATCATGCTGGCCGCGCGGAAGGTCTTGGCGGCCTTCACCTTGTCGAACAGCTCGTGCGGCAAGGTGGCGCCGGTCTGCACGTGGTGGCTCATGCCCAAGAGCGTGGGCTTGTGCGTGCACCAGTTCTCCATGAACTGGCTCGGCAGCTCCACCGCGTCCCACTCGACGCCGCGGATGCCGCTGGCGTCGACGTCGTCGACGCGGGTGAGCATGTGCTGCAGGCCGTGACCGAACTCGTGGAAGAGCGTCTCCACCTCGCGGAAGGTCATGAGCGAGGGCGTGTCGCCCACAGGCGGCGTTTGGTTGCAGCACAGGTAGGCCGCCGGCAGGCGCACGCCGGCAGCGCTGCGCCGCCGCGTGACGCAGTCGTCCATCCAGGCGCCGCCGCGCTTCTCGGCAGGGCGCGCGTAGGGGTCGAGGAAGAACGCCGCGACGTCGGCGTGGTGTTCGTCTTTGACTACGAAGTAGCGCACGTCGTCGTGCCAGCGCGCGACGGTGGTGGTGGCGTCGACCACGTGCACGCCGAACAAACGTTTGACCAGCGCGAACAGGCCGTCGAGCACGCGGGGCAGCGGGAAGTACGGGCGCAGCTCCTCCTCGGAGAACGCGTAGCGCTGCTCGCGCAGGCGCTCGGCCCAGAAGCCCACGTCCCAGTGCTGCACGGCAAAGCCCGCCAGCGCCGACAAGTCGGCGAGCTCACGCTCGGCCACCGGGAAGCTCTCTGCGCGCAGCTCCTCGAGCAGGCGCTCCACCTCGGCCACCGAGGGCGCCATCTTGGTGGCGAGCGAGAGCTCGGCGTAGCTGGCGAAGCCGAGCAGCGCTGCCATCTCTTGGCGCAAGGTGAGGATGCGCGCGATGAGCGGCCCGTTGTCGAGGCTGGCGCTGGCCGTGGCGACCGAGTCGCGCTCGGAGGCACGCGCCAGGTACGCGCGATACACGCGCTCACGCAGATCGCGTCGCTGCGCGTGCCGCATGAAGGCGTCGAAGCTCGGCATGTCGAGCGTGATGCGCCAGGGCCCGCGCTCGGCGGTGGCGCCCCCGTGACCAGCAGCCTGCGCTGCCGCCGCCGCCATGGCCAACGCCGTGGGCGGCAGTCCGACGACGTCGTCGGCGCTGGTGAGCTCGAGGCCGTAGGCCTTGGTGCTGTCGAGCACGTGGTTCGAGAAGGTGGTGGCCAGCTCAGAGAGCTCCTGCTGGATGGCGGTGAAGCGGGCGCGTTGCTGCGCGGCGAGGTCGATACCGGCCAGGCGCGCCTGCAGGATCTTCTTCTCGAGGATGCGCTTGCGCTCGGGCGCCAAGGCGGCGAACGCGGGCCCTCCGCGCAGCGTGGTCAGCGCGCGGAACAAGGGCTCGCTCTGCGCCAGCTTGAGCGAGGCCTCGACCACCGCCGGCTGCACCGCCTGGTGCGCCTCGCGCAGCGCGGGTGAGTTCTTCACCGCCACCAGGTGCGTGACCGCGCCCCAGGCGCGCTCGAGGGGCTCCACCAAGTCGTTGACCGCATCCACCGCGCACGCCCAGGTGGGCTCGACCGCGGCTTCGATGGCGCGTTGGCCGGCGGTCAGCTCCGCCAGGATGCGCTCGAGCGCCGGCTTCACCTGGTTGGCGTCGATGCGATCGAAGGGGGGCAAGCCCCCCTGCTGCGAGTGGTCGAAGAGCGCGTTCATGGCAACGCTTTATGGTCTTCGCCCCGGTCGGCGCAAGGCGTGGTCGACGCCGCGCGGATCAGTACCCGCGGCGCACCCGCACCTCGAGGCGCTTGAGGTCCTCGTTGACGCGAATGAACTGGGTCTTGCCCTTCTCTTCGGCGATCTGCTTGGCGAGCGCGTCGGCCGTGCCTGGCTCCTTCGGCAGCTTGCGCGAGAGGCCGATGATCGCCGCGTAGCGCGTCTCGTTGTCCTCGTCCTTGACCACCTCGAGGAGCGCCTTCTGCGCCGCCTCGTTGCCATCGCCGGCGGCCCAGGCGAGCGCGTAGGCGGCGCGCTCACGCACGCGCGGGCTCTTGTCTTTGGTCTTGCCCACCCAGCACGTGACGTCGCTCTTGCACTCCGAGGCCGCCTGCACGCGCTCCATCTGCTCGGTCATCCAGGTCTTGAAGCCCTCGTTTTTCTCGCCCTCCACCATCGCCTTCATCTTGCCGATGTCGGTGGACAGGCGCGAGTAGGCCAGCACACGCGGCTTCCTGATCTGCACCTCGGAGAACTTGCACTGGTCTTCGGGGTTGCCCTGGCTCTTGCAGTTCTTGAGGAAGCCCTCGGTCGTCGACATGGCGTGGATGTCGTCGGCCACCGAGAGCACGCCGATCTGCGTGAGCGCGGCCAGCGCATGCTCCGACTGCGAGACGTCGACGTTATCCATGCGGCCCTTCAGGCCCGCCACCGCCTCTTTGAGACCGATGCGACCCGCGGCGCGCTGCGATTCGATGCGCAAGAGCGCGGTGGCGGTGTCGTTGCCGTTGACGTCGACGTTGGCGAGCACCTTCTTGTTGGTCTCTGGCAGCGCCAGGTCGCCATACACCACCACGGCCTTGGTCTTCTGCACGCCGGGCTCGATGTGCAAATCGTCGATCTCCTTGAACTTGCCATCGTAGATCTCGTCGAGCACGGGCACCCCGTCTTTGCCGAGCAAGAACATGGCGTACGAGGCCTCGCGGTAGAACGACACGCCGGTGCGCTCGAAGAACAGCAGCTTGCCGAGCACGCGCGCGGACTTGGCGTCGCCGATCTTGCCCAGCGCCTCCACGGCGTTCTTGACCATGAAGTTGTTGGGGTGACCATCGGCGATCTCCATCAGCTCCTGCGCGGCGTCCTTGGCGCGCAGCTCGCCGAGCGCCACCACGGCCGCGAGCTGGACGTCTTGGCTGTTGTTGCCCGTCAGGCGCTTGAGCGCCTCGACCACCTTGGGGTTGTCACCCTTGCCGAGCTTGGCCAGGGCCTTGGCGATCTTCTCGTTGGTGTTGGCGGCCGCGCGCGTCTCCTTGTTGGAGCCCGCACCCGCGGTCCAATCGATACCGTCGAGCAGGGGTTGCATCGAGCTGTCGTCGCCGATGATGCCGATGAGCTCGGCCACGCGCGGGCGCAGCTCGGCGGCGGGGCCCTTCTGGGCGAGCGCCTCGTAGAGGGCGGGCAGCGAGCTCTTGTCCTTGAGCTCGTTCAGCTTCTGGAGCGCAGCGTCACGCTTGCCGATGTCGTCGGCGGTGTTGAGCTTCTTGCCCCAGTACACCCCCTCCTCGCCGGGCTTGGGGCCCGTGTCACACGCGGTGGCGAGCGTGAAGAGAACGAACAGCCCGAGCGTCAGCAGCACGCGCATGAACCCCTCCAACAGTGAACGCTCGAGGTGCCGAGAAAGCCCCCGCGCGTCAATGCGGGCCCTGCCCTGGCGCGGGAACTGGCGTGGGCGGCCTGGCCGTCGTACACCTAGGAGGGTCCGCGTGGGGTTGTCCCGATGACCGGTGTACGGCGTCTCTCCTGCCTCGTCGTGCTCGCATGCTCTGCGGGCGCCACGGCGGCGTTCGCCGAAGACATCGCCTTCGTGGAGGCCACTTCCGAGCTGGACGACGGTAAGCCCGCCACCAGCGTATGGAACGCCGTCGACGGCAAGGACACGACCCAGTGGTGCGCGAAGGCGGACCAGGGCGGCACGGCGCTCCTGTCCTTCGGCTTCGACCAAGCGGTCACGGTGAGCCACGTGGGCCTGGTGCTGGCTCCGCCCAAGGGCGACGGTCTCGACAAGCAGCACAAGCGCCCCCGGGTGGTCACGGTCGGCGACGTCGAGCACCGGGTCGAGGCGCGCTTCAAGGATGTCGCCGGCATGCAGATCCTGGAGCTCACACCACCGGTCAAGGGCCGGCGTGTCGTCGTGGAGGTGCTCGAGGCCTACGACGGCAGCGCCGCGAACGCCCCGCTGTGCATCGCCGAGGTGCTGCTCAAGAAGGGCGGCACCGAGATGACCGGCGCGCAGGTGGCCGGCAAGCTGCGCGCGCTCAACACGCCGTCCAAGCGCCTCCTGCACGAGTGGCTCGACGACCCGAGCGCGCCCACGCGCACGCTGTTGTTCAACGTCGACGGCACCTTCACCTACAAGTTCGAGCCCCTGCTCGAGGGCAAGCCCGCCAAGCTCCGGGGCAAATGGACGGCCTGGGACAAGGGCATCAAGCTCGAGACCCTGGGCAAGACCTTCACCGTGCAAAGCCGCGTCACCAGGATCGACGAGGGTGACGAGCCGAGCATGGAGCTGGTCATCTCCGGCGACGCGCCACACGCGTCCCTGGTGGCGACCTTCCGCCCTGCGCCCAAGCGCTTGCCCTGATCAGCGCGCGACCACGGCGACGGCGTCGAGGTCGAATCCCGCTGTGGGCGCGCCGGCGCTCATGCCGGCCTCGGCGCCGCGGTCGCTGATGCGCAGGTAGCGCGCGCGCGCCAGGCCCACATCTGCGAGATCGAAGGCGTCGCCACCGGCGGCCTCGGGATCGGTGGCATCGACGCCGTTGTCGGCGGCGGCATGCACGACGCCGAAGCCGGCACAGCCGTTCGGCGCCGGCGCCGCCGGCGCGCACGCGAAGGTCGCGAAGCTCGCGCCGTCCTCGCTCACGGCCACCTCGCCGGGCTCGCCGTAGACCTCGCCGGTGGTGGCGACGACGAAGGGGTTCTCGAACACCAGGAGGTCGGGGCCGGGCCCGTCCTCGACGACGGTGCCGAGCTCGAGCACGATGACGCCCCCCTGCCCGAGGCTCAGCACGTCAGTGCTGCCTTGGCTGGCCGCGCCGCCCTGTGGCGGACCGAGCACGACTGCGGGGAGCGCGTCTTGACCGAAGCCTGCACCCGCGCCCTCGTCGAAGGACACCAGCGCGCGAGCGAAGGGATCGGGCGGGCCGCAGGCGCCCACGGCCAGCGCCAGCGTCGCGGCGGCCAGCGGCCGCATCACGGCGCCTCGATGAGCCCCGCGGCGCCCATGCCGCCGCCGATGCACATCGACACGACGCCGCGCTTGGCGCCGCGCCGCTTCATCTCGGACAGCAAGGTGGCGATCTGACGCGCACCGGTGCAGCCGAGGGGGTGGCCGAGGGCGATGGCGCCGCCGTTCGGGTTCACCTTGGCGGCATCGAGCCCAAGCTCGCGGACGCAGGCGAGCGCTTGGCTGGCGAAGGCCTCGTTGAGCTCGAACACGTCGACATCGCCCACCTTGAGCCCGCTCTTGTCGAGGAGCTTCTTGATGGCTGGGATGGGCCCGATGCCCATGAGCTCGGGGGGTACGCCGGCGGTGGCGAAGGCCTTGAACTTGCCGAGGATAGGCAACCCGAGCTTCTTGGCCTTTTCCATCTCTACGAGCACCACCGCGGCGGCGCCGTCCGAGACCTGCGAGGCGTTGCCTGCGGTGACCGAGCCCTCTTTGTCGAAAGCGGGCTTGAGCTTGGCCAGGCCCTCGGGGCTGGTGTCGCGGCGCGGGCCCTCGTCGGCGGCGAAGGTAACGCGCCTCTTGCTGCCGTCGTCGCCGTAGATGTCGACCTCGACGGGCACGATCTCGTCCTTGAACTTCCCCGCGTCGATCGCCGCCACCGCCCGCTTGTGGCTCTCGAGGGCGAAGGCGTCCTGGTCGGCGCGCGACACCGAGTACTTCTTGGCGACGTTCTCGGCCGTGATCCCCATGGGCGCGTAGGCGTTGGGGTTCTTCTCCATCAGCTCCGGGTTGGCGCTGGGGCGGTGGCCGCCCATGGGCACCAGCGACATGCTCTCCACGCCGCCGCCGATGCCGACGTCGATCTCGCCCACCATGATGGCCTTGGCCACGTCCGCCACGGCGTTCAAGCCCGAGGAGCAGAAGCGGTTGAGGGTCATGGCGCTGGCCTGGTTGGGCAGGCCCGCCAGCAAGCCCGCGATGCGCGCCACGTTCATGCCCTGCTCGGCCTCGGGCATGGCGCAGCCGAGCACCACGTCCTCGATGTCCTCGGGCTTGAGCTTGGCGCGCTTGACCGCCTCCGTGATGACGGCGGCGGCGAGCGTGTCGGGACGGACATCCTTGAGCGCGCCGCGCCCGGCCTTGCCGATGGCGGTGCGGACGGCGGCGACGATGGCGACTTCACGCATTGCGAATCTCCTGGTGGTTCCATCTAGCGAAGGGAGACTATGCCGACCGGAGGGAGGCTCTCGGGTGGGGGCCCCGCGTCCGGCTCCGCCAGCGCGGGGGAGGGTTTGGCGACAAACCCTCCAGAGATACCCTCCAGAGATACCCTCCAGAGATTCAGTTGCGCAGCGGCTTGTTGTTCTCGAGCATGTACGCCATTCGTTCTTGCGTCTTCTCCTCGCCGATCAAGGAGAGGAAGGCCTCGCGCTCCAAGTCTAGCATGTGCTGCTCGCTGAGCTTCACGCGCGGCGAGGTGTCGCCACCGGCCATGACCCAGGCGACCTTCTTGGCCACCTTGAGGTCGTGGTCCGAGATGAAGTGCCCATCGCGCATGGTGGAGAGCGCCATGTCGAAGGTCGCGTAGGCGCTACGCCCCGGCAGGCGGAAGGTGCGCCGTCGCGGTGGGGTGAGACCTGCTTGCGCCATGCCGAGGGCCTCGGCCTTGGCCGCTGCCAACAGGTGCCGGCGGTTGAGCGTGACGCCGTCGGCACCACCCAAGAACATCAGCTCGCGTGCCTCCTCGGCAGAGGTAGCGACCTTGGCCATGGCGATGCACTCGAGCGCGCGGCGGATCATCTGCTCCGTGGGGAAGGTGGCGTCGTCCACCGCGCCCTCGAGCGCGCGGCCGAGCATCTCCACCGTGCCACCACCGCCGGGCAAGAGCCCCACGCCCACCTCGACCAGGCCCATGTAGAGCTCGGCGTGCGCGCGCACGCGCTTGCACCACAAGACCATCTCGGCGCCGCCGCCCAAGGTGAGGTCGAAGGGCGCCGCCACCGTGGGCACCGGGCTGTAGCGCAGGCGTACGTTCACCTGCTGGAAGGCCTTGACCATGGTCTCGATGGTGTCCCACTGACCCTCGCGCGCCGCGAGCATCATCAGGAGCAGGTTGGCGCCCACCGAGAAACGCGGCGCGTCGTTGGCCAAGACCAGGGCCTGGAACCGGCCGGCCTCGCACAGATCGAGCGCGTCGTTGAGGCCGTTGATGATCTCGTCGTCGACGGCGTTCATCTTGGTGTGGAACTCACAGGCGAGCACGCCGTCACCCAGGTCCACCAGGGTGGTGCCGAAGGCGTCTTTGACCACGCGGCTCTGGTCGGCCTTGAGCAGCGCGAAGGACTGCACGCGCGGCCCCTCGTCGAGGACCACGGCCTTGCCCGCCTTGGGATCCCACGCCGACTTCTTGCCCTTGTCATCGACCGCGTAGAAGCTGTCGCGGCCCGACGCCAACATCTTCTCCACCCACTCGGGCACGGCGTGGCCGTCACCCTTCATGCGGGCGACGCTGTCCTTCACGCCGATGGCATCCCAGGTCTCGAAGGGCCCCATCTCGTGCATGAAGCCCCACTTCATGGCGTTGTCGATGCTGGCCACGTCGTCGGCGATCTCGCCCAGGCGCCGCGCCGAGTAGACCAGCGAGGCCGCGGTGACCTTCCAGAAGAGTGCGGCGGCGCGATCATCGGCGCCAAAGAGCACCTTGAGCTTCTCCGCCGTGGTCTCGAGGTTTCGCACCGCGCCGAGCGACTCGTAGCGGACCTTCTGCTTCTTTCGGTACTCGAGCTTCTCCCAGTCGAGGGTGAGGATCTCCTCGCCCTCCTTCTTGTAGAAGCCGGCCTTGGTCTTTCTGCCGAGCCACTTGTTCTCGACCATCTTCCTCATGAAGGCCGGCGTCTCGAACGCGGCGTGGCGCTCGTCGTGCTTCAAGTTGTCCCAGCAGTTCTGGGCCACGTGGATGAAGGTGTCCAAGCCCACGACGTCGGCGGTGCCGAACACCGCGCTCTTGGCGCGGCCGATGGCAGGGCCAAAGACCGCGTCCACCTCCTCCAGCGTGTACTTGTCCTCCACCATCACGCGGATGGTCTCCATGATGCCGAACACGCCGATGCGGTTGGCCACGAAGTTGGGCGTGTCTTTGCCGCGCACCACGCCCTTGCCGAGGGTTCGCTCGCCGAAGGCCGTGAGCCTGGCGATGACCGCCGGATCGCTCTCCTTGCCGGCGACGATCTCGAGCAGCGGCAAGTAGCGCACCGGGTTGAAGAAGTGCGTCACCGCGAAGCTCTTTTTGAACGTCGCCGCGCGCCCCTGCAGCATGCCCTCGATGGACAGGCCGGAGGTGTTGGAGGTGACCACCGTGCCCGGCTTCACCACGCCCTCGAGGCGCTCGAACAGCTTCTGCTTCACGTCGAGCTTTTCGAGCACCACCTCGATGACCAGGTCGCACTCGGCCACGCGGCCGAGGTCGTCCTCGAGGTTGCCCACCTCCACCAGCGCGGCGTCTCTCTTGGTGAAGAACAGCGAGGGCTTGTTGGCCAGCGCCTTGTCGAGGCCGCCCTGGGAGAAGCGGTTCCTGAAGGCCTTGCTCTTTGGGTCGACGCCCGCCTTCTTGTCGTCGTCGCTGAGGGCGGGCGGGACGATGTCGAGCAGGAGCACCGGGATGCGAGCGTTGGCCACGTGGGCGGCGATGCCCTGCCCCATGACCCCGGCGCCGATGACACAGACCTTCTTGAACATGGGCTCCTCCGTCGACAAGACGGGGAGCGGGCTAGCACGTTGCCGGGGGGGCGTCGAGCTTGCCCGGCAGCGTGGCGGGACGAGCGACGAGCGCCGCCGCGCCCGTGCTCGCTGGTCAGCTTTTGCTGAAGCCGCGGTTCGTCATCTTGAGCGTCGCCAGCTCCTTCTCGGACAGGCGCACCTTGCCACTGGAGGTCAGCTCCTCCTCGTGGTCGAACTCCGACATGTCTCGAATGTGTTGCTTGGTCACGGTCTTGACCCGCTCGCGCTGCTGCACTTCGCGTTGGCGATCTGCCTTGCTGCCGTTGTCCTTCACGAGCGCGCGCTTGCGGTCGTCCCGCGTCACGTCGTCCTTGTCGCGCGCCTTCTTCATCTGCGCGACGCGCTCGTCTTCCTTGCGCTGCTCGTTGAGCTTGGTGACGAAGGCCTCGAGGTCGGCCATGAGCCGCGCCCACTCGTTCTTGTCGACCGCCTTCAGGTACTCGGTGACGAGCGGGCCTGCGTCCTTGGCGAAGGCGCGAGGGTGGTGGCGCGCGTAGTAGGCGACCACGGCCGCAGCGTGGACGTCGGGCTTGCCGTTCTTGCCGTGCGCCCGCTTGAGCATCGAGGCGACGTCGTGGCGCGACAGCGTGCTGCCGCGGTCGACGTGGCCCTGGATCTCCTCGCGGACCTTGAAGGCGATGCGGCTGCGCTTGACGGCCGCCTCGATGTCTTCCTGAGAGAACTGGGGGACGCCGGCAGGCACAGCGATGGACTCGCTGGCGACGCCGGTTGCCTTTCCCGTTGCATTGACTTCGATGCCCATCCGCGCTCCTGAGCCCCGTGCATGCACTATCGCCCGGCGGCCGGCTTTGGTGCACGTGCGTGCGCAGAAAAAGGCCTTCCCCCGCCCTCACCCGGGGACGAGCCGGGCATGGGCAGGGGAAGGGGTCGGGGCACTGGGCACAGGGTTTCCTGTGCCAATTCAGCTGGTTGCTAGAACTCGATGTCCCCGCTCCACACGTCGGCCCAGCCAAACACGTTGGCCGTGGTGGCCATCACGCGCAGGCGCTCGATGTCGCGACGCGGCATCCAGTTGAAGCTCCCCTCGAAGGCGGGCTTCAGCGTGGTGCCCGGGCCATCGGCGCCGCCCACGAAGTAGCGGGCCTTGATCTCGCGGATGTACGAGTAGCCGATGGAGTAGAAGCCGTCGGCGTCGCGCGCCTGGTTGAGCGCGAACCACTTGAGGCCGCTCACCGGGTCGGTCAGCTCGACGTACTTCGCCGGGTCTGCGCGCACGGCGTCGGGGATCGAGACGTTGGTCAGGTTGTAGGCCGAGCCAACGCCGATGGACTCACCGAACTCGAAGTCGTCGGTGTACTGGCCGCTGTAGGTCGCGTTGAACATCGCGAGCAGCTGCAGGGTGTAGGGCTGATCGGGGTTGATGGCCGGCCGGTCGAGGTTGGCGCGGTTGTAAGGACCGCCGCTGTTGATGTCGAGGAAGGGCACGGACTCGACCTGGTTGTCCTCGGAGAGCACCGCCCCGTAGCGGTCGGTGTTGTCGGTGATGACGCCGCCGATGAGCGAGTTGATGTCGTCACCGAAGATGGTGTTCATCGAGATCAGGAAGCTCTTCGGATCGGAGGCCGAGTCGACGCCGATGAAGTCGGTGTTCGGATCGCCGAGCGCCTTGACCGCCAGCCACTTGTCCCACCACGAGCCGATGACGATGGGCTTGATGTAGAAGTAGTACCCATAGGCGTCGCGGTCGTAGCGCGTGTTGGCCGGACGGGCGCCGCCGCGCGAGTAGCCGATCTCGATGGGCGTCTCCATGAACGGACGCGCGTCATAGGCCTCGCACGACGTCGACAGCGGCACGTGCGCGTACGGGGTCTGCGCGGTGATCTTGAGCGCCACACGACGGGTCCCATCGGGGTCGGCCGGCTGCGTCGGCACGTAGCTGTCGCAGGCCGCCGGGTCGGTGGAGACCTGATCGATGTCGGCGTCGTCGGGCGCAGAGCGCGCATCGCCATTGCCGGCCACGGTGTCGTAGCAGCCGGGCTGCAGGCGCACGTAGCAGCCCACGTCGGGCGACTGGATCACCTGCGCGAAGGTGTTGATCGCCTCCACCGTGCCGAGGAAGCCCGCCAGGCCGCAAGCGTCGGCGGCGAAGCGGTCGTCCGAGGTCTCCACGATCTGGCCGTTCTCCACCGCGAGGCAGGGCTCGTCCTCGTGCACGAAGAACTCCTCGTTGAGCCAGTTCTTGTACTGGTTGAGCATGTAGGTGAAGTCGGTGGTGTAGACGCGCGACAGGTAGCCCCACACGTCGACGCCGAAGGTCAGGCGCTGGCGCTTGAACTGGTTGAAGATCGCGTAGTTCTTGTAGTGCTCGGCCTCGTAGACCGTGCGCTCGAAATTGTCGGCGCCCTGATCCCAGATGGCGCAGGTGGCCGAGGCGTCGCGGTACTCGTCGGAGCAGAAGCTGTAGGGCACCTCGATGCGATCGGCGACGTTGCGGTAATTGACGTTGCTGCGGTCATACATGGCCGCCACGCGCTCGTCGTAGGTTGCGGCGTTCGACACCACCTCGGGGTAGTAGAGGTAGTGCAAGGCGCCGGGCTGCAAGAGCGCGGCCTTGGCCGCGTCGATGTCGGCGCTGTTGAAGGTCTCGACCACGTCGCCGTAGGCGTACTTGATGGCAGCGAGGTCGTAGCTGCCGAGCTCGAGGGTGGTGCCGTAGGTGCTGGCGTAGTCCATCACCGTCGAGTCCTGGTTGTCGCGGATGCCCTCGCTGAGCGCCTGCTCGTGCGAGGCGCGCATGCCGGGCGGGATGGACCACGCGGGCTGCGGGCGCGGCGCGCTGGGCGAGCGCGTGTAGCCGCGCAGCTCCCAGTACTTGGGCCCGAAGTTGAGCGCGTCGGTGCTGCCGGAGAAGTTGTGCCGCAGGCCCATGGTGTGGCCGATCTCGTGCAGCTGGGTGTCGCCCATGGTCATGCCGAGGATGAAGTCGTACACATCCTGCTCGGTCATGCCGGTCTTGAGCGTGGGCGGATCGGTGGTGACGTCGTAAAACTTGCCGCGCACCTTCTGCGTCAGGCCGAGCAAGCCGTCGTCGAACACGTCCTCCATCGAGAGGATGCAGCCGCGCGCCGGTGTCATCAGCATGCGCATGCGGCGCTCGCGCTCGCGACGGAACATCGCCTCGTCGTCGAACAAGCGCGACGCCATGACGGCGTCGGCCTCGCTGCCGAGCAGGCCCTCCTCGAGCACGTGGGAACCGAACACCTCGCGCATCTCGTCGGTGAGCAAGAGCTCGTCGAGGCCCGAGTTCTTGAGCGCCTCGAGGCGCGACGGGCGCTTGTCGTGCATCGCCTGGCCGCTCGCGACCTGGTCGCGCAGGCGGCGGATCTTGTCGGGGATGCGCATGTTCTCCGCCATGGCGCGCACCTTGCCCTCGACGTCATCGCCCAGGTAGTGCGACGACGACGACGACGCGCCCGCGGCCCGCGCGGCGGCCACCGCCTGATCGGCGGGGATGCCGCCGGTGATGTCCTCCTCGGCGAGGATGCCGAGCTGCAGCTTGATGGCGTCGCGCGTGCGCGCCGCGATGGTGGCGCCGGCTGCGCCATAGTAGAACGCGTTACCCTGGATGATCTCACCAGTCAGCGGATCTGCGGCAGACGGTCCGTACCCAAGCGGTGGCGCGAACTGGAAGTTTGGGATGTAATAGTACATCGAGTAGCGCAGGTCACCGATTTGCGGGTTGGTGCCGGCGGGGCCGCACTCGGCCGGATCACCCTCCTCGACGGGGTTGTTGTCGCACAGCACGAACATGCGGCGCTCGCCGAGCTCGGCCTCGCTGAAGCCGGTGGAGTCCATCACGGCCTGGCGCAGCACGCGGTTCCACTCGTCGCCGTTGCCGCGGGCGATGTCGAGCATGGTGGCCTGATCGCGCGGGAAGTCCTCGTTCAGGTAGTAGACGATGGGTCGCAGGTCGTCGGGGCTGCAGCTCGCGTAGGGCAGCTCTGCGCTGGCATCGAAGCACGACGCGGCGTCGCGCCAGATGTTCCAGCGGTTCGCCAAGCGCACCACGGCCGGCTCCACCACGCCGTACTGGTCGTCGTAGGTGTAGCGCTCGGTGCGGAAGAAGCCGAACTTCTGAAAGCGGTGATCGTCGTACTCCAGGGGGACATAGCCCGTGTCCACGCGGCGGCGGAACGAGTTGCGCACCTTGACGGTGCCGCCCATGCAATCCTTGTAGATTGAGCTATAAAAGTAGCACTGCGGCACCATGCCCATGCCATACGCTGAGAAGTCGTAGGACTCGGGCATCACGTCATAGCCGGTCACCGTGTCGATGTACTCCGGCGTGATGAGCGGCCGGTCCTTGTTCTCTTGGTCGTTGGCGTCCTCGCTCGGCACGTCGACGGCGCTGGTCGACGCCTGCTGCACCGCCGTCACGCCGCTGAAGCGGAAGTCGGCGACGACGTTGGTGCTCCAGTCGACGCGGATGAACTCGCGCTCGTACCAGGGGCGGTCGGCCATGTCCTCGTACAAGACGTTGGTCTGCTCGCCGGTCTGGGGGTTGTACTGGCGCTTGATGTCGAAGTGCGCCTGGATGCGGAAGGCCGCGATGGGCGCGCCCTGATAGGGGCCAGTGCCCGGGCGCACGTAGCCGTCGCCCTGGTTGCCCTCGATGGCGCCACCCTCGCTGTCGTTCTGCAGGGCGCCGTAGGAGCGGCGCGCGTAGAGATAGTCCTCGGTGATCTCGAAGACGACCAGGTCGGTGTCGCTCTGCTCGCCGATGAAGGTGACGCCACTCGTGGCCGGCACATCGATGACGGTCTGGCGGAAGTAGTAAACCGCCGGCGTGCCGTCGTCGTTGAAGAAGGTGCTCTTCGGCACCTTGTCGGGGCTGGTGCGGTCGATGTCACCGATGCCGAAGCACGACGACGAAAGCGCGACGCCGGTGCCAAGGCCAAGGACGAGAGCAAGGCCGGTGAGAACTCTTCGCATGCGTATCCTCGCTGGAGCTGGGTGCGGGTGTCAGGCCCGCGCGCGCGACGCTACAGCAAGAAGTTTGCCCGTCGAGCGGGGCCCAACCGGCGATGCATGCCACCGAAATATCTAGGGAAAACGCTCGTCAGCGGCCGTTAGGCGATGCACGATCGGGCGTGCCTAGCTGATCTTCAGCAGGTCCTTGACCTTGCTGATCACCTGCGGCGCCTGGATGGGCTTGGTGATGTACGCGTTGGCGCCGAGCGAGAGGGCGCGCTGCCGGTCTTCTTGGGCGCCCTCGGTGGTGATGATGATGATGGGGATCTCCTTGTGCACCTCGTCCTTGCGCACCATGGAGACCAGCTTGAGGCCGTCCATCATCGGCATGTTGATGTCGGTGATGAGGATGTCGAAGTGCTGCTGCGAGAGCTTCTTGAGCGCGTCGACGCCGTCGTCGGCCTCGACCACCTTCAGCACCTTGATGCGCGAGAGCGCGAACACGATGAGCTGCCGCATCGTCGGCGAGTCTTCCACCACAAGTGCGTGCAACTGCTCGGACATGCGCTTCTCGGACCCCTTCAAATGACGCAATCGACCACGGAAAGCAAATAAAGCGCCGCGCTCAGCCTAACAGGCTGCGCGCGTGAGCCACGGTGATGGCCTGGATCGCGCCGCGATCGCCGACCTGATCTCGCAAGAGCCCCGCGAGCAGCGCGGTCGCGGCGTGCACGCTGAGGAGGTTGAACAGCTCGTTGTCGACCGCCGTGAAGCCCTCCTTCTGGACCAACAATCGGTCGATGACGATGGCGCCGACCTGGCTGTCGGCGGTGGCCAGCGGCACCACCGCCAAGGGCGCCGTCGTGAGGCTCTCGGCGACGTGGCGCTGGCGGCCGGCCAACGCCTTGCCGATGACGCCCTCGCCGAGCCTGGGGCGCGGCGCGTGCGCGAGGTCGACGCCCTCGCCAGCGATGGGGTGCAAGACGCCGCTCGGTACGTCGAGCAGATACATGGTGAACGAGGACACACCCACCAGGTTGATCACGATCTCGTTGATCACCTGCACGACGTCCTTGAAGCACATCGTGCTGTGGAGCTGGTAGCTCGCGATGTAGAGGTTCGCGAGGTTGTTGTGCTCTTCCTCGATCTCCGCGTAGCGCGTCTGGTAGTCGCGGTTGGCGCTCTCGACCTCGGTGTACGAGGACAAGAGGCGCGCCTTCTCGATCTCGAGCTCGCGCACCTTCTCGCGCAGCTCACGAAGCGTGGAGTCATCACCACCGCCGCGCCGCGCGCCGTCGAGCTCGTTCTCGAGGTTGGCGAGGCGGTAACGGAGCTTCTCGTTTTCGGCGAGCAGCTCCTCGGTGAACTTGAGCCCGCGCCGGAACAACACGAGGAAGTCCTCGCGGTGCGCGGTCTCGTCGGCCTTCTTGGCGCTCACCGTGCCGTCCTCCCGCCCGGCCCAGTCCGACCGGCGCTGTCGGCTCTGGACCCTGCCACGGACGCCGCCTGCGACACAACGGTCGCGCCCGGTCAGCCCTGCCCGCCCTGATCCTCGAGGCCGCGCGCGAGCACCGCCGCGAGCTCGTCGAGCGGGACCCGGTCCGCGGCGCCGTGCGCTGCCGCCGCCGCCACCGGCATGCCGTCGATGGCCGCCGTGAGGCTCGATTCAGTCCACAGCGGGGCGCCCACGGCGCGCACGGCGCGCGCTCCCTCCACGCCGTCCCGGCCCATGCCGGTGAGCACCACGGCCAACAGGTGCGAGCCCGCCACCGCCGCCGCCGAGCTGAACAGCCGATCCACGCTCGGCACCCAGCGATCACCCTCGGCGGGGTCGTGCAAGCGCAGGCGCGCGCCGGCCGCCCCCCGCTCGACGCTCAGGTGCCGGCCCCCTGGGGCTATGCGCACCACGCCGCGCACCACCGGCTCACCGTCCTTCGCCTCGGCCACGTCGAGGGAGGTGGCCTTGGCCAGGCGATCGGCGAAGGCCTCGGTGAAGCGGGGCGGCATGTGCTGCGCGATGAGGACCGGGGCCCGGAGCGGCCCGCGCAGCCGCGTCAGGATGTCACGCAGCGCGCGCGGACCGCCGGTGGAGCAGCCGATGGCGACCATGCTCGTGTCGGGTGGAAAGGCCACCTCGGGCGGCGGTGACCAGGTCGGCGGGATGCGGCGCCGCAAGCCCGCGAGCAAACGCACGCGCGCGAGCAGCTGCGCCTTGAGGGTGCGCACGTCGGCGGTGCGGACGGGCTTGACCACGAAGTCGCGCGCCCCGAGCTCGAGCGCGAGCAGCGCGCTCTCGGGTCGCGCGTCGGAGGTCACCACGATCACCGGCGTCGCGCGGGTCTTGCCGAGGATGCGCAGGAAGGTGAAGCCATCCATGCGCGGCATCTCGAGATCGAGCGTGATGACGTCGGGGTCCTTCTCGTGGACGAGCGACAACGCCATGGAGCCGTCCATGGCGCGCCCCACGACCTCGCAGCCACCCTCCTCGAGCACCTCGGCCAAGGCCCCCCGCAGCGGCGCCGAGTCGTCGACCACCAGCACCCGCGGCGAGTCACCGTCGACAACGGGGGCGCCTTCCATGCTGGCAGGGATGTTGCGGTTCATGCGTCGTCCTCGGGCCGCTGGTAGGCGAGCACGCGCGCCATGGGCTGCGCGCGGAAACGGGTCTCGAGCGTGAACAGCGATTCGCTGTGCCCGAGGAAGAGCAGCCCGCCCGGCCGCAGGTGCTCGTAGAACGACTCGATGACCCGCGCGCGACCCGACGCAGCCAGGTAGATGAGCACGTTGCGACAGAAGATGACGTCGAAGGTGCCGAGATCGGCGAGGGCGCGCGGGTCGACGAGGTTACGCGCCTCGAAGCGCGTGTGGAGCTTGAGCTCGGGGTGCACCGACACACCGCTGAGCTCGTAGGTGAACCAGCGGTGGCGCACCGAGCGCTCTATCTCGGCGCGGAAGCTCTTGGGTGGGTAGCGCCCGTGGCGCGCGGTCTCGAGCACCTGGTTCGAGAGATCGGTGCCGAGCACCTCGTACGAGCGCGCGCCGGCGTCGTCGCACAGGATGGCGAGCGTGTAGGCCTCTTCGCCCGTGGAGGTGCCCGCCGACCAGACCCGGATCGGACCGCCGCGCGCCAGCAGGGCAGGCAGCACCTCGTGGCGGAAGGCGTCGAGCTGGGGCCGCTCGCGAAAGAAGTAGGTCTCGTGCACCGTGACCAGCTCGAGGGCGCGCTGCAGCTCGTCTTTGCCGCGCGGTGTCTGCAACAGATCGACGTAATCGGAGAAGGTCGCGGCGCGGGTTGCCTCGAGGCGGGGCAACAGGCGGGCTTGCAGGCGCTGGCGCGCGTCGTCGGTGACGGAGAAGCCGGCGGCGTGCTCGAAGACGCGGGCCAGCCGGGCGAACGAGCGATCATCGAGCGTTGGGTCCGCCGCAACCGAAGGCGCAGCGTGCTCGCGCGCGCGCTCGAGCGCCTCGGCGAGCTCGATGAGCAGATCGCTGCCAGGCGCGTCGTCGGCGACCAGGGCGCGTAAGCGGGCGGCGAGCTCGGGAGCGTCCGCGCGCAGCAGCATGGCAGCGCGGTGCGCGGCCGATGCCAGGTGCGCACGATCATCGCGCGCGGCCGCGAGCGCGAGCACGTCGTGGTCGCCAGCCCACGCCGCACACGAGAGCGCGGCGCAGGCCACCTGCACATCGGCGTTGCCCACGAGCTCGCGCAGCACGGCCAGCACCTCGGCGGACGCCAAGCGCACCGGGCGCGTGGCGCCGGCCGCGTGCGCGTCGGCGAGGCCGATGACCGCCGCGCGTTGGCGCGATGCGCGGTTGGCCAACAGCGCGTCGACGAGGATGCTCGCCTCCCCCGCCCGGCCGAGCAAGCGGAAGGCCGCGGGCGCGGTGAGCGCGTCGCCCGTGAGCCGATGGAGCGCGCCCGTGCTCGGCAAGCGCTCGAGCTGCAGGAGGCCGAGCAAGGCGGCCAGGGCGACGGTGGCCTGCTCGTGCCGATCCTCGACGGTGCGCACGAGCGCGCCCGCCGCGCGCGCGCTGCCGGTGCGCGCCAGCGCCTCGAGCGCGGCCGCGCGTACGGCCGGCTGCGGATCGCGCGCCGCGCGCTCGAGGATGTCGATGGCATCGGGGAGCTTCGCCATGCCCAGTGCGTCGACCGCAAGGCGGCGCACGCCGGCGCGGGAGTCGGCCGCTAGGCGCGCCAAGAGCGGCACGGCCGGCTTGCCCATGGCGGCGAGCGCGTCCATGGCCGCGGAGCGCCGCGCGAGCTCGCGCTCGTCGGTGAGCGCCCGCTCGAGCGTCAAGAGCAGGCCCGGCGTGGGCGCCGAGCGCGCCACCAGGCGCACCGCCTCGCGACGCACGCTCGGGTCGACGTCGCCCAAGCCGTCGAAGGCGAACACCAGCGTGCCCTCGTCGAGCGCGCGCATGGTGCGCAGCACCTCGCGGCGCGTCTCGGGCGAGGCAGTGGGCTCAGCCATCGGCCTTCCGTGCGCCGCCGCGCTCCAAGAGCCGCGCGGCGAAGCGCTCGAGCTCGACCTCGAAGGCGTCGCCGCGCGCGCCCGCGTCCCGGTACAACTCGCGCGCGGCGTCGACAGCGGAGCCGAGCGACGAGAAGGGCTTGCCGCGCCGGACGCCGTCGGCGAGCTCGTCGCCATGGTAGAGGGCAACATCGGAGAGCAGCCGACGCGCCAGGTGCGATGCGGCATCCGCGTCGTCGACCGACGGCTGTGTGCGCAGCGACGCCGCGCGCGCACGTTCTACCGGTGCCTGCAGGCGGTCCGGCGGCACCTCGCCCGCGACCCGCAACATGTCGATGGACGGCCCGAGCTTGTCTGGCACGTGGTGCAGCTCGAGGTACGCGTTGGCGCCGTAGAGATTGGTTGGGCGCCGCTTGTAGCGGGTGCGCTCGAACACCGACGCGAGCAAGATGATGGGGAGCGTCGCGGTCTGTGGGTTGGCGCGCAGCTGCTCGACCACCTGAAACGCGAGGACGCCAGGGATGGCCACGTCGAGGACCAGCGCCGCCGGCGGCGCCGGCATGCTCGGGTCGCAGGCAGCGAGCGCCATCTCGCCCGAGCGCACGCACACCGGCGCATAGCCGTGCGCACGCAGCGCGCGCGCGGCGCTGCGCGCGGCCGACGGCACCTCGTGTCCCACGACCACGCGCGGCCACTGCGCCTCCGCGAGCGCGCGCGCCGAGGCCGCGGGCTCCTCGTCGTGCGCCTCGGCCCCCTGCCCGCGGAACGCGGTGGCCCCGGCGACGTGCCCGCACGCGCCACACAGGAGCGTGAGCTGGTCGGTGACCAGCTCGCGCGGCGCCTCGTAGCGCGCGCCACACACCGGGCAGAACACCACCCGGTGGGTCATGATGTCCCCCGCGGGATGTCGATGGGGATGGGCAGGATGGTGCGATTGGTGCCGCGCAGCAGATCGTCGACCGGAATGCTGTGCGCGCCTTGCAGCACGCGACGCAAGTTGAGCAAGAGCGCGAGCCGCTCGCCCTGCGGCCCGGTCACGGGGGCGACCCCCAAGAACACCTGCGCCGCCTCACCGGCCAGGACGCCGGCACCCACGCGCAGCTGCCCGCGGGTCAGGTTGACGACGTCGAGCACTTGGTCGACCACCACGCCGACGCTGCGTCCATCGAGCTTGAGGATCAAATAGCGCACGTGCACCATGGCGGCCTCGGCGCGCGGCCCCAAGTCGAAGCGCACCCGCAGGTCGAAGAGCGGCAGCACCTGCCCACGCAGGTCGATGACGCCCACCATGCCCGCGGGCGCCTTCGGCACCGGCGTCACCGGCTGCGGCCGCACGATCTCGCGGATGCGCATGATGTCGACGGCGTAGAGATCGGGACCGACCGCGAAGGTGGCCAGGCGCAGCTCTTCGTTCGGATCGATGACCGCCGGGCTCATGCGCTCTCCCGCACGACCACGCCCATGCTCTCGCCGACGTGGGCGAGCACTGCGTCGACGTCGAGGAGGATCAACAGGCGCGGCTCTTCACCGACCTCGGCGCGCGGCCGACCGAGCCCCAGCAGAAGGTGTGCGCCTTTGGTCCCCAAGCTCGCCGGCACCTCTTCCAGCGCGCGCGTCGGCAGCCGCACCACGTGATGCACGCGGTCGACGCGCAGGCCGAGCACGCGTTGGCCCTCCCCGACCACGAGCACGCGCTGGTCGCGCAGCAGCGTGCGATCCGGTGCGCGCAGGCCGAGGACCGCCGCCAGGTCGACGACCGGCATGACGACGCCACGTTTGGAGAGCACGCCGAGCACCTCGCGCGGCGCGCGCGGCACCTCGGTGGGCGTGACCACCTTGAGGATCTCACGCACGTCCATGATGCTGGCGGCGTAGGCCTCGCCGCCAAGGTCGAACGACAGGAAGCGCCGCTCCTCGTCGTCGACGGCGGCACCCTCGGCGGAGCGGCGCGGCACCACCTCCTCGCCCTCGTCGAAGCGGGCCAGGAACTCGCGCAGCGGGTCGACGCTGACGGACGCGGCGCTCGCGTCTCGCGTCGGTGGCTGCTCGGACGCCGCGAGCGGGGGCGCGTCGACCGGCGCCCGTGTCGTCGACGCGCGCTCCCTCTTGGCGCGCGATCGTGGCTTCGGCGACGGGTCCTTCTCGTCCTTTTCCATTCACGCTCCGGCCACGAGGGCGGCGGCGCGGCCCCGTCGTTCCTCGCCGCGCAGGAGCTCCTGCACGAGCGCGGCAACATCGAGCACCAAGATGGTCTCGTGATCGCCCAGGTGCGTGGCGCCCGCCACGCCCTTGATCTGACCGAGGTACGCGCCCAGCGATTTGATGACGATGTCTTGTTGGCCGAGGACATCGTCGAGCAAGATGACGGCGCGGTGCTGCGCCAAGCCCACCACGGCGGCGTACCCCACGGTGCCGTCGGCCGCGGCGACACGGCTCGCGTCGTCGGGATGGAACACGCGGTCCAGGCGCAGCACCGGCATGGTCTGTCCGCGCAGCTGCAGCATCTCCTTGCCCTCGACGCTGCACAGGTCGCGCTGGCGGACCGCGACGATCTCGAGCACGCTCGCGAGCGGCAACGCATAGACCCGCTGGGCGGTGCGTACGATGACCGCCTGGATGATGGCGAGCGTGATGGGCAGCGTGATGGTGAAGCGCGTGCCCTTGCCAGGTGTGCTCTCGACGTCGATGAGGCCCGACATGCGCGAGACGTTGGTCTTGACCACGTCGAGGCCCACGCCGCGGCCACTGGTCTCGCTCACCTCCTTGCGCGTGGAGAAGCCTGGCTGGAAGATCAGGTTCCACACGTCGCGACGCGAGAGCTGTCCGATGTGGTCGTCGTCCACCACGCCGCGTTCGAGCGCCGTGCGCTTGACCGCCACCTCATCGATGCCGCGCCCGTCATCGGCCACGTCGATGATGACGTGGTTGCCGCGGGGAAAGGCCCGGAGCTCCAAGCGACCGGCGCGCGGCTTGCCCGCGGCGACGCGGGCATCGGGGGCCTCGAGCCCGTGGTCGACGGCGTTGCGCACCAGGTGCATGAGCGGATCGACCAGGTCCTCGACGATGAGCTTGTCGAGCTCGGTCTCTTCGCCAGAGACCTCGAGCGTCACGTCCTTGCCGAGCGCGGTCGCCGCACGCTGCACCGTGCGCGCCATGCGCTCGAAGACCTGGCCGAGCGGCACCATGCGCACCTGCATGATGGCGCCCTGCAAGTCGACGATGCGCCGCTCGAGCGTGCGCACCAGTCGATGGAGATCGACCGCCAATCCTTGGTAGCCGATGGTCTGCTTGAGCTCGGCGGTCACGCGGGCGAGCCCACCGCGCGCGAGCACCAGCTCGCCGACGATGCCCATGAGCTCGTCGAGCTTGCGGATGTCGACGCGCACGGTGTCGGAGACCTGGCGCAGCGTCGTGACCCCTTCGTCGTCGCTGGGGAGGGTGGTGACCTGGTCCCGCTGCGCAGTCGAGGACGGCGTCGCCGGCGCGCCGCCGAGGTCGATGCGCTCGATGGTGAAGGCGCCAATCGACGCCACGCGCTCTTGCAGCGCGGCCAGCGAGGCACGCGACGCCACCACCAAGTCGAAGATGATGTTGGCGCCGGTGTCGTCGGTGGACGGGAGCGTGGTGATGACCTCGCCGTCGTGCTGAATTGCCGCCGTGATGGCGGCCAGGTCCTTCTCGAACGACGCCAGCGGCAGCGGTGCATGCACCTTGTAGAGCGGCGTTTGGCTCTTGAGGTTCTCGGTGAGGCGGTGCTCCTCGTACTCGGTGAGCGCCGACAGCGCCTCGGGCGGGAGCTGCAGCGAGCGAATGCCCGTGGCCGACGGCGCCACCGGTGCCGTCGATCCCTCGAGCCGTTGCACGACGGCGCCGATGGCAGCGGCATCGACCGGCTTCTCGTCCTTCACGTCGGCCAACAGGCGCGAGAACACGTCGGTGCAAGCGTAGAGCGCGCCCATAAGGCGATCGTCGAGCGTCACGCGGCCCAGGCGCAGCTCGTCGAGGAAGGTCTCGAGCTGGTGCGCGAGGCGGCTCATGGGCTCGACGCCGAACATGCCGGCGAGGCCCTTGAGCGAATGCGCGTGGCGGAACATCTCGTTCAGGCGCGCAGGCGGAATGGCGCCCCGCTTTCGGTCGGCGTCGATGGCCACGAGGCCGGCCGCGAGGTGGTCGACGATCTCCGCGGCCTCCGCGAGGAACTCGCGCTGGGATCGGTCGAGGGTCACTCGGGCACCACCAAGCCGCGCAGCACCTCGATCAGCGCCGCCACCGTCACCGGCTTCTCGAGCAGCGCATGCGCGCCGAGCTCGAGGGCCTTCTCTCGATCGCGCGGCGACACGTCCGTCGACACGATGACGGCGCGGGCGCCACCGCCGCGCTGTCGCCAGAAGCTCAGCACCTCGAGCCCGGTCATGTCGGGCATGTGCAGGTCGACGATGACCAGGGCCTGCTTGTCGGCGGTCAACGCGCGCAGCGCCTCCATGCCGTTGCCCGCCTCCTCCACCTCGAAGGCGAGCCCGAGCGCGTCGGCGGCGGCTTCGAGGGCAGAGCGAGCGAGGGCCCGAGCCGCCGGGGAGTCATCGACGATCAGGGCCGGTAGGGGGGCCGTCATGGTGCGCAGTCTGGCGTGGACCCGGCCCTCGGGGCAACGTCGCCCACTTCGGGGCAACAGGTGGTAGGCCCTGCGCGTGTGCCCGCGCGGCCGCTACCGACCGACCGCGGGCGGCAGGCACATGGCGACCTGGTTCCAGGCGGCGTCGAGGGTCGGCTCGTCGAAGGAGCCGCACGAGGTGCCGTCGACGGCGTCGCAGTTGCCGTCGACCCCGAGCTCGCATTGATGAAAGCAGAACCCGCCGCCCTGGTAGAGCGTGCCCGTGCCGAGGTCGACCATGATGAGCGGGTCAAAGCCGAGGTTCAAGCTGCCAGCGGACTGGCAGACGAAGCCGGCCCCGGCCGCGGGTGAGCCCTGACAGGGCGCCGAGGGGTCGTTGTCGTCGGGGGCGCAGGGGAGCGCGCAGAAGCCCGGGCCGTTCGGGTTCGCGCCCGGGTTGAGGGCCGCGAGCAGCGGGCCCTGCAGGCACATCATGCCCGGCTCGCATTGCTCGGTGGCAGTGCACTCGGCGCCCGGACCTGCCACGCCGTGCTGCGCGACATAGGCGCAGATGCCGGTGTCGACGTCGCACTGGGACTCGCCCGTGAGATCCTGCAAGGCCAGCGCCGGCACCAAGCTGCCGTCTTGCCCCACCATCATGCCGGAGCGGACGCAGTCGGGGATGTCGAGGCCGCACTTGCGCGTGCAGATGGGTGCTGCGCCCACGTCGCCCACGGAGAAGTAGCGCACGTCGCAGGTGTAGTCGCCCCGCCCGCACTCCTGCGGCTGGCTGCAGGTGTGGACGCACATCGACAGGTCGACCAGGAGCAGCTCCTCGGTGCCAGCGGGGCACACCACCGGCGCCGTGGCCGAGCTGACCAGCGAGCACGAGCCCGAGCTGGTCCCGGCCTCGTTGTCGTAGGTGGTGAACTGGTCCTGCCAGATCGGCAGCAGGAAGCCTGGGTTGTAGGCGCCGTCGCCGCTCACGATGACGCACTCGAGCTCATCGGCGCAGTCGTTGGTGGGGTTGGTCCCGCCGCCCTCTTGGTAGGTGCAGGCCGTGCCGATGTCCGCCGCGCTCGGCCCTTGGTCGCTGGGACCGGCGTCGTCGGCGACGCCGCCGTCGAACTCGCCGGTGCGCGGGCAGGCGGCGCAGAGCATCACCATGAGGGAACGCGGGAGCCAACAACGGATCATGCAGTCATTGTCGGCCATGGCAGGCCGCGTTGCCACCGATCCATGCCACAAGAACAGCGGCGCCGGCCGCTTGGGCCGGCGCCGCGCTTCGGGTTCTCCCCGAGCGGCTCAGGTACGGAGCGCTACTGGCAAGCGCCAACCTCGCTGTCCTCGTCCGCGTGCTCGCAGTGCGAGGAGTCGCCGGCTGCCGCCGTGGCGTGGTAGATGCGGCAGCCTAGCGTGTTGCCTGAGGCGTCGGCGGTGGTGCCCACCGCCCAGCCAGCAGCGTTGCACGCCGTCAAGCACGCATCCTCGTCAGCGTACTGAGCGTTGCCTGCGCTGCAGTTTGCGGTGATGGTCGTACAGTAGGTCGCGCAGGTTGGAGCGGGCTCGCCCTCGCCCTCGCCCTCGCCCTCACCCTCGCCCTCACCCTCGCCCTCGCCCTCGCCCTCGCCCTCGCCCTCACCGGCGAGCTCGCAGGAGCCGAAGGGCGCGGCGCACAGACCACCCTGGGTGTTCATGCAGTAGAGGTCGCCGCCCAGCGTGTCGCTGTGGCAGGCCGGGCACGGCACGCCCGTGGGGCACTCCTCGGGGTCACACGCCACATCGACGTCGGGCCAGATGGCGAGGCCAATGAGCTGGCCGGCGAGGACGTCGCACTCCCACCCCGCGGCGCACTCGTACTCGGTGCGCTCATTGTCGTCGGTGTCGGCGAAGTCGCCGTCGCCGTTCGAATCGAAGCCCGGCGACAGGCAGAAGGCGAAGCAGACGCCGTCGTTGCTGCTGGACGAGATGCCAACGCAGATGTTGGCGCCCGCGTCCGCCGCCGGCACGCCCGCGAAGGGCGTGCTCTCGCAGTAGTCGGAGGCGTCGATCTCGTTGCAGTGGTAGTCGGGATCGCCGACGGCCTGCGCGTTGGCCGCGACGATGGCGCCGGTCAGCGTGGGCACCGGCGTCGCGCAGTGGCCGATGTCCTTGTTGCAGAACCAGCCGGTACCGCCGGCCGTAAGGTTGAACTCGGCGCAGCGAAAGCCGGCCGCCAGGCTGCACGCGCAATTGTCGTCGTCGCCGGTCTCGCAACCCGCGTCCTGGGTGCCCGCGGTGGTGGTGTCGCACCGGACCTCGTTGCCGTCGGTGTTCTCTTCGATGTTCGGCAATTGCACCGGCGCCTTGATGCACTCCTCGCCCTCGGCGGGGCACGGGTTGGTGGCGGCCGTCAGATCGCAGGTCTCCTTGCAAGTGAGCGAGGTGACGCTCTGCCCGTCGGAGTCGATGCCCGAAATGGAGCAGTCCATGCCGGCGGGGCAGCTCTGCTGCTCGAACAGCTCGTCATAGAACCCGCTGCACGGCGAGTCCTTGGCGTCGGCGGCGCGCACGCACGCCACCGCCGCGAGCCCGAGGCCGGGCATGGGGGTGACGGTCTGGCAGGTGGTACCGCCGCCGCAGCTGACGCCGTCGAGCAGCTCGATGCCGGTGGCCTCGTTGTCAGCGTTGACCACGACATCGCCGCACTTGATGCGGCACACGCCGCGCTCGGGATCGTTGTCGCGCGCCACGCACACAAGGTTGTCCTCGCAGGTGCCGGAGGAGTTGAGCGGGCCCACGTCGCAGGGGTCGCCCTCGGCGCCCGGCGGATCCTCGCCCTCGCCCTCGCCCTCGCCTTCGCCTTCGCCTTCGCCCTCGCCCTCGCAGCCGGTCCCGAGCGGCATGGCGACGACGAAGGCGCCGAGCAAGAGCGCTGGCAGTGAGAGGGTGACGATGGTGTTACGACACATGACGCATGCTCCTTCGCGAGCGGGCGATCTACGCCCAAACAATCCGTCCCAAGCACCGTGCGCGCCGCTGCGCGACACGAAAGAACCCTGTGGCACGCGGGGAATCCCGCGCGCGACGTCGAGCGTGCGTGCAACGCACACTTTTCGTCGGATGATGCACACCGCTGCAAGAACGACGCCGCGATCACCCGAAGCACCGACGATGTGCCATGCCGCGGAGGGCTGCGCCAGTGGGTTTTTGGGGGCTCAACGCAGCAGCACGCGCAGCGCATCGCCGTCGGAGAAGGCCCGCTCGCCGACGAGGGTCAGGCGAGGGGCCTGGTCGGGACTGGCGAGGTCCAGGGGCCCGACCGCTGGGACGGCGTCATCGCCCAAGACCCGTGGCGCCGTCATCCACCAAAGCTCGTCGACCAAGCCAGCCTGCCACAGCGCCGCGGCCAAGCGGGGGCCGGCCTCGACGAGGAGCGCGTGCAGGCCGCGCTGCGCGAGGCAGAACAGCGCGGCCGCCAGGTCTACGGGGCCGGGCCCTGCCACCACGCGCTCGACACCAGCGTCGTCGAAGGCGCGCTGCCGCTCTGCGCTCGCGGCGCCGCCGTGGACGACGAGCGAGCCGGCACCGAACACCTGCGCGCGTGGGTCGCAGCGCAAGGTGCCGTCGATGATCACGCGGCGCGGATCGCGGCGGGCCTCGCCGTCGGCGCGCGGGGGCGCGGCGCGCACGGTCAGCGCGGGATCGTCGGCCAGCACGGTGCCCGAGCCCACCACCACGGCGTCGACGGCGTCGCGCAGCTCGTGCACCAGCGCGCGCGCGTGCGGGCCCGTGATCCATCGGGAGCGACCGTTCGCGGCGGCCACCCGGCCGTCGAGCGTGGCGGCGATCTTGAGCAGCACCCACGGACGCCCCCGCGTCATCGCCGAGGTGAAGGGCGCCACCAGCGCGCTCGCCTGCGCGGCTATGTCCGCGTCGGCGATGAGCGACGCGTCGACGCCGGCGGCGCGCAGGCGCTCGATGCCGCCGCCGCTCACCCGCGGGTTGCCGTCGGCGGCGCCGACGACCACGCGCGCGATGTCTTCGGCGAGCACGCGATCGACGCAGGGCGGCGTGCGCCCGTGGTGGGTACATGGCTCGAGGGTGACGTAGAGCGTGGCGCCGCGCGCCGCGCCCGCTACCTGGTCGAGCGCCACCACCTCGGCGTGGCGCTCGCCGGCGCGCGCGTGGTGCCCCACCGCGAGGACGGCGCCGTCTCTCGCCACTACGGCGCCCACGGGAGGGTTCGGCGCCGTGCGGCCCACGCCGCGCCGCGCCTCCACGAGGGCGCGCGCCATCATGGCCGCGTCGACGTCCCGGGGCCCTTGGTCGGGCGCGCAGAGCCAAGCGAACGCGCTGTGCGCCATCGCGCGTCAGGCCTCGGGGGGCCGGTCGGTGCGCCCGGCCTCGACGCGCGCGCCGCGCAGCGCCTCGAGCTCGCGCGCGAACTCCTCGACGTCGCGGAAGCTGCGGTACACGCTGGCGAAGCGCACGTAGGCGACCTCGTCGAGCTCCCGCAGCGCCGCCATCACCTGCTCCCCGATCCAGCGCGTGGCGATCTCGCGCTCGCCGAGCTCGCCGGCGCGGCGCTCGATGTCGGCCACGAGCTGCTGCACGCGCGCGGTGGGCACCGGACGCTTCTCGCAGGCACGGCGCACGCCCGCGAGCAGCTTCTGGCGATCGAAGGGCGCGCGGCTGCCGTCTTTCTTCACCACCACCAGCGGCTGCTCCTCGACGCGCTCATACGTGGTGAAGCGCCGCGAGCATGCGGTGCAGGAGCGACGCCGACGGATGGCGTGGCCATCCTCGGTCTCGCGCGAGTCGACCACGCCGTTGTCCACCGACGAGCAGAACGGACATTTCATGGCGACTCCCTCCCCCAACGCGCCGGCGTGGGCCGGCGCGTGATCATCCGAGCGCTGCCACCAAGCGGGCGTACAAGGGGAAGCGCGCGGCAAGCGCGCGTACGTCGGCGCGCACGGCGGCCAACGAGGCGGCGTCTGTCGGCGCGCGCAGCACGCGCGCGATCAAGTCCGCGATCGCGCTCATCTCGGCCTCGCCCATGCCGCGAGTAGTGACCGCGGGCGTGCCCACGCGAACACCGCTGGTGGTGGCGGGCTTCTCCGGATCGTAGGGCACCATGTTCTTGTTGACGGTGATGTCGGCCTCGCCGAGCGCGTCCTCGAGGACGTTGCCGGTGACGCCGGTGCCGCGCAGATCGATGAGCATCAAGTGGTTGTCGGTGCCGCCGGTGGTGAGCTTCACGCCCTGCGCCAGCAGTCCCTGCGCCAGCGCGCGCGCGTTCTTCACGATCTGTCGCTGATACTCGGCGAAGGCCGGCGTCAGCGCCTCTTGCAGACACACCGCCTTGGCGGCGACGACGTGCATGAGCGGGCCGCCCTGGGCGCCGGGGAACACGCGCGAGTCGAGGGTCTTGGCCAACGACTCACGACACAAGATCATGCCGCCGCGCGGACCGCGCAGCGTCTTGTGCGTGGTGGTGGTGACGTAGTCGGCGTGGGGCACCGGCGAGGGGTGCTCGCCCGCCGCCACCAGGCCCGCGATGTGCGCCATGTCGACGAAGAGCACGGCGCCCACGGCCTTGGCGATGCTGGCGAAGCGTGGGAAGTCGAGCGTGCGCGGGTACGCCGAGGCGCCCGCGACGATCATGCGTGGCTTGTGCTGGTGGGCCAGGCGCTCGACCTCGTCGTAGTCGATGCGCTGATCGCTCTCGCGCACTCCGTAGGCCACCACGTTGTACATGCGCCCCGAGAAATTCACGGGGCTGCCGTGGGTGAGGTGGCCGCCGTGGTCGAGGCGCATGGCGAGCACGGTCTCGCCGGGCTTCATGACGGCGGTGTACACGGCAAAGTTGGCGGACGCGCCCGAGTGCGGTTGCAGGTTCGCGTGCTCGGCGCCGAACAGCTTCTTGGCGCGCGCGATGCCCAGGCGCTCGATGTCGTCGTAGTACCGGCAGCCGCCGTAGTAGCGCTTGCCCGGGTAGCCCTCGGCGTACTTGTTGGTGAGCACGGTGCCCACGGTCTCGAGCACCGCCTCGGAGACGAAGTTCTCACTGGCGATCAGCTCGAGCCCGTCGGCCTGACGGTGGTGCTCGGCCTTGATGAGCGCATAGACGTCGGGGTCGGTCTGGCGGACGTGCTCGAGCATGGCGACGGGGATCCTCGACGTGATGCGCTCAGGCGCCGGCGGCCTTGGTCATGTCTTCGTGCACCAGCAGGCGCTGACACGAGTTGCAGGCCTCGAGCACCTGCCCCTTGCGCACCTGGATGCAGAGCTGGGGCGGCAGCATGCGCTTGCACGAGCCGCACATCTCACCCTTGATGATGGAGACGCCCACGCCGGCGCGCTTGGCAGCGATGGTCTCGTAGCGCTTGGTGAGCGCCGCGGGGAGCTTCTCCAGGAGCGACTTGCGCGCCACCGCGTAGCCCTCGTGCTCGGCCTTGAGCGCCTTCACGTCGGCATCGACCTTGAGCCACTCTTCGGCCGCTAGCGCCGCCGCCTTGCCGTGCTTGCCCTTCAGCTCGCCCCCGAGCTTCTGGGCGGCCTCTTGGGCCTCCATGTGCTCGAGCTGCGTGTCCTCGAGGCGGTGCATGGCGCGTTTGGTGGCCGAGATCTCGGAGACCAGCGCGGCGTGCTCGCGCTCGCCGCGCAGCTCGTTGGCGCGCGACTCCCACTTGCGGATCTTGGCGCGCTCGTCGGCCAGCTCGTTTTCGATCTGCTTCTTCGCCTTGTCGGCCGCGTCCTTCTTGCCCTCGGCGTCATCGAGCTGCTTTTGCAGCGCCTGCACAGCCTCATCGGCCTTCTTGGCCGCGGCGGGCACCGTCTCGAGCTTGTCGGCGATGGCCCGCGCCTTCTGATCGACGTTGGCGAGCTCGGCCAAGAGGACGAGCTGCTCGGCGAGGGTCGGCTGCGACATGAGCGCTCCACGACGTGGGTGACGCGGCGCACCCTGACCGATGGGAGCGGCCCGGTCAACGGACTTGGCGCCGCGTCGCGGTACCCCTTCGATCACCGACGCATGCCATGACGATGCGTCTTGCCCGCGCGTGGCTCGCATCGTCGACGACGTGGGGCACCACGACCGGCAGCGCCACGGCACCCAAGCGCGCGATGGCCGCGGGGTTGCCGCGCTCGTCAGGCGTGATGGCGCGCTGCCCACGAGACAAGAGCACCCCATGGGGCTCGAGGCCCGCGGCGCGCAACGCGGCGACGGAGAGGCAGGTGTGGTTGATGGTGCCAAGCCCCGCGGCGCCCACCAGGAGCACGGAAAGGTGCAGCGCTCGTTGTCGGCGCAGCGCGCCCAGGAGATCGAGCACGGTGCCGTTGCGCGCATAGGGCAGCACGAGCCCGCCGGCGCCCTCGACGAGCAGGGCCCCGCGCCCGCGGGCGCGCTCCACCAGGTGGCGCACCAGCTCGGCGACGGAGGGCGGACGCGCCAGCGCCAGGCCAGGGGCCAGCGGGGCCGCCGCGCGCCACGGCGAGATCACGTCGTGGGCGCGGGCCAGGGCGGCGCCGCGCAGCCCGAGCGCGCGGCCGAGCCGGATCGCATCGGCGGCGATCAGGCGCCCCCCCTGACGCGCGCACCCGCTGGCGAGCGGCTTCGACACCGCCACGTCGACAGCGCGGGCGCCAAGTGCCTCCACCAGCAGCGCCGCCACCATGGTCTTGCCGACGTCGGTGCCGGTGCCGACGACGAAGAGGCAGGGAATCGCGTCGCTCACGGCGCCTCGCGCGCGGCCGCCGGGCAGATCGCGTCGACGCCGTCGCGCACGGCGCCCACCGCGCGATCGATCTCGTCGTCGGACATGGAGAAGGGCGGCATGAGCACCATGACGTCGCCCAAGGGGCGCAAGAGCACGCCACGCGCGCGCCCGTGGTGCGCCACGCGGTGCCCCACGCGCTGTGCGCGCGCGAAGCGCCGCGGGCCCGCCCGGCTCGCCACCAGCTCCACGCCCACCATGAGGCCACGCCTGCGCACCTCGAGCACGTGGGGGTGATCGGTGAGGGGCGCCAGCGCGAGCGCCAGCCGCTCCTCGAGCGCGGCGACGCGGCCCTGTGCCGCCAGCGCCTCGAGCGCGGCGAGCGCGGCGAGCGCGGCGGCGCACGCAAGCGCGTTGCCCGTGTAGGTGTGCCCGTGGAAGAGCGTGCGCGCGCCGTCGACCCCGCCCTCGGCGAAGGGCGCAAACACCGCCGGCGTGACCACGGTGGCGGCCAGCGGCAGGTAGCCGCCCGTGAGGCCCTTAGCCAAGCACAGCAGGTCGGGGACCACGCCCTCGTGCTCGCAGGCGAAGCGGCGGCCGGTGCGCCAAAAGCCCGTGGCCACCTCGTCGCAGATGAGCAGCGCGCCGGCGGCGCGCGTGGCCTCGGCGACCGCCGCGAGCCAGCCCGGCGGCTGCACGAGCATGCCCGCGGCGCCCTGCACCAGGGGCTCGACGACGACGGCGCACAGCTCCTTGCCCGCCGCGCGGATCGCAGCCACGGCACCCTCGACGTCGCGCGGCAGGCGGCCCACGGGGAAGGTCAGGTGCTCGAAGGCGCGGTGAAAGCCCGGCGAGAAGCCGAGCGACACGGCGCCCATGGTGTCGCCGTGGTAGGCGTCGTCGAGCGCCAAGAAGCGCCGGCGCGCGGTGGCCTCGCCCTCGACGATGCGCGCGCGCTGGGCCGCGATCTTGAGCGCCACCTCCACCGCCGTGGCGCCGGCGTCGGAGAAGAACACGCGCGAGAGATCGCCTGGGCACAGCGCCGCGAGCTGCTCTGCGAGGAGGATGGCCGGCGCGCCCGAGAGCCCGAGCAAGGTCGAGTGCGCGACGCGCTCGAGCTGCGCGCGGATGGCCTCGTCGATGGCAGGCACGCGGTGGCCGAGCGTGTTGCACCACAGGCTCGAGATGGCGTCGAGGTAGCGGCGCCCCTCGCTGTCGATGAGCTCGTTGCCCTCGGCGCGCTCGATGACCACCACGGGATCGTCGGGGCCGCCCCACAACCCCTGGTGCGTGAAGGGGTGCCAGAGGTGGCGGCGGTCGGCGGCCACCAGCGCCTGGGCGCGGGCGCTCACGACGACCCTCGCTGCGGCACCAGGCCAGCAGCGCGTGCGCTCGCGAGCGCGTCGGCCAGCGCGACCAGCGCCTCGTGCGGGTGATCGGCGCGCACCGACAGGCGCACGCGCGCGCCGCCCTCGGGCACCGTGGGCGGCCGGATGGCGACGGCCAGCACCTCGTGCTCACCGAGGTGGCGCGCCAAGGTCATGGCGCGCGCCGGATCGCCCACGCGCACCGGCAGGATGGGGCCGTCGGCGCCGCGGCCCACGACGTCCTCGAGCGCGCGCTCGGCGAGGAGCGCGCGTAGCGCGCGGACCTTGGCCACCAGGGTGCGATCGGGCCGCTCTTCGCGCAGCACGACGAGCGCCGCCAGCGCCGCTGCCGCGAGGTGCGCGGGGAGCCCCGTCGAGTACACGAAGGGCCGCGCGGCGTTCTCGAGGTAGCGCATGGTCGCGCGCGCGCCGGCCGCATAGGCGCCGTGCGCGCCGAGGGCCTTGCCGAGGGTGCCCACCACGACGTCGACCTTGGCGGCGAGGCCGAGCTCGTGCACGATCCCTCTGCCCTCGCCGTCGACGCCGGTGGCATGGGCCTCGTCGACCACCAGGGCGGCGCCGTGCGTGCGGCAGGCCTGCGCCAGCGCCGCGAGCGGCGCCACGTCGCCGTCCATGGAGAAGCGGCTCTCGGTGACCAAGAGCGCGCGGCGCCCCTCGACGCGGGCGCGCGCCAAGAGCAGGTAGGCGGCCGCCGCGTTGCCGTGCGGGTAGATCGCCACCTCGGCGCCCGACAGGCGGCAGCCGTCGATGATGGAGGCGTGGTTGAGCGCGTCCGAGACGAAGAGCGGCGGCGCGGCGTCGTGCTCGCCGCTGGCGACGTCGAGGGCGCGACCGAGCGCGCCGAGCACCCCGAGGTTCGCCGCGTAGCCCGAGGAGAACAGCAGCGCTTCCTCCTGGCGCTTGAGCTCGGCCAGCGCGGTCTCGAGCTGTTGGTGCGCTGCCAGATTGCCGGCCACCTGGCGGCTCGCCGTCGACGAGGCGCCCGTGCGCTCGGCCTCGGCGACGAGCGCTGCCACCACACGCGGGTGCGTCGAGAGCCCGAGGTAGCTGTTGGACGCGAAGTTCCACAGCTCACGCCCGCGCACGCACACGCGCGGGCCCGGCGCGCCCTCGAGCACGCGCTCGGCGCGCTCGCGCACCAAGCCGGCACGCTCGCGCCACGAGAGCGCCGCGGCCACGCGCGCCGCCAGATCAACCATCGGCGCCCTCGAGCACGCGCAGGCTGCCCCTGGGCGCGCGACCATCCTGGTGGTGCTCCTGGTGGTGCTCCTGGTGGTGCTCCTGGTGGTGCTTCTGGGCGTGCGCCTCGGGCGGTAGGGGCGCGTGCGCGCGCACCCCACGCACACGCTCGCTGACGCGCTCGCTCTGCAAGACGCCCACGGCGCGCAGCCCGAGCTCGCCGAGCATCTCGCGATCGCGCACGGCGCCGCGGCCCGGCGTGGTGAGGTAGTTGCCGACCATGGTGCCATTGGCGCCGGCATCGAACATGCGGTGCTGCAGGTGTTGCAGGTTCACCTCGCGACCACCGCACACGAAGATCTCCTGGCGCGGCAGCATCAGGCGCGCCACCGCCACGATGCGCAGGCAGTCCTCGGGAGTCAGCTCGCGCTTACCCTCGAGCGGCGTGCCCTCTTGCGGGTTCAAGAAGTTGAGCGGGATGCTGTCGACGTCGAGGGCGCGCAGCTCGTCCATGAGCTCGATGCGCTGATCGAGGCTCTCGCCCATGCCGAAGATGCCGCCGCAACACACGTGCAGGCCCACCTCCTTGGCGGCGCGCACCGCGGCCACCTCTTGCTCCCAACTGTGCGTGGCGACGATCTGCGCATGGAAGCTCTTGGCGGTCTCGAGGTTGTGGTGAAAGGACTGCAGGCCCGCGTCTTTCAGGCGCGCCAGGGTGCGCGCGTCCATCAGGCCGATGGACGCGCAGCGCATCATGCCGGTCTGTTCGGCGATGGCGCGCAGCGCGCGCTCCACCTCGACCAGCTCTGCCTCGCCCTTGAGGCTGGTGCCCGAGGTGACGATGGAGAACTCGCCGGCGCCCTCGGCCTCTGCGTGTTTGGCCTCGGCGAGGATGGTGGCCGCGTCTTTGAGCGGATAGACCGGCGCCGCCGTAGAGAAGTGCGCCGACTGCGCGCAGAAGCCGCAGCGCTCGCCGCAGCGGCCGCTCTTGGCGTTGGTGATCGAGCAGAAGCGGATCTCGTCGCCCTTGTAGTGCTCGCGGGTGGCGCGCGCGCGGGCGAGCAGCGCCTCGAGCGCCTCGCCTTCCACGTCGAGGAGCGCGCGCGCCTCGACGCAACTGATCCCGACCGGGGGCGGGACATCGTTCATCGGGGTGGCGCTCATGGGGCCTCCGGTGGGCGCTTGGCCCTCACGCTCGATGGCGTTCATGGACCCGGGCGTCAAGGGCAGGCCCGCGCTGCGCCTGCTACGCTCGTGAGGTGGCGCACCGGGGGCCCGTTCAACATGCGATGGCGCGCGTGGTGATGCTGCTCGCCGCAGCCACCGCGCTCGTGGGCTCCTCCTGCCCGCCGGATCTGCCGCTGTCGGAGCAGGGCTCCTTCATGCTCGAGGAGCACGGCATGGCCACCATCAGCGGCTACCTGCCCTCGGGGTGGACCGACGAACCCGTGCTGAGCGGCGAGCTCACCTGCCCGACGCTCGTGTGCCAGCAACAAGACTGCTCCGAGCGCGCGCCCGAGGACGGCGGAGTGGCCGCGTGCTTCGCGCATACCGTGACGGGCGCGACGATGACGGACGGCTGCCTCAACTTCGACGCCGCGGGCGACGTCGTCTGGGCCCTCGAGCCAATCGCCTGCCAGCCCGACGTCGACGCCGGCGTGCCGCTGGTGGGCGATCGCTTCCTCTTTCGCGCCGTCGCACAAGACGCCGTGGTGCCCGAGCAGGCGCCGCAGCTTCCGGCCCTGGCTGAGGCCTTCATGGCAGACGGCGGCGTCATCGCCGTACCCGAGCCGCCCGCCGACTTCGCGGCGCCGCGCGACGTGCTCTACATCGTCGAGGGCGGCGCCGCGCCGGTGAGCGCCGCCCTCATCGAGGTGGCGAGCGGCGCCCACGTGGCGGTGGAGGGCAACAGCCTGGTGCTCGAGGACGTGGCGCCCACGCCCGAGGCGGTGCGCAACCTGAGCGGCTGGGTCGTCGCGGCCGACCCCGGCGCCACCGCCACCCTGCGCCTGGTGACCAACAGGGCGCGCTTCGACGTCGCCAGCATCGAGGGCGTGCCGCTCGCCGCCGCGGCCTCCTTGAGCCTGTATGCGTTCTACTGGACCAGCCCCGAGCAACCGGGCAGCACGGCGCCGGCCGCTGTGCATGCGCTGGTGAGGGACGCCGCGGGCACCACGCTCGACGGCGCGCCCGTCGAGTGGACGCTCGTGCAAGGAGACCTGGCGATCACGGATCTGGTGGGGGCCTTCGGGGGCGCCGCCGCCGAGCCACCCCTCCACCGAGGACCCTGGCACCTGGTGGCCGACGCCTGCCGCCTGCCCTCGGCGCGTGCGGGCACGAGCACGGCGCTGTTGCGGGCGCGCCTCGGCGAGCTCTCGCAAGACCTGCGGCTCACCTGGACGATCGCGCCCGATCTCGAGAGCAACGAGAGTTGGTTCGGCATTCCGCCGACGGCGCCCGCCGAGGACGAGGGCTTCACGCGCGATGCCGCGTGCCCCCCGGGGCCCGCGTGTGGGTGCTCGAGCGCGGCGCGGGGCGCGCGCACGTCGCTGCTCGGCGCGGCAGCCCTGCTCGTTGCGCTTCTCGCGGCGCTCGCGCGAGCAGCACGCAGATCGGCGTGATCCGAGGGATGCGTCGCGCGCCGGCCAAGGGCGAGGACCGACGGCTCTGCCGGCGAGCCCGAGCAGCAAGCCGGCCAGAAGCAAGGCCGACCGGGCCGCCATGCCACCGCCACCGTCGTCGTCCTGACGTGGAGCGTTGACACGAAACGAGGGCCTGGGCCGGACGCCCCGCGAGCCCACCACGCGCAACCAACGCGCCCCCACCCCACCCCAAGAAAGACAGAAAACGTGGGCCCGGCGTGATTCGAACACGCGACCCGATCGGTTATGAGCCGACTGCTCTACCGCTGAGCTACGGGCCCGCGCCCTTGTCGCGCAATTCGCCCGCGCCGTCGAGGGCGCGCGTCAACAAGTGCAGGTCTCGCCAGGCGCGCATGCCACTTCCCCCGTGGGACACTGGAAGTTGCACGCGCCCGCGTCGACCGCGCACTGCAGCGCGCAGGAAGCGGCCGCGCAAGACAGCGTGCAGTTCGCGGCGTTCTCGCACACCACGGTCGTCACCGCGTCGGCGCCCGACCGCACCGCGCAGGAGCTCGAGTTGCACGTGACCGTTCCCGTGGTGTCGGCGAGCTGGATGTTGCACTGCGAGGAGTTGAAACACTGGTAGAGGTCGGCGCCGCCGCTCGAGGCCCAGACGTTCAGGTCGCAGATCGAGGCGTCGCACTGCAGGCCCATGTTGGACGCGTCGTGCGCCGTCACGTCGCACACCGCGCCGTTCAGACAGGTGGTGTAGGTGCCGTTGCTCGAGCTGCCGAGGTCGGCACGACACACGGCGCCATCGCAGGTGATGGTCGGGTCAGTGCCGCCGCTGGCGACCACGCTGCACTCGGTCCCGCTGTAGCAGGTGTCGTCGCACCCGCCGCCGCACGCCGCCACGCAGGTCCCGCAGCCCGAGTTGCAGTAGTCGACGTTGGCGGGAAGCGTGCAGCAAGGGGAGCACTGGGTTGCGCAGTCGATGTCGCACGCACCGCAGGCGCCGACGCTGCCGTCGTGGATGCCGAGGCAGGTCGCGTCTGCCAGGCAACGGTCGTCGGTCGTGCACGGGATGCCGTCGTCGCAGAGATCGCCCGGCGCGGCGCAATCGCCCTCGCCTTCCCCTTCACCCTCGCCCTCGCCCTCCCCCTCGCCTTCCCCTTCACCCTCGCCCTCGCCCTCGCCTTCGCCTTCCCCCTCACCTTCGCCTTCGCCTTCAACGTCGCCCTCACCTTCGCCTTCGCCTTCGCCGAGGGTCGAGACACAATGCAGCTCGACGCAGCGCGCCCCCGGCGGACACTGGAGGTCCTCGGTGCAAGGCAAGGCGGCGACGCCCACCAGGCGGCAGCCGCTCAGCACGAGCGCTGCAACGAGGGCGCGCACCGCGCCCGATGGTAGCTCGCGCCCCCAGCGGACCGCGTGCCTCACCCGGTGGTCGGGCCGCCCGGCATCTGCGACGCATCGACGAAGGCCTGCAGCTTCTTGGCGCGGCTCGGGTGGCGCAGCTTGCGCAGCGCCTTGGCCTCGATCTGCCGGATGCGCTCGCGCGTCACCTCGAAGTCCTGGCCCACCTCCTCGAGGGTGTGGTCCGACTTCTCGCCGATGCCGAAGCGCATGCGCAGCACCTTCTCTTCGCGCGGCGTCAACGTGGCCAGCACCTTGCGGGTCTGCTCCGACAGGTTCATGGCGATGACGGCGTGGGACGGGTTGGTGGCGCCCTTGTCCTCGATGAAGTCGCCGAGCGAGCTGTCTTCGTCCTCGCCGATGGGGGTCTCGAGCGAGATGGGCTCCTTGGCGATCTTGAGGACCTTGCGCACCTTCTCGATGGGCAGCTCCATCTTTTCGGCGATCTCCTCGGGCGTCGGCTCGCGACCGAGCTCCTGCACGAGATACCGGCTGGTGCGCACCAGCTTGTTGATGGTCTCGATCATGTGCACCGGGATGCGGATGGTGCGGGCCTGGTCCGCGATGGCGCGGGTGATGGCCTGCCGGATCCACCAGGTGGCGTAGGTCGAGAACTTGTAGCCGCGCTTGTACTCGAACTTATCGACGGCCTTCATCAGGCCGATGTTCCCCTCTTGGATGAGGTCGAGGAACTGCAGGCCACGGTTGGTGTACTTCTTGGCGATGGAGACCACGAGGCGCAGGTTGGCCTCGACCAGCTCGGCCTTGGCGCGCTCCGCCGTGCGCTCGCCCTTCTGGATGCGGCGGTAGGCCTCGCGCAGGGTGTCGAGGTCCATGGCGGCCTCTTCCTGCACGCGCTTCACGCGGTTGATCGCCATGGCGATGGTGCGGTCCCAGTCGAGCACCATGTCGATCTCGGCGTGCCACCGCTTGGCGAGCCGGTGCAGCGTGGCCTCGTCCTCGCGCGCCTTGCGCAGCTCCTGGCGCACGGTGACGGCGTCGGAGAGCGACTGGCGCTCGATGGCCGCCACCTCGAACTCGGCCTTGTTCACGCGGCGCACCAACACCTTGATGCGCTGCACGATGCGGTCGATCTGGCGCTTGTTGATCTTGAGCTCACGCAGCTCGGCGACGATCTGGTCGCCGTTGTCTTTCTTCAGGCGCGCCAGCTCCTCGGCGCGCTTGGCGCTCACCTTGCCCTCGGCGATCTCCTCGTCGGCGACGTCGTTCTCCTTCTTGAGCTTCTGCAGCGTGCCGACGATGCGCAGCGCCTTCTCGGTCACCTTGGGCTCGTCGAACTCGAGCGTCTGGCCGTCTTCGCCCGACTCGTTCTCCTTGACGATCTCCTTGACGCGGATCTTGCCTTTGCGCAGCCGGTCGCCGAGGTCGAGGATCTCGGCCAGGCAGATGGGCGTGTGCAGCACGGCGTCGAGGACCTCGAGCTCGCCCTCCTCGATGCGCTTGGCGATCTCCACCTCGCCGTCGCGGGTGAGCAGTGACACCGAGCCCATCTTGCGCAGGTACATGCGCACCGGGTCGTTGCCCTTGCTGAACTCGGCGTAGTCGACCTCTTCGGGAGCGTCGGTGCTCTCGACCAGCTGCCCCTTGGCCGGCGTGGCTGCCGCCGCCTCGTTCATGAACTTGAGCGCGTCGTCGACGACCTCGACCTCGTTCTCGGCCAAGAGCGCCACCGCGTCTTCCAGCAGATGCAGCGTGGTGACGTCGGGCGGCAGGGTCTCGTTGATCTCGTCGAAGGTGACGAAGCCGCGGTCCTTGCCGCGCAGCACCAGGCGCTTGAGCTCCTTGCGCTCAATCATCGGCCGCGAGGGCGCGCGCACCGTGGGCTGCGCTGCCTCGCTCGCGCCGGAGCCGGCCTTGCGCGGGAGCACGGCGCCCGAGGCGGGCTTCTTGGCGCCCGAGGCCAGGGAGGAGCCGCCCCCATCGCCGCGGCGGCGCGCCGGTCGGCTGCGCGTGGTATCGGGCACGACGAGGTCGAAGCCGAGCGCGCTCCCCTTGGCGGGCTTGGCGTCGGGCCTCCTGCCCTCGGCCGGCGCCGCCGGCACCGACGCCGTGGGCTTTTTGACCTCGGCCGGCTTCTTCGCCAACGCGGCCTTGGTGTCTGCCGTCTTCGCCTCGGCCTTCTTCGCCTCCACCTTCTTGGCGGGAGCCTTGGTCGGCAGCGACTTGGTGGCGGGTTTCACGGCCTTCTTGGGCGCCGCCTTCGACGGCGCGGACTTCGCGGGCTTCTTGCTCTTCGACATGAAACCTTCACGCGGCTGGCGTAGGGCCGCAGCCAGGATCGGCACGGGAGGGGATCGGTGGTGAAAGCGTTGGTGCGGGGCTGTGTATCAATCCCTCGGAAATCCACAACATCTGCGACCGATCAGACGGCGAAGGGGTCGTCGTCGGGCTCCCCCGCCCAGGGGGGCTCGGGTGGGTCAAGCGGACCATCGTCCATCGACTCGGCAAGCTCCCCGCTCGGGGCCACCTCGCTGCCTGGGCTCGGCGGGGCACCACGATCCGCAGCAACGGTGGCGACGCCCGCCACCTGAAGCACCGGCCGTGCCGTTGGGGGCTCGCGCCCGCTGCCGAGGGCCCGGACCGCCTCGACCAGCGCCGCCTGCTCCGCCAAGAGGCGCTTGCGCTCGCCGTGGTCCGCCGCGGCGTCGGCCTCGGCCATCCTCGCCTGCAGCTCGCCGAGGCGCAGCTCGAGGGTGCGTCGGTCGAGCGACAAGATGGCGTCTTCCACCACGCGAGCCGCGGTGGCCTCGCTCAGGTAGGCGTCGGGGCGCGAGAAGCCTCCCGCCTGCTGCACCGTGAGCAGCACGCCGCGCACGCGGCCGTTGGGGGAGAGGGGCACCCGCGCCAGCACCGCCCGCGGATCCTCGTCGTGGAAGCGGACCAGGAGCTCGACGAGCCGCTCCATGAAGCTGCGCAGCTCCGCGTTCTTGAGCGCCGGCGCCAACACGCCGCAGCGCGCGGCGAGCTGGGGGTGCATGAGCAAGGCCTCGACCAGCAGCACCTCGGGCTCGGAGAAGGGGGGCGAAGGGGGTGAGCGCGGCGCTGCCACGCGCGCAACCGCGCTCACGGCCGCCGGCTGGGGCTTGGCTGCCGTCGGTGGCGGCGCGCTCGGCGCCCGTGCCGCCTTGGCGCTGCCGCTGCCGCGGACCCGCTCTGCGAGGAGCCTGCGCCCGCGCTTGTCGACCTCGGCGGCGATGACGGCCTCGTCCTCGGAGAAGGCGCGCGCCGCCGCGCGCACCGCCTCGACGCGCACCAGCTCGCGCTGCGGCGCCGCCAAGAAGGGCAACAGCGCGTCGAGCGCCGCCACGCGCGCGCGCACGCCGCCGGTGGCGGCCACGCGGGCGCGCGCCACCAGCGCGTCGAGCGCCGCCGGCGCCCCCGTGAGCAGGCCCTTGAGCTCCTCGGCGCGGCCGGCGGCCACCATGGCGTCGGGATCCTTGTCGGGTAGCGAGGCGAGACCCACGTCGAGGCCCGCCTGCAGCATCATCAACAGGGCGCGCGACGCGGCCTCTTTGCCGGCGGCGTCTTGGTCCATGCACAGCACCACGCGCTCGGTACGCCGGCGCAGCTCGTCGACGTGGCGCGTGGTGAGCCCCGTGCCGCAGGGCGCGACGGCGCTCGGCAGTCCAGCGCGGTGCACGGCGATGGCGTCGAGCGGGCCCTCGACCAACACCGCAGGCTTGCCCTGCTTGAGCGCCGGTTGCGCCTCGAACAGGCCGTAGAGCACGGCCGACTTGTCGTAGACCGCCGTCTGCGGGCCGTTGACGTACTTGGGGCGCTTTCTGCCCTGCCCGTCGACGGCGCGCTCGCCGAAGATGCGCCCCTGGAAGCTCACCACCTCGCCGCGCGCGCCGCGGATAGGGATGGTGACGCGGTGGCGGAAGAAGTCGTAGGGGCCGCGCTCGCTACGCCCGAGCACGCCCGCGGCCACGCCGTCGTCGACGGCGACGCCCTGCTCCTTGAGGAAGGTGACCAGCCCGTCGTCGGCCGCGCCGCCCCAGCCGAGGCCGAAGCGATCCGCCGTGTCCTCGTCGATCTTGCGCAGCTCCGCCAGGTAGGCCCGCGCCCCCTGCCCCGCCTCCGACGACAGGCGCGTGCGAAAGAACATCTGCGCCAGCTCGAGCGCGCGCAGCACGCGCTTCTTCTCCTTCTGGCGCGCCTCCTCCTCGGGATCGAGCGCGACCTTGGGGATGTCGACGCCCGTCTGCGCGGCCAGATCGGTGATGACGTCGAGAAAGCCGCGCCCGGTGGTGCGCACCAGGAACTCGACGACGTCGCCGGCGGCCTTGCAGCCGAAACAGTAGAAGAAGCCGTCGTCGGGCCGCACGTTGAACGACGGGGACTTCTCGGTGTGGAACGGGCACAGCCCGACGAGGTTGCGCCCCACGCGCTTGAGCTTGACGGAACGACCGATGACCTCGCCGATGTCGGCGCGGCGCTTGACCTCGGCGATCACGTCCTCGGGGATCACGAGTCTCAGGCGCCGAGCGCGGCCTTGACCGCCGCCTGCACGTCCTTGCCGTCGGCGCGGCCGGCCACCTTGGCCATGGCGGCCTTCATGGCCTTGCCCATGTCCTTCGGCCCCGCGGCGCCGCTCTCGCTCACGGCCTCCTTGACCAGCGCGGTCAGCGTGGCGGCGTCGAGGGCCTTGGGCAGGAAGCTCTCGATGACCGAGAGCTCGAAGCTCTCCTTGTCGACGAGATCCTGGCGCCCGCCCTTCTGGTACTCCTCGACGGACTCCTTGCGCTGCTTGGCCATCTTTCTGAGCACGTCTTGCACGAGGTCATCGGCGGCGTCGATCTCGCCGCCACCACCGGCGGTTGGTCCGTCAGTGCGCGTGTTGATGACCTTGTTCTTCACCTCGGTGCGGATGGACGAGAGCACGTCCTTCTTGGGATCGCGGTTCTTCATGGCCTCTTTCCAGGCCGCGCCGATGTCCTTGTACAGCCCCATGGTCCCTCCGCCGTTGGTGTGGTGGCGGGGGAGTAGCCAAACGCCCGGCGGCCGTCGACGGCCTGTTTGCGCGACGACGGGCGGCTGCGCGGGCGCTCAGCCGCCTGCGATGGCCTCGAGCAGCGCCCGATCGCCCTGCAGCGCCACGCGCTGCTGGTAGAACGCGAGCCCCCGCCGGCCGCCGAGCTCCTCGCCACCGCCGGCGCGGCCAGGGCCGCCGTGGATCAGGCTCGGCAGCACCATGCCCGGCGGCAACGCCACAGGGGCGACCTTGCTCGAGCCGATGGTGAGGCGCCCATGGAAGGGCGCCAGGGCGCACACGAGCTCGCGCAGGTACTCCTTGTCGTCGCCGTACACGCTCGACACCAGGCCGCCGCCGCCGGCGCGCACCAGCGTCGCCGCGCTGGCCGCGCTGCCGTCGTAGGGCATGAGGGTGGCGACGGGGCCGAACACCTCGTGCTCGTGCACCGCGTCGCCGGCGCGCGGCTCGGGCGCCAACAGCAGCGTGGGGCCCACGAAGAAGCCCGTACCTTGCGGCACGCCGAGCGGCTCGACCTTGCCGCCATGGGCCACACTGGCGCAGCTCTGCAAGCGCGCGATACCTGCCAGCACGTCGCTGCGCTGCTGCGCGGTGGCGAGTGGGCCCATGGTGACGTCGTCACGGGCGGGGTCGCCTACCCTGACGGCAGCCAGGCGCTCGGAGAGCAAGCCCACCACCAGCTCGAGCTTGTCTTTCGGCACGTAGACTCGCCGGATGGCGGTGCATTTCTGGCCGGCCTTCTGTGTCAGGTCGCGCACGACGTCGGCGAGGAACAGGCCCAGCACCTCGCTACCCTCGTCGACATCGGGGCCGAGGATGGCCGCGTTCAAGCTGTCGGCCTCGACGTTGATGCGCACGGAGTGCGCGAGCGCCGCCTTGCCACCGCGCAAGGTCACGCCGGTGACGCTGCCGCCAGTGAACGCGAGCACGTCCTGCCCCCGCAGGTGATCGAGCAGGTCACCGGGCGCGCCCACGACGAGAGAGACCACCCCCGGCGGCAGCGCGGCGACCTCGGTGAACAGCTCCATCATGCGCACGGCCACCAGCGCGGTGCTGGTTGCCGGCTTGACCAGCACCGGCATGCCGGCGAGCAGGGCCACCGCGGCCTTCTCGGCGAAGCCCCAGGCGGGGAAGTTGAAGGCGTTGACGTGCACGGCCACGCCCTCGCGCGGCACCAGCAGGTGCTGGCCATACAGGCGCGCGCCCTTGCCGAGCGCGATGCCGTCGCCGTCGGTGAGCAGGCGCCGATCGCCGAGCTCGGCGCCGATGTCGGCGTACGCGGCCAGCGTGCCGATGGCGCCGTCGATGTCGAACTTGGCGTCGCCGCGCGTGTTGCCACCGTTCGCGATCGCGAGCGCGATGAGCTGCTCGCGCGCAACATGCAGCGCCCGTGACAGCTCCCGCAGCAGCTCGCCGCGCGCGGCGAAGCTCTGGGCGCGCAACAGCGCCCCCGCCGCGCGCGCTTGCTCGAGCGCGCGCCCCAGGTCGAGGCCGCCGGTGCAGGTGGTGGCGAGCGGCTCCTCGGTGGCCGGGTTGAGCAAGGCCTGTGTGGGCCCGGTGCCCCTCACCCAGCGACCGCCGAGGTAACTCGCCAGCTCTCTCATCGTCGTCCTCCGCCATGGGCGCCGCGCGTGCGCGTAGCGCCGCTTGGGATGCGCTGTAGGGGCGCGGCGTTTCGGCAGATCTCCCCACAACGATGCCGCTGTTGGCGCATCTGCTTGCAGACCCACCCAGGGGAAGCCATGGCAGCCACCGACTCCGGCGTGAACGCGCCGGTCCGCTTCGAGACCCACCCCGACCGCTACCGCCACTGGCGGCTCGAGCTGGTCGACAGCTCGGCGGGCAAGCTGGCGCGCCTGTCGATGAACGTGCCGGAAGACGGCGGGCTGCGCCCCGGCTACCCGCTCAAGCTCAACAGCTACGACCTGGGCGTCGACATCGAGCTGGCCGACGCGCTGCAGCGCGTGCGCTTCGAGCACCCCGAGGTGGTGGCGCTCGTCGTCACCAGCGCCAAGGATCGCATCTTTTGCTCGGGCGCCAACATCTACATGCTCGGCAGCTCGGGGCATGCCTTCAAGGTGAACTTCTGCAAGTTCACCAACGAGACGCGCCTGTACCTCGAGGATCTGTCCGAGGGGTCGGGCGTGCCCGCGCTGTGCGCCATCAACGGCCCGGCGTCGGGTGGCGGCTACGAGCTGGCGCTCGCGTGCGACGAGATCGTGCTGGCCGACGACGGCTCGTCGGCGGTGTCGTTCCCGGAGACACCGCTCTTGGCCGTCCTGCCCGGCACCGGCGGGCTCACGCGCCTCGTCGACAAGCGCAAGGTGCGTCGCGATCTGGCGGACGTGTTCTCCACGGTGGCCGAGGGCGTGCGCGGCAAGCGCGCCGTGGAGTGGGGCCTGGTCGACGAGGCGCCGCCGCGCGCCAAGTTCGACGACGCGGTGCTGCGGCGCACCGCCGGCCTGGCCGCGCGCCGCACGCGCAAAGAGCGGCCGGCCGTGCAGCTCACGCCGCTCAACCCCACGCGCCACGAGGCGGGTGTGCGCTACCGCTACGTCGAGCTCGAGCTCGATCGGAAGAGGCGCACCGCCACCTTGACGGTGCGCGCGCCTGACAGCGATCAGCCCAGCACGCCCGCGGAGCTGGCGCGCGCCGGCGCCGACGCGTGGGCGCTGCGCGCCTTCCGCGAGCTCGACGACGCGCTGTTGGAGCTGCGCTTCAACGAGCCCACCATCGGTGTGGTGGCGCTGCGCACCACAGGCGACGCCGCGCGCGTGCTCGCGGTCGACGCCATGTTGGCGCGGCACCAGGCCGACGGCCTGGTCACCGAGGTCACGCTGCACATCAAGCGCGTGCTCAAGCGCCTCGACCTGACGGCCAAGAGCTTCTTCGCGCTCGCCGACCGCGACGCGTGCTTCGCGGGCACGCTGCTCGAGCTGGCGCTGGCCGCCGACCGCCTCTACATGCTCGACGACGAGGGCGTGGCGCTCTCCTCCTCGGCCATGAACGCCGGCGCCTACCCCATGGGCAACGGCCTCACACGCTTGCAGTCACGCTTCCTGCGCGAGCCCGGGCGCGTGTCGCGCGTGCTCGAGACCACTGGCGCTTTGAACACCAAGCAGGCGAACGAGCTCGGCCTGGTCACCGCCGCGCCCGACGACATCGACTGGGCCGACGAGGTGCGCATCGCCTTCGAGGAGCGCGCCGCCATGTCGCCGGACGCGCTCACGGGCATGGAGGCGTCGTTGCGCTTCGCGGGGCCCGAGACCCTCGAGACCAAGATCTTCGCGCGCCTGTCGGCGTGGCAGAACTGGATCTTCCAGCGGCCAAACGCCGTGGGCGAGCGCGGCGCGCTCACGCTCTACGGCAAGCCCGAGCGGCCCGAGTTCGACTGGCACCGTACCTGACTGGCACCGTACCTGACCGGCACCGTAGCTGACGCACCCCACGCGAGCCCCGAGCGGAGACCCGATGACCACCGTCGAGAACGACGAGCGCATCCCCAACAACGTCAACCTGGCGAGCGACAAGCGCCTGCAGCGCGCGCTCGAGGCCTGGCAGCCGAGCTACCTCAAGTGGTGGCGCGAGATGGGGCCGTCGGGCTTCCAGGAGGATCAGGTCTATCTGCGCACCGCCATCTCCGTCGAGAGCGACGGCTGGGCGCACTTCGACTACGTCAAGATGCCCGACTACCGCTGGGGCATCTTCTTGGCCGACGAGGTGAAGGACCGCACCATCGGCTTTGGCGACCTCATGGGCCGGCCGGTGTGGAAGGAGGTGCCCGGCGAGCACCGCACCACCTTGCGGCGCCTCATCGTCACCCAGGCCGACACCGAGCCCGCCTCGGTGGAGCAGCAGCGCAAGCTCGGCGCCTCGTGCCCGAGCGTGTACGACCTGCGCAACCTCTTTCAGGTCAACGTCGAGGAGGGCCGCCACCTGTGGGCCATGGTGTACCTGCTGCACTCCTACTTCGGCCGCGACGGCCGCGAGGAGGCCGAGGCCTTGCTCGAGCGCCGCTCCGGTGACGCCGACAAGCCGCGCATCCTCGGCGCCTTCAACGAGCCCTGCACCAACTGGCTCGACTTCTTCATGTTCACCTTCTTCACCGACCGCGACGGCAAGTTCCAACTGCTGGCGCTGGCCGAGAGCGCCTTCGATCCGCTGTCGCGCAGCGCGCGCTTCATGCTCACCGAGGAAGCCCACCACATGTTCGTGGGCGAGACGGGCATCCAGCGCATCGTCGAGCGCACCGCGCAACAGATGAAGCAGCACGGCGTGGACCACCCCGACGACGTGCGCAAGCTCGGCGTCATCGACTTGCCCACGGTGCAGCGCGCGCTCAACTTGTGGTTCACGCTCTCGCTCGACCTGTTCGGCGGCGAGGTGTCGTCGAACGCGGCCTCGTCGTTCGCCAGCGGCCTCAAGGGCCGCGCCAACGAGGACCAGTTCGATGACCACGTGGCCCTGGCGGGCAGCTATCGCATGGACACCTTCCGCAGCGGCGCCGCCGTGGTGGAGCAGGTCCCCATGCGCAACGCCATGAACGAGGTGCTACGCGACGGCTACATCGCCGACTGCCAGCGCGGCGTGGACAAGTGGAACAAGACCATCGCCGCCCAAGGCGTCGACTTCGCGCTCACCTTGCCGAGCCGCCGCTTCCACCGCCACATCGGCACTTGGGCCGAGGGCTGCGCCGACCCGAGCGGCGCGCTCTTGAGCCGCGAGCAGTGGCAAGGCAAGCGCGACACGTGGCTGCCGAGCGAGCACGATCGCGCCTTCGTGCAGAGCTTGATGGCGGAGCCGGTGTACGACCCGCACCAGATGGCCAACTGGATCGCGCCGCCCAAGCAGGGGATCAAGGGGCGAGCAGTGGACTTCGACTACGTGCGACGCGAAGCGTGAGCGGCCGCGCGGTGCCCGCGCCGCTCAACCCCTGAGGTAGGGCGACGCTGCTCAGGGCGACGCAGCCAAGTCCACGGGCACCAGCGCCGCGTCCTGCACGAAGACGCCCAGGGGCTCCTGCGGCGCCACCGCGTCGTCGCTGACGACGACGGTGAGGGGCTCGCTCACCATGCAGGTCCCGCCCGCCGCAAGCTCCAGGGGCGCGTAGTGGGGCAGCGCCACCGGATCGAGGGTGAGCTCGCCGCTGCGCGCCGGCACCTTGACGACCATGCCGCCGTCCTCGGGCGTGATGGCGTCGGTGAAGCCGTAGAGGAGCGCGCCGCCGTCTTTGGTGAGCGTGACCGACGGGTAGGTGTCGGAGTCGTAGAGGTCGTTGGCGGGGTTGTCGTGACCGCCCAGGGTGAAGGCCCACTGCACCGCGCCCGCGGCGTCGAGGCCCGCCAGGTACCAATCGTCGGTGGCCTGGGCGCCCGAGTAGTTGCCCACCGCCAAGAAGCCGCTCGTGGGTAGCTCTACCAGCGAGGTGACGAGGGGACCCAAGTGGGCGCTCTCTTGCGCGCGGTGGGCGGCGTACGAGGTCACCGTGCCGTCGGGCTTCACGCGCAAGACGGCGCCCTCGTAGCCGTAGGCCTGTACGGCGGCGCCCACCAGGACGTCGTCGTTGGCGACGCGCTGGGCGGAGGTGAGCCAGATGCGCTCCTCGGAGGAGTCGCTGCAGTCCTGCACCATGATGGCGGTGGACCAGACCAGGGCGCCGTTCTGGTCGATGCGCAGCGCGGCGCCGCGCTCGACCACGGTGGCGACGTCATAGGTGTCGCCGATGAGCACCACACCCTCGGCGTCGGCCACCAGGGCGCGGGCGCTGAGCTGCACGCCCGGCGCGCTGATGCGGCGCGACCACAGCACCTCGGCGTTCTCGTCGAGGTGCAGGAGCCAGGTGTCGTGCAGGTAGCCCTCGGCGTAGCTCTCGCCCACGTGGCCCACCAGG
>JADZDP010000150.1 GCA_020850995.1 Deltaproteobacteria bacterium
GGCCGTCGCCACGGACCGAGGACGCGACGCCGCCAGCGACGATGGATCGCTCGCGAGGACGACTGAGTTGTCCATTCGAGGGCCCTTAGCCCTCGGCGGCCTCGGCGGCCTCGGGCTTGTCGCCCTTCTCGCCGGCCCCCTCGGGCTTGTCGCTCTTCTCGGCTCCCTCGTCGCTCTTCTCGGGCGGCGGCGCCTCATCGGCCTTGTCGGGCGCTGGCGGCGGCGGCGGCGGGGGAGCAGGCGTCGCGGTCGCTGGGGCAGGCGGCTTCGTCGAGGGCAGCGGCCCGGACATGGGCGAGCGCGACGGGCGCTCCTTGGGGTCGCCCCGCTCCGGCAGCACCGGTGGCGACGGCGTCGCGGCCGCGCCCTTTTGACTGCGTTGCTTGGCGCGGCGCCCGTTGTCGCGTGCCAGGTTGGCCTGCGGCGCCTCGATGCTGCCTTTGAGCGAGAAGTAGTAGCGGCCCTCCTCGTCCTTGGCGCGCGGCAGCGGCAGCCCCATCGTACCGCCCACCTTCTCGCCGAGCTCGAGCAGGTCCCGTACCTTCTTCTCGCGCTCGAGGAAGCTCGCGGTGGGCTGGAAGTAGCCGTCGAGGTCGATGCGGCTCTGCTGGAGCTTCCCGCGCACGAACAGGTCGCCGAACAGCTCGAGCTGCATGTCCTTGCCATCGACCTTGGCGCCGGTGATGGTGCCCTTGCCCTGCTTCACCGGGATGTCGACCTCGAGCTTGCCCAGGTCGATGAGCGGCACCTCGAGGTCGAGGAGCGGGATCAGCGCCTTGAGGTTACCGGGCCCCATCGCCGCGTCCTTGACGACGACGCGAACCTTGCCCTCGCCGTCCTTCTCCGGCGTGTCGCCCAGGTCGAGCTCGACGTCGAGCTCCACCGTGCCGGTCAGGGGCATGCCGAGGCGCTCGGCCGCCAGCGGGATCTTGGCGAGGTCGAGATCGTCAAGCTCGATGTCGGCGTCGCGTACCACGCCCTTGGCGTCGGCGCTCACCACCGCGGCCAGCGTGCCGCCATAGACATCTGCGTCGATCACCACGGTCTTGGCGTCGGACAACAAGGTCCAAGGGCGCACACCGATGGCGAGCTCGTCAATGTCGATGGTGGGCCCGGGATCGGGGTTGCGATTGGGCAGCTGGATGCTCACCTGCTTGGCGCTCACGCCAAACCCCGACACCGAGAGCTTGCCCATGCGCACCACGGGATCGACGCCGTGCTGCCCCTGCTTGCCCTTGCCGAGCTGTGTCTCGAGGAGCTCGACGATAGCGCCCTTGGCCTCGTCGAGTGGGAAGGTCAGGTACACGCCCACGACGAAGGCGGCCACAAACCACGCCACGTAGCCGGCGATGCGGAGCGCTCGTCTCATGGCTTGGCCCCGTCCGCGGGCGGCGCCGCCGAGGACGAGCGCCAGGTAGACACCGTCAGGCTCGCCTCGAGCATGTCGGCGTTGTCGAAGCGCGTCTTGACCTTGAGCTTGGTGACCTTGACCACGCCGTCGCTCCGCTTGCCCTCGATCTTCTCCAAGAGCGTGGTCAGCTTGTCGACCGAGATCTCCTTGACGTTGACGTCGACGGAGACCTCTTGCACGTCGGTGGAGTCCTTCGCGGGCGTGCGCCGCTCCTGCAGGTCGGGCACCGGCAGCCCTACCTCGGTGGCGGCCTTCTGCACCACCGAGAACAGCGACTGGCTGTTGCTGCGGATCTGGGCCGCGCTCTTCTTCTCGGCTTCCTCGGCGTCGCGGTAGCGGTCGCGCAGCACGTCGAGCTGCGCCAGCTCGTCTTGGCGCATGGCCACGCGCTTGCCGCGGCGCTCGACCGCGGCGTTGACGGCGGTGACGCCGAGGAAGCCGAGCAACACGACGGCGACCACGCTGGTGATGAGCACCAGGCGCTTCTCGCGCTCGCTCAAGCGCGCAAATACCTGCGGGAGGTTGGTGAAGCTGGCCATCACTCTTCCTCCTTCCCTTCGTCGACGGGCACGGCGTCGCGCTTGAGGGTGCGTGGGCTGGCGCCCGGCGGCCGCGGGCCGATCACCGGGTTGAGCCCCTCCGGCGTGGTGCGCGCAGAGCGTCGCGCCTCGCGCTCCTCGCGCAGCTTGCGCAGGCGCTCGCGTCGCTCCTCGATCTCCTCGGGTGTCAGCTTGCCGCGCGCGTTCGATTGGTCGGCGATCTCGGCGGCGCGCGGGCTGCCGGTGTCGCCGGCCGGTGGCGTGGTGCCATATTGCTGCGCCGAGCGCGACACGTCGGGGGCGGGCTTGTCGGTGATCGCAGGTCGGTCGGTGGTGACTGCACCGGTCGTCGACGTCTTGATCGACTCCGCCGTCGGTGCGGGTGGCGGCGCGAATTCTTTGCCGTCACCCGCCGCGGCCGCGCAGTCGAGGGTGATGGTGATCTGGAAGTCGATGTCGGTGCCCTTGCTCTGCGCCTTGCCCTTCTCGACCAGCGAGAAGCAGCGCCCACCTTGCAGGCGCGCGACCATGGTGTCGATGGCGTCGTAGCTCGAGGTGAGGCCGCGCAGCTTCACGCGCTCGGAGGTGATGTCGAGCTCGGTGATCTTCCGTTTGATCTCGGCGGCGGGGGGCAAGCGGCGCGCGACCTCGAGGTAGGTGTCGGCGGCGCCGCGCTCGGGCACGGCGAAGGCGGCGGCGCCGTTGATCTTCTCGTCGATGAGCGCCTTGCAGCGAATGAAGGACTCGACCTTCTGGCCGGTGATCTCCTCGCAGATCTTGAGCTCCTTCTCGAGCAACGCGCCTTCGTTCGACGACGCCACCAGCGCTTGCGCGACGCTGCTGCCGCCGAGCAGCAGCACCAACACGGCCGCCCAGGCGATCAACGACGGCGCGCGCTCGCGCAAGAAGTCGAAGTCTCCCTTCCAGGCGAACTCGGCAACGCGGAAGTCGACGCGCGGGCGCACGCGCAGCGACGGGACGCCCGAGAGCGCGTAGGCCAGCGCGATGGCCGCCTCGGGCGCGTCGACGCGCGACTCCACCGGCAGCGTGCTCCGCAGCGCGTGATCGACGGCGCCGGCACGCACCACCCGTACGTTGAGCTCCTCCGACAGGTGGCGCTCGAGGTTGAGCACGCGGCTGCCGCCGCCCACCACGTACACCTTGACCACGCGCACGCGCGCGCTCGACATGGCGGCCTGGAAGATCTGTCGAACGCGCCGCACGATGGGGGCGTAGGCGCTCTTGAGCACGTCGGAGATGTGCTGTTGCTCGGGGAACTGCGCCTTGGCGCCGCTCACCTCGATGAACGCCTCCTTTTTCTTGCCGCGCTCGGCCTCGGCGAGCGGCAGGCCGATGGCACGGGCGAGCGCGCGTGTGGCGTCGGCGCCGCCGTGCAAGAGCGTGTGCGCGCCCACCAGGCGTGTGCCGGCGCTGGAGGTGGCGAGCACGCACACCGAGGTGCGCTTGTCGCCGATGTCGACCACGGCCACCGCCGGTTCGGCGGCGTCGGGGCCCACTTCGATGACGGTGCCACCGGGGGTGCGCAGCTCGGTGGGGCCCTCGGCGGCCTCCGCCGGTGCCAACACCGTGTCGTGCAGGTCGCCGAGCGCGAGCGCATCGAAGTGGACGTGGCGCGGGTCGATGCCGTGCACGGCCAAGAGGTCGAGAATCTGCTGCACGGCCTCTTTCTTGGCCCACGCCACCAGCACCTCGGTCTCGTGGCCGCGCTCCTTCCTGGCGCGCGCCGATGGGCCCAGCACCACCCACGAGAGCACGATGTCGTCGAGATCCATGGGGATCTCGCTCTCGAGCGCGAAGGGTAGGGCGTCGGCGATCTTCTTCATGTCGGCGAAAGGGAACTTGAGCGTGCGCACCGCCGCGGCGTCGCCTGGCAGGCCGGTGATGAACACGTCGCCGTCGAGCTGGCCGCGCGCCTTGAGCTCGGCCAGCGCCGCCGACGTGCGCTCGGTGGCGGTGCTGGCGCCCTCCTGCCCCTCGCTCGGCGGCGGCACCGGCGCCTCGTAGTAGCCGAGCACCTCGTGACCACCGCGCGCGCGCGTCTCGAGGCGGACCACCTTCACGGTGGAGGAGCCCAGGTCGATTCCGACGATGCGTGGCATGAGCAACCTCTCGGGGCGACGTCAACGGACGGCGTAGTAGTAGAATTCTTCGGTGGTGCGGTGGACGCGCATGACCGTGGTCATGGTGCGCGTCACCTCGCCCACCTGCGCGATGGAGCGCACGGTGAAGTTGTGCGACTCGGTGCCCATCAGGTCCTTGCACTGCGGCGTGACCACCAGGCCACGCGAGTCGAGGAACGAGATCAGCCCCTCGGGCGTAGGCGGGAAGCCGCCGCCGAGGACGCCGAGCAGCTTCGACTGTTCCCAGCCCGTGAGCGTCTCTTGCATCCAGGTCTGATTGAACAAGAGCGGCTCGCCCTGCTGGGCGCAGGAGTAGATGAGCGCCTCGATGGTGGCGATGGGCGCCGACAGCACGTTGACCTTGCCGTCGCCGTAGATGGAGATCTTGTCGCCGAACGCACGCAAGTGCGCGTCGGACATGCCGCGCACCAGGCGCAGCTCGCCGGGCGCGTCGAAGTAGGCGTTCTTCGGCACCACCTTGTAGCCGCTCGAGTAGCCCGCGTCCTCGGCGCCACCCGCGCCGCGACACCAGGCGGTCGCGTCGGCGCGCGCGTCGACGGCGTCTTGGTTCTCGTCGAGCCAGTCGTAGAGGTAGCCGATCAGCTCCTCGCGCGTGGTGCGGTTGCCTTGCCCATCGCGGTCCTCGAACAGGAAGTCGTAGCGCTCGGGCTCGATGACGTGGAAGATGCGCTGCGCGTAGGCGTAGCACTGCGCGGGCGAGATGGTGGTGGCCCAGCCGCGCAAGGTCGCCGGCTTCTGCTCCTCGTCTTGGATGTCGGCGCGGAAGGTGCCGTCGAAGGCACCGAAGCCGCCCTCTGGTGGCACGAAGGGCTCGAGCCCCGCGCCCGGCTTGTCGGGGTCGAACGAGGCCTTCTTCTCCTCGAGCTGTGCGGCCAGCTTGAGCTTGCGCTCTTCCAGCGCGGCGTCGACGTTCATGCCGAGCGTGCTCTGCAGCTCGCCCGAGGTGAGGCCCTTCAAGAGCTCGCTGTCGAGCGGGATGAGCTGCCAGAAGGTATGCGCGGGCAGCGGGATGCCCGTCGACGCGAGCTGGGTGATCAAGGGCTGCACGGCGTCTTGCATGGCCAGCAACAGGCGCGCGATGTTGAGCGAGCTCTCGGCCAGCGCCTGCGCCTTCATGGCGTCGCGGTCGTTGGACGCCAGGCGGTAGCGCACCATCTCGTTGGCGCCGAGGTCGGTGACCACCGCGCTCATCAACGACAGCGCCACCAGCACCACCAACAGCGCCACGCCGTGGGGCGCGCCCTTGCCACGCCGGATGGGGATGCGCCGGCCGACGGGCGTCAGCAGCAGCTTCATCAGGCGGGTGCGCAGGAGCGTCTTCATGCGATTCACAGCTTGATGGGGGTCGGCAGCCAGATCTTGGTCTGCGTCATGAAGGTCATGGGCTCGTCGTCGGCCATGACCGCGACCAGCTTGATGCGAACGCGCACCGGCAGCTTGCTGGCCTGCGCCGGATCGCTGCCCTTGGTGTCCCACTTCTCGAGCCAGTCCTCCTTGCTCGCGTCCCAATACTCGAAGGTCAGCTCGCGCACGTCGCTCAACAGCACCAGCGGACGGCCCCCCTCGTCGAAGTTGTCGTCGAGGTTGGCCTGCTCACGCCGGAACAAGGACTGCGTCTGCGTCTTTGGATCGGTGTCGAGGTAGTAGGCGAGCTGGCGTGCGTCGCCTTTCTTCTCGTCGGCCACGCGCGGGACGTAACCGAAGGCCGTGAAGGTGAGCTGGGCGCGCTCGCCGAGAAAGCCGGTCTCCGAGCGCGCCTCCATGCTGGCCACGTGCGTCGACAGGTATGCCTGCGAGATCTCGTCGACCATGCGCGACATGGCCGAGCGCACCAGGTGGAAGCGGTTGCTGGTGCCCTCCACCGCCTCCTTGGTGTCGATGGACGTCGACAGCGACTGCACCAACATGCCGCCGATGATGGCGAGCAGCGACGCCGCCACCAACAGCTCGAGCAGGGAGAAGCCGCGCGCCTTCATCCCTTGCCTCCCGCCGTTGCGCCGCCGCGGTCGGGCAGGCGCGGCGCCGGCGGCGCGGCCCCGCCGCCACCCGTGGCCCCGCCCGACGTTCCACCCGTGGGCGCGCCGCCGCCGGGCATGGCTTGGCTCGCCTGGCGGATCATGCCGGCCACTTGGTTGACGGCGGTCTTGTCGATGACGTGCGTGGCCACACGCAGCTCATCCATGGCCGGGCCCTCACCCCAGCGCACGATGACCACGAGCTCGCGGATCGAGTCGCCCATGATGCTCGAGAGCTGCGACACGACCGGCGCCAAGAACTGCATGCCGAGGTCGGCGCCCTGTTGCTCGGCGGCCTGGCCCGTCTCTTCGTTGCCGGTGGCCGAGAAGGCCTCTTGCACATCGCCCGCGTCGGCCACTGGGATATCGGGCTTGTAGGCGTGGCACTCCCAGGAGAAATCGGCGAAGCCGTCGTCGCCAAAGTTCCCCTCCTCGTCGTAGTCGCCGACGGAGAAACCCTTCTTCGCCAAATCGGCCTGGCAATCGAGCAGCTTGGCGCGCGCCAACATCGTGGCCACGGTCATCTCGCGCGCCTCGATGGCCATCTCCACCGAACGGCTCTGCACCTGCAAGAGCACGGTGACGCCCATGGCGAGGATGGCGATGGCGACCATGACCTCCAGCAGCGAGAAGGCAGGACGCCCCTGCTCGCGCGCGCTTTCGTGCACGCGGGTGCCCTCCCACGCAGCCGGTCTCGAGTGATCACCTCTCGAGGCCCAAGATCCAGCAGCAGAAGAAGAAGCTGGGGCTTGGTGTCTCGCCGTCATGGCGGGATCGCTGCTCTCGCGAGAGCAGGCGGCGTTGCTTTCCTGCAAGGTCGGCCTGCAGGGTGACGACGTCACTGCATGAACGAACGGCCCCCCTTCTGCTTCTTCCCCCATGGAATGGGGGAAGCCGTGCCGGGTTCGCCACAGCGGAGCGGCGAAGGTGGCAGGGCCCTCCCCAGTACTCTGGGGAGGGAGGTAGGGAGGGGTCCGCCGTGCACCCCCGGATGCTCGGCCGGCCCGGCAAGCCGAGGCCACCCAAGGGCACCGCCGTATGCTCTCGCGAGAGCAGCGATCGTCGACGAAGGCGCTGCGACAAGCCCCAGATTCCGAGGATCCTGAGATCGCTTGCCTGGGCCGAGTTCCCAAGGGAGATAGGTTGGATCGAGACCCAGCAGCCGGGGGAGGCCAGGTGGCGCACTGCGGGGGCTCCCCCGATCTCGGGGGAGCCGCTCGGCGATCATCGGTGACGCGACGGTGGGGGCTGCTCACTCAGTCCTCCACCAATTCAGGCACGCGCGGCTCTTCGTCGACGATGTCGACCTCGCCGGTCAGCGAGCTCACCACCAAGGTGAGCGTGCTCTCGCCCTTCTCGTCGTCGGCCAGGGTGATGATCGCCTCTTCGGTGAAGCCGCCGGGGAAGAAGTAGAGCGCCACCTGGCCGCCCTGCACTTTGTCGTCGAGGTGCTCGGTCCAGATGGAGCTGAAGTGCACGTCGCCGGGAAGCACGTGCGGCTGTCCGGCCTCGCCCTCCACCGGGGAGAAGGGCGGCGGTGCCAGCAGCTCGAGCTTGGCGCGCTCAGCCTCATCGTCGGTGTCGGCGTCGATGTCCTCGATGCGCTCGTCGACCGGATCGAGCTTGGCCTTGCCGTCGCGGTCGGCCGTCAGCTTGGTGGCGTGCAGGCGCGCCACCACCGCTGCCTCCTCGATCCACCACGCGTTCTTCTCGACGTCCATCACCAAGCGGCTGCTCCGCCCCTGCAGCGCGGTGCGCGCGTAGGTGTCGCGCACCGCGCCCGTGAGCAGGCCGGCCTGCGAGCGCAGCTCCGCGCCCGAGAGCGCCCCGAGCGCGGGCACCGCCACTGCGATGAGCAGCGACAAGAGCACCATCGCGATCAGGATCTCGAGGAGCGTGAAGCCACGACGCATACGCTACTCGCGCGGCCAGTTGCCGACGTCGTCCTCGGTGCCCTCTTGACCGTCGGGGCCCTTGGAGCGGATGTCGAACTTGCTCGGGTTCTTCTGCCCGGGGATGACCAACAGGTAGTCAGCGTTCCAGGGGTCCTTCGGCAGCGAGTCCATGAAGGGGCGGCCCTTGGGCGGGCTCACCAGCACCTGCAGCCCCTGCGCCATCGTCGGGTAGCTGCCGTTGCGCAGCTTGTACTGGTCCATGGCGGCCTCGATGCTCTTGGCCTGCGTGTAGGCGGTGTCGAGCTTGCCGTCTTCCAGGCGGTTCATGACATTGACGGTGATGAGCGAGACCACCATGCCGATGAGCACCAGCACGACCATGATCTCGAGGAGCGAAAAGCCACGCACGGGTCGCTGGGCGCGACGACGGCGGGGAGCGAGGTTGAGCTTCTGCATGGGTGCCTCCGGGTGTCTGTCCACTTCACTGCAACGTCACTGCCACATCACTGCCACATCAGTGCAACGAGCTACTTCACGAGGTTGTTCATACCGAGGATCGGCTCGAGGATGGCGAAGACCACGAAGCCGACGGCGCCGGCCATGGCGAGGATGAGCGCAGGTGAGAGCAGGCTCATCAGGCCCTTCATGCGCGCGTCGACGCGCTGTTCGTAGGCGGTGGCGACGCGCTCGAGCATCTGCTCGAGCTGGCCCGACTTCTCGCCGATGGCCACCATGTGGGTCACCATGGGCGGGAACTGCCCCGAGCGCTTGAGCGGCGGTGCGATCTCTTCGCCCTCGCGCACCGCGTCGCGCACGGTCTCGATGATGCCGAACAAGACCGTGTTGTTGACGACGTTCTTGACGATGTCGAGCGCCGTCAGCAGCGACACGCCCGACGCCAGCAGCGTGCCGAGCGTGCGCGTGAAGCGCGCCACCGCGATCATGCGCGTCAAGCTGCCCGCCACCGGCAACTGCAAGCGCCAGCGATCCCAGGTGGCGCGCCCCTCGGGGCTCTTGAGCCAGCGGCGCAGCAAGAACACGCCGAGCACCAGCAGGATCAAGAGCGCCCACCAGTAGTCGCGCACCGTCGACGAGAGGGTGATCAAGATGCGCGTCTTCCACGGCAGCGCCACCTTCGAGTTCTCGAAGATGCGCGTGATGCGCGGCACCACGACGGTGAACAAGATGCCCACGTTGACCACGCCCACGAACACCATGACGATCGGGTACATGAGCGCGCTCAAGATCTCGCCCTGGATGCGCGCCTGGCCCTCCTTGAAGTCCGCCAAGCGCTCGAGCACCACGTCGAGCGTGCCCGAGGTCTCGCCGGCGCGCACCATGTTGACGTAGATGTGATCGAACACCTTGTGCTTGCCGAGCGCGTCAGCCAGCGACACGCCCTCGTTCACGTCGGAGCGCACCTGCGAGAGGATGCGCTTGAGCGCCGGCGCCTCGGTCTGGTCGATGAGCGCGTTGAGCGAGTCGACCATGGGCACGCCGGCCTGCAGCAGGGTCGCGAGCTGGCGCGTGGCGATGCCGAGGTCATCGGCCGACACGCGCTGCAAGAAGTCGAACTTGACCTCTTTACCGAGCACGCCGGTCTTGACGTTGCCCTCGCCCTTGCCCGACTCCTTGACGTCGGTGGCGAGGATGCCCTCGCGCTTCAAGAGCGCGCGCAGGCCCTTGGCCGAGTCGGCGTCGCGCACGCCCTTGATCGCCTTGCCGACGCCGTCGAAACCTTTGAACTCGAAGACGGGCATGTCAGTGCCCCCGCGCCTTCTCGAGCAACCGATCGAACATCGCGACGTCGAAGCCGCGCTCGACCAGCCAGCCCCGGCACTCGTCCGGATCGACCGCGCCGCCGTCGAGCAACGCCACGATGTCGGCCTGATCCTGCATCCTCTGGGCGACCAACTTCATCGCGATCAAGGCCTGCGGCGGCACCACGGGGATGTCGCCATCATGCTCGGGCGCGTCCAGCACCGGCGCGAGCGCGCCGAGGCTCGGCAGTAGCGACACCAGGTCCACAGCGACGTTGCCCACGGCCGATAGCGGCGGCACCACGATGAGGCCGTGGTGTTGAAACGCCTCCTCGCCGACCAGGAAGTCGACGTCCTTGGTCGCGCGCGGCCGCGCATAGGCGCCGACGGCGATGCCGCCGCACAGCGCGTGCCGGACGCCACGCTCGCGCAGGAAGCGCGACGCCTCCCGCACCGCGTTCGCGATGTCGGGGCTGGTGACGCCCAGCGCGCTGGCGAGGTCGGGCTTCTTCATGTCAGCCGAACGCCTCCAGGCTCATCGAGTCCTCCTGCGTCACGCGCGAGACCTCCTCGGCGGTGGTGACGCCGGCGAGCACCTTCTCCACGCCGTCGACCTGCAAGGTGATCATGCCGTGCTCGCGCGCCTTCGACTTGATGGAGTTGGCGTCGACGCGCGCCAGGATGAGGCGGCGCACCTCGTCGTCGATGAGCATGAGCTCGTAGATACCGGTGCGGCCCTGGTAGCCGGTGTTCTGGCAGGTAGCGCAGCCCTTGCCCTTCCACAGCGTCTTCGCCTTGCCGGGCTCCACGCCGATGCCGCGCAGCTCCTCGGCGGTAGGCGCGTATTCCATCCTGCAGCGCGGGCAGATGGTGCGCACCAGGCGCTGCGCCAACACGCCGATGAGCGACGACGCGATGAGGAAGGGCTCGATGCCCATGTCCACCAGGCGCGTCACCGCGCTCGGCGCGTCGTTGGTGTGCACGGTGGAGAGCACCAAGTGACCCGTGAGCGAGGCCTGGATGGCGATCTCGGCGGTCTCGCGGTCGCGGATCTCGCCCACCATGATGACGTCGGGGTCTTGGCGCAAGAACGAGCGCAGCCCGTTGGCGAAGGTGAGGTTGATCTTCGGCTGCACCTGTACCTGGCCGATGCCCTTGAGCTGGTACTCGACCGGGTCCTCGATGGTGAGGATGTTGAGGTCGGGCGAGTTGATCTTGGCCAGACACGCGTAGAGCGTGGAGGTCTTGCCGCTGCCGGTGGGGCCCGTCACCAGGATGATGCCGTGGCTCTTGTTGATCAGGCTGGTCATGACCGCGTAGTTGCGCGGCGAGAAGCCGATGGTGTCGAGGTCGCGCAGCACGCTGCTGCGATCGAGCAGGCGCATGACGATGCGCTCGCCGTAGGTGGTGGGCACCGTGGAGACGCGCACGTCGATGTCGCGGCCCGCCACCTTCAAGCGGATGCGCCCGTCTTGCGGCAGGCGCTTCTCGGCGATGTTGAGCCCCGCCATGATCTTCACGCGCGAGATGATGGTGTTCTGGAAGCGCTTGGGCGGCTTGATGATCTCGTGCAGCACGCCATCCACGCGGAAGCGCACCAGCATCGAGGTCTCGAAGGGCTCGATGTGGATGTCGCTGGCGCGCTCCTTCACCGCCTGCGAAAACAGCGAGTTGACCAGGCGGATGATGGGCGCTTCGTCGTCGCCCTGCACGTCGAGCAGGTCGAGGGGCTCGTTGATCTCCTCGCCGATCTCGGTGGCCGGCCCCTCCTCGAGGTCCGCCACGGCGTGCTCGGCCTTGGCGGTGGCGCGGTCGTAGGCCGAGTTGATGGCGAGCAAGATGACGTCGGGCGGCGCCACCACCAGCTCGAGCTCGCTCTTGAGCAGGATACGCAGCTCGTCGAGCGTCGAGGTGTCGAGCGGGTCGGCGCATGCGACCACGATGATGCCGTCGTCGCTGCGCCCCAACGTGACGACGTGGTTCTGCTTGGCGAAGCCGATGGGCACCGCGCGCACCAGATCGTCGGGGATGGCGTCGGGGTGCAGCTCCGAAAGGAAGGGCAGATCGAGCTGCACTGCCAGCGCCGCCAACACCTCGCGATCGCTGAGGTGCTTTTTGTCGACGAGGATCTCGCCCAGGCGCGGGCCGCCCTTCTGCGCCTGTGCGTCGAGCGCGTCGCCGATGTGCGTGGCCGAGAGCTGGTAGAGCTCGGCACAGATCTCGCCGATGGGCCGCCCCACCAGGTGGCGATGCGACGTCGTCGGTGGGGCGCGCGGCACCAGCACGCGGGGATCGGAGGGATCCTCCAGCGGTGGTGACGACAGGGCGGGCTTGGTGGTCTCGGTCATGGTGCGCTCAGTGGGGTGCTCGGTTGGTGCCGGCTCAGCCCGCGGGCGGCGGTGGCGGCGTCTCGGTGGGCGGCGGTGGCGCGTCCGGCGCGTCGGCGGAGCCGTCGGGGAGCGGCGCGGCGCCACCCTCGGGCGGGGGGCCACCGTGGCCACCGTCGTCACCACCGATCTTGCGTGGCTTGATGCCGAGGTCGGGGCCGATCACCTCCTCGCCGTGACCGGGTCCGCCGTTCTCGATCTTGTCGTTCTCCCACTCCACCTGACGCAAGAGCGCGCCCAGCGGACCGTTCTTCTTGTCGTAGTCGACGTAGGGGTTGTACACGCGCGCGTCGGAGAAGTAGGCGTCGACGAACTGTTTGCGCTCATTCATCTTGCGGTCGTAGATCTTGCGGAAGTCCTCCTCGTCACGCACCACGTAGGGCGTGAGCATGATCAGCAGGTTGGTCTTCTGCTTCGAGTCGTTCCAGGTCTTGAACAGCCAGCCGATGATGGGGATGTCGCCGAAGAAGGGCACCTTGCTCTCGGTGTCGCTCTTGCGATCTTGGATGAGCCCGGCCACCACGATGGTCTGCTGGTCCTTCGCCACCAGCGTGTTCTTGACGGTGCGGTTGGTGATGATCGGCTGCGTCAGGCCGTTGCCCACCGACACCTGCCCGCCGAGGTCGCTGACCTCCTGCTCGAGCTCGATGCGGATCTCGTCCTCGGAGTTGACGTGCGGCGTCAGCGTGAACTTGAGCTTGACGTCCTCGTAGGCCACCTGCTGCATGCCGCCGAAGCCGAGCGCGCCGGCGCCGCCGGTGGGCGTGTAGCCGCGCACCACGGGCACGCGCTGTCCCACCGACAGCTCAGCCTTCTCGTTGTCGGTGGTGATCAAGTGCGGCGTCGACAGGATGTCGACGTTGGCGTTGGTCTGCAGCAGGTTGAGCACCGTCGACACCGAGGGCAGGCTGACCAGCGCCTTGCCGGTCTCGTCGGTCAGGATCGGCACCGAGGGGCCGATGAAGCCCGCCACGCCGATCAGGCTCGAGAGGTCGTTGACCAGCTCGAGGCCCTGCGCCGCCGCCGCCGCGTCGAGGCGATTGTCGTCGGCGAGCTGCTGCAAGAGCTGCAGACCGGTGGCCACCTTGGCCGACGACTGGAAGATCTGCTTGCCGCCCTCGTTGGCGGCGATGGCGATGCCGGGGGTGTCGCTGCCCGGGATCGGCACTGGCGCCGCGACGTAGGCGTTGAGGCCCACGCGGCGATCTTGCGTGAGCGCTACCTCCATGATGGCCGCCTCCACGAACACCTGCGGCCGCCGCACGTCGAGCTGCTCGATGACGCGCTGAAGCGCGCGGAAGTCGCGGTAGCTGGCCACCACCACCAGCGAGTTGGTGGTCTCGTCGGCGGTGACCTTGACCTCGCCCTCGAACAAGGCCGCGGCCTGCTCGGCCTCCTTGGCCTTGGCGCCACCCTTGTCGGTCGAGGGCTTCTTGGCGGCCGCGCCCGAGGCCAACGACGACAGCGTGCCCGCGGCTTTCTGCGCGTCGGTGTTGGCCAGCGGCACCACCCACATCTTGAGCTCGCTGCCCCCCTGGGTGGGCACGTCGAGGATGCGCAGCACCTCGAGCACGCGCTCGAAGGCGCGCGCCGATGAGATGACGATGAGCTGGTTGGTGCGGTCCTCGGCGATGATCTTCTCGATGGTGACGTCGCCGATGTCGCCCTCATCGCCGCCCGCGTCCTTGGCGTCCTTCACGTCTTTGGCCTCGTCGCCCTTGCCCTCCACCTTGGAGGTGGCGCGCGGCGCTCGTGTGGTCTCGCCCTTCTTGCCGCTGCCGCTGGGCGCGAAGATCTCGTTGAGCTTCTGCGCCACGCTGGACACGTCGGCGTACTGCAGCGTCACCACGTTGAGCTTGTTGCTGGTGCCCTCCACGTCGACCTTGTCGAGCACCTCGAGGATGCGCAGGATGTTGTTGCCCGAGTCCGTCAGGATCAGCAGGTTGCCCGCCGGCTTCTGCAGGTCGGCGTTCTTCGACATCAGGTTCTTGATGAGCCCCTCGACCTGATCCTTGTTGGCGTAGCGCACCTCGTAAAGCAGCGTGACCTGCGCGTCGGAGTTGGGCATGTCGCCCTCGCGCTTCTCGTCGGGCGTGACGCGCATGAGCACGCCGTCCTTGATCTCGTACATGGGCACGGTGGTCTTGGCCGCGTCCTTGCGCTCCACCACCTTCCAGAAGGTGCCCGCCGGCACCAGCGCCATGCCGTTGGCCTCGAGCGCCGACAGGAACGCGGCGTAGGCCTGCGCCACGGTGACGGGGCTGCGCGACACGATGGAGATGTCGGTCTTGCCCTTCACCGCGTCGGACAAGATGAAGTTCATGCACTTGATGCGCGAGATCTGATCGAGCACCTCGTTGATGGTGGCCTTCTCGAAGTTGAAGTTGAGCTTGCCGCTCATGGGCTTGCAGGTGGTCAGGTCGACGGCGGCGCCCTTCTTGTCGTCGCCGTCGCCCTTCTTGTCGGCGGGCTTGTCGGTGGGCTTGTCGGCGGGCTTCTCCGCTGCCTTCTCGGCCGGTGGCGTCGCCTGCGCGACCTTCGGCTCCGGCGCCGCGGGCGCATCAGCAGGTGCCTCGCCGCGCGCCGCCGCTGCCGCTGCCGCCTTCGCCTTCGCCGCCTCACGCGCCTTGGCGCGCACGTTCTCGCGCTCCTTGAAGGGCGCGTCCTTCGACGGCGGCGCGTTGCCGCCCTCGTCCTGCGCGAGGGCCGGGAGCGCGCCCGCGAGCAGTGCGGTGGTGGCGAGGGCCTGGATCAACGAGACGGAACGGGTCATGCGGGTGCTCATGTCGGTGAGGGTCGAAAGCGAGCTCATGGGGTGATGGCGTAGTCGAGCGTCATGGGCTTGCCGCGCCGCTTGAGGTCGACGTTGACGGTCTTGGCGTCTTTGAGCTTGGTGTAGATCTCGAGCCCTTTGGCCGGGTCGGTCATCTCGTAGCCGTTGATGCGCGTGATGACGTCGCCGTTTTGCAGCCCGACCTTGGAGTAGAGCGAGCCCGGGCGAATCGAGAAGAGCTTGAAGCCGATGGTCTTGCCGCCCTCGAACGCCGGCACGATGCGCGCCTGCGTGGAGAGATCGGCGAGGTTGTTGAGCGCCTTGTCGATGTCGCTCTGGCCCACCTCGTAGCTGTTCTCGCCGGTCTTCTTGATGGTGGCGCCGAGATCGTCGGGCGAGGCGGGCGCGGCCTCGGCCTTGGGCGAGTCGTTGCGCGCCACCACCGCGCCTCCCTTCGCGGGGGGCTCGTCGATGAACAGCAGCTCCATGCGGTGGTCGCTCTCGTTCCAGATGCACGCGCGCTCGGCTTCGATGCGGCGCAGCGTGGCGCTGTCGCCGATCTTGCTGCAGGGCGGCGGCTTGGGCGCGAGCTTGGCGTTCGGATCCTCGGCGTCGACGGGCGCGCTCACGCAGTCATTGACCGAGAACATCTCGGCGTGCGCGCTGCCGCCCTTGCCCTCGTCGACGATGGAGGCGAGCGAGAACTCCGGCGTGGCGAACACCACCGTGCCCACCAGGCGCAGGCGCAACGCGCTCTTGCCCGCGGTGTCGCAGGTGCCGTCGTCGGGCGCGGGCCCGTCGGACGCCGTGGCCTGCACCACCACCTCGCGCCGACCCTCGAAGATGTTGGCGTTGGCGGCGGCGAGGAAGTCGCGCGTGCTGCCCGTCTTCGCAGCGCCGCGCCGCTCCGCCGGCTTGGCCGCCGTGGCCTTCTCCTTGAGCTGCTCGGCCACCATGTGGCCGGCGATGGCCGTGGCCGTGCGCGCGCACAGGATGGCGGCGAGCGCCAACAGCGCCAGGTGGACGGCGAAGAAGCGTCGCTTGAAGAAGCTCTCGAGCGCGTGTCGCACGGGTGACTCCGCCGGCCGGCCAACTGCATGACCGCAAGGGCCGGGCCACCCCCTTCATTCCGAAAAAGCCGAGAAAACTCAAGCTCCTAGGCCGCCGCTGGCGCGCTGATCCGTGCCATGCTGTCAGCCCCTGTGCCGGTCCTCCGGCAGCGCGTGCCAAGTTGTCACGGCGTGGGCACCGCCACCGTCAGCGTGAGCGGCGCGCCCTTGCGCAGCACCGACACCTCCACGCTGCGCTGGGTCTTCACGCGCGCCCACAGCTCCAGCGCGTCACCGAGGTTGTCGGCGGTGGCGCCGTCGATGGCCACCACGGTGTCGCCGTTCATCAGCCCCGCTCTTTGGTAGAGCGAGCCCGGCCGGATGCCGCTCAAGCGCACGCCCGTGAGCTTGCCGCCCTCGAAGCGCGGCAGCGCGCGGGCGCCGGTCAAGAGCTCGTCGAGCACCGCGTCGCCCGTGGGCCCCGGTGCGCGGGGCGCGGTGCGCGTCGACGACGGCGCGGCCCCGCCGGCGGGCGCGCTGGTGGTGACGCGCTCGAAGCCGCCGCGACGCAGGTTCTCGATGCAGGCGTGATCGTCGGCGATGGCCAGCAGGCGCGCGTCGTCGCCCACGGCGTCGCCGGGCCCGTACACCTCGGCCACCGCGCCGCCGCGCTCGTCGTGCACGATGGACGCGAGGCTGAGCGCCGGGTCGAGGAACACCGACGCGCCCACCAGGCGCAGGGGCAGCGTGGTGTCGGGCGCCTCGTCGCACGAGCCCGCCACCTCGTCGAGCGCTTGCGGTGCGCGGGGCGCGGCGCCGAAGAGCGCGACACCCAGCGCGGGATCGAAGTCGCGCTCGCGCGCGGCGCTCGGCGATGACGTGGTGGACGGCGCGGTCGGTGGCGCGAGCTCGCACGCGCGCAGCAGCGCGAGCCCGCCAAGGACGCTCAGCAGGCGCGCGGCCAAGAGCGCGGCCAGCGCCAGCAACAGCAGGTGGAGGAGCGTGGCATGACGGCGCAGCAAGGTGGCGGCGAGCAGCATGCGACACCAACGCGCCAACGCCCGCGCGCATTCACCCCAACGCCGCGCGCGCGAGCTGGTCGGCCAAGAGCTTCTTCTGCACCTTGCCCAGGGCGTTCTTGGGCAGCGCGTCGACGAGGTGCAACGCGCGCGGCTTCTTCGCTTCGTGCAGGCGCACGTGCGCTTGCAGCTCGGCCAGCGTGGGCGCCGCGGCGGCATCGCGCGGCACCACGCAGGCCACCACGCGCTGGCCCCACTCGCGATCGGGGACGCCCACCACGGCGACCTCGCGCACCGCCGGGTGGGTGGCGAGCTGCTCCTCGATCTCGCGCGTCGAGAGCTTGTAGCCGCCGACCTTGAGGATGTCGGTGGACGTGCGGCCCACGATGGTCACGTAGCCATCGTCGGCGACGCGCACGGTGTCGCCGGTCTTGAGGAAGCCGTCGGCGGTGAAAGCCTGCGCGGTGGCCGCCGGGTCGTTGTAGTAGCCGCGCATGACGCCGGGGCCGCGCACCTGCAGCTCGTCGTCGATCACGCGCATGTCGACGCCGGGGATGGGCCGCCCCACGGTGCCGGCCTTGCGCTCGCCCCGCACGGGGTTTGACAGCGTGATGAGCGTCTCGCTCATGCCGTAGCGCTCGACGATGCGGTGGCCGGTGTGGCGCTCGAAGGCCACGAGGTCGTCGGCGGGCAGCGCCGCCGAGCCGGCGGTGAACAGGCGCGCGCGCGCGAGCACGGCGCCGTGCGCGGGGTGCGCGTCGAGGTGATCGAGCAGGCGCCGGTACATGGTGGGCACGCCCATGAACACCGTGCCGCCAGCGGCGATGGCGTCGACCACGGCGACCGGCGTGAAGCTCTCGAGCAGGCGCGTGCGCGCGCCGCGCAAGAGCGCGCCGTGCAGCGCCACGCACAGCCCATGCACGTGAAAGAGCGGCAGCGCGTGCACCACCTCGTCGTCGGGGCCCATCTCCCACAGCGCGCTCAGCGCGCCCACGGCGGCCACCACGTTGGCGAAGCTCAGCATGCAGGCCTTGGGGCGGCCCGTGGTGCCCGAGGTGGTGATGAGCAGCGCGAGCTCGTCGTCGCTCACGTCGTTGGCGCCGGGGCGCCCCCGCGTCCACCACGAGGAGAGCGGCCGCGCGCGCGCGCCCGCCCGGGCCAGGCGCGCGTGGTCGCACAGCACCACGGTGGCGTCGGCGAGCGCGAGCACGTGGCCGAGCTCCACGTCGTGGTAGCCGGGGTTGATGGGCACCCACACGGCGCCCAACGCATGGGTTGCCAAGAGCGACACCACCACGTCGAGCTGCGTCTCGGCGTAGCAGGCCACGCGCTGGCCCGGGCGCACGCCGAGCGCGATCAAGCGCGCGCTGGCCGCGTCGAGGCGATCATCGAGCTCGGCCCACGATACCGACCGATCGCTCGCGAGAAGTGCAGTCCCCCGCCCGCGCGCGCGCACGGACTCGAGCAGGCGGCGCTGCGCGCTGAACGCCCTCATGCAGGCCCCCTACAGCGGTTCCAGCGTCCGTTGATTCGTTCCTCGCTCGGTCCTTGCCCCGATGGCTGCGTCGCGTGCTCGGCAGGTGCCGACGGGCACGCGCCTCCGCTGCTCCTTGCCCTCGTGGCAAGCCCCTTCGCGATCCTCCGATCAAAGAACGCTGGAACCGCTGTAGCGCGCGCCACCACCACCCGGCAACGCCGTTTCCTCCCCTGCGATCTCCGACCGGTGGCATTCGACGCGACGCGCCGTGCCTTTTTCGTTCCGCTTGCTAGAACGACCGTCCCTTGAAGCCCGTGGAGCTGCACCGCTACCCGCGCACGCCGCACTTGGAAGGCTCCGCCGCCTTCGACGACGACGATGTCCAGGCATCGTTCGCCGCCTTCGCCGGCCGTCACGTGGTGGTGAGCGAGAAGATCGACGGCGTCAACGGTGCGCTGTCCTTCACGAACCAAGGACGGCTCTTGCTGCAGAGCCGCAGCCGCTTCCTCGATCACGAGCTGCCGCTGCACCAGGGCGGCTACGCCGGCTTCGTCGAGTGGGCCGCGGACAACGAAGATCTGCTCTGGCCCATCCTCGGCACGCGCTTCGTGCTCTTCGGCGAGTGGCTCGCGGCCAAGCACGTGGTGTTCTACGACGCGCTCCCCTCGGCGTTCGTCGAGCTCGACGTCCTCGACACCGCCACCGACACCTTCCTCTCCACCGAGCGGCGCCGCCAGATGCTGCGCGGCCTGCCGCTGGTGAGCGCGCCCGTGCTCGGCGCCGGCTCGTTCGCCTCCATGAGCGAGCTGTTGCCGCTGCTCGGCCCCTCACGCTTCAAGACGCCCAGCTGGCGCGACGAGCTGCTCTACGCCATCGCCGAGGCCGAGGTCAGCGACGCCGAGCGCTTCGTGCGCGAGACCGATCCCTCCGACGACATGGAGGGCCTCTACCTCAAGCTGGAAGAGGGCGGCATCGTGACGGCGCGAGCCAAGTACGTGCGGCCCGGCTATCGCCCTGGCTTCTCCACCTCGAACGCGGCGTGGCAGCGCTCGCGCATGGTGAAGAACCGCGTGCTCGCGCAGGCGTGAGCGGCCGAGCGTGATCGAAGCAGCGCGCTGCAGGCGACGCGCGCACTGACCCTTGGCAGCGCCGATCCCGCCTCGATTCCCTCAAGAAATCGCCCGCTCGTACCGATGGACCCCTACCAGGTGAAGGGGGAGCCATGGACCGCGTTCACAGCTCGTCGATCGCCGCAGCGCGCCATCACGTCCCGTTAGGTCGTGGCGCCGCTTGGGCCCTCCCCGCATGCGCGCTCGCCGCCGCCGTCTTCCTGCACGCGCAGCCTGCGCGGGCCGCCCTCTGCGATGACGGCGACCCGTGCACCAAGGACCTGTTCACCTACTTCCACTGTGTCCACAAGCCGATCATCGGCTGCGCACCCTGCGCCACGCACGACGACTGCGCCGATCCCGACAACGACCTGTGCACGGGCACCTACTCCTGCGATGAAGAGGCCGGCGTCTGCATGCTCAACGCGAGCAGCGTGGTCACCTGCGACGACTCCATGGACCATCAGTGTGGCAAGAACGTTTGTGCGCCCGCGACCGGCCAGTGCAGCTTCACGGTGCCGACCACGCCCTGCGACGACGGTAACCCCTGCTCCATCAACGACGGCTGCCAACCGGCGCCCGAATGGGGTGGGACCTGCGTCGGCACCCCCGACGTGGGCCCCGGCAAGACCTGCGGCTGTGCCTCGAACGCGGACTGCGCCACGCAAGAAGACGGCGACCTCTGCAACGGCACCCTCTACTGCGACAAATCGGCGCACCTCTGCAAGGTGAACCCGGCCACCACCATCGTCTGCAACAAGGACTCCGACACGGACTGCCGCAAGAACACGTGCGCCCCCGCGCTCGGCTTCTGCGCGATGACCGATCAACCCCAGGGCACCGCGTGCAGTGATGGCGACGCATGCACCGTCAACGACGTGTGCAACGCGGGTCAGTGCGCGGGCGTGCAAGACGTGGGGCCCGGCGAGACCTGCGAGTGCGTCGAGCACGAGGACTGCGCCGTGCTGGAAGACGGCGACCTCTGTAACGGCACGCTCTACTGCAACAAGGCCCTGCACGAATGCCTGTTGAACCCGGCTACTACCGTGTCCTGCCCCTCGGTGGACGACACGGCCTGCAGCCAGAACCTGTGCGATCCCGTCGACGGCAAGTGCAAGATCAGGTCGGTCGGCACCGTGTGCGACGACGGCAATGAGTGCACCATCAACGACAGCTGCAGCGGCGGGCAATGCCAGGGCACCCTGAGCATCGGCGCCGGCGAGCACTGCGCGTGCCAGAGCGACGCCGATTGCCTGACCCACTTCGACGACGGCAACGCCTGCAACGGCACGCTCTATTGCAACCTGGCGACCAACGAGTGCCTGGTCAACCCGGCCACCGTCATCGAGCCAGGCGTGCAATGCATGCAGGACGCCGAGTGCCCCGACGGCTTTCATTGCGCGGGCGCCCTGCAGGCCAACGCCGAGACGGGCGCGTCGCTCACGCGCCTGGGCGTCTGCAACAAGTGCCCCACGGTCGACAACGGCGATTGCCAGGCGTCGCTGTGCAACCCGAGCGTGGGCGCCTGCCAGCTGCAAGCCTTCGACGACGGCACGGAGTGCCCCACCGACGGCGACCCCTGCTCGAGCGGCGACGCTTGCCGCGAGGGCGCGTGCCTCGGTCAGCTCGACGTGGGCCCGGGCCTCACCTGCGAGTGCGTGGAGGACAGCGACTGCATCGACGACGGCGACGTGTGTAACGGCACCCCGTACTGCGACCTGTCGGGCAGGAGCCCCGTCTGTCGCTTGAACCCCGCCACCGTCGTCACGTGCCCGAGCGACGCTGACAACGCCTGCACGAAGAACCGCTGCGATGCTCCCACCGGCGAGTGCGTGCTGACACCAGAGCCCAGCAGCACGAGCTGCTCGGACGATGATCCCTGCACCGACGACGACCACTGCGAGGGGGGCGGCTGCGTCGGCGAGGCCATCGGCTGCGCCTGTGTCAGCAACGACGACTGCGCCGACGACGGCGACCTGTGCAACGGCACGCCCTACTGCGATCACTCGCGCCTGCCCTGGGCGTGCGTGACCAACCCCGCCACCATCGTCACCTGCGCCGACGGCGACCCCGACGATTGCCAAGAGCGCTCCTGCAACCCGGCCACCGGCAGCTGCGAGGTGGACCTGCTCGACGGTGGCGAGGCCTGCGACGACGGCGACCCCTGCACGGGGCCCGACGCCTGCGCCAGCGGCGCCTGCACGAGCGGCGCTGCCCTCTGCGGCGCCAACGCGACCTGCGCGCTCGAGGCCGGCGGGCTCGCCACCTGCCAGTGTCTCGAAGGGTGGGGTCCGCCGGGCGTGTGTGACACGCCGGAGAGCAGCGATCCCTGCGGCGGCGTCAGCGCCCTTGGCCGCTGCAACGGCACCACCCTCGAGTACTGCGAGAGCGGCATGCTGTTCACGGTCGCGTGCGGCAGCTACGAGTTCATCGATGCAACAGGCGCGGCGCGCATCCAGGCGGGCACCTGCCTCGAGCTCGACGCTGGCGCGCGTTGCGTCTTTCAGGCGGGAGAGCACTGCGTCACCAACAGCGCCCACCAGGTCTGGGGCTGCGGCGACAACGGCGGGCTGGCGCCAGACCTGGGCTGCGACGCCTTGGGCGGCTGCGCGGCTGGTCTCACCACCTGCGATCCCACGGACCCAAGCGGCGCCGAGCTGCCCCGCTGCGAGGGCACCATGCGCGTGCACGAGTGCAGCGAGCTTGGCCAGCTCCTTGGCGTCGACTGCGCGCACCCGCTCGTTGGCGGCGACGGGTGCGTCGACGGTGTGTGCGTGGGCTTGGTGGAGGGATCGCTCTGCATGCCGGGGACCTTCGAGTGCGCAAGCGGCCTCGAGTGCCAGTTGCCTGCGCCCACGGCGCCCACCGGTAGCTGTGCGGCGCCAGCGCTGCCGAGCAGCGCTGCATGCCTCGCGGTGCCGGAGTGGATCGGCGATGGCTACTGCGACGCCAGCGCCAACACCCTCGCATGCGCCTGGGACGACGGCGACTGCTGCGCGAGCAGCTGCGCCGCGGGCGCGGCCTACCCCTGTGGTGTCGCCGGCTTCGACTGCCAAGACCCCGACGTCGCCACTGGCGGGACCGGTGGCACCACCGGCGGCTGCGCCGCGCCGAGCGCGTGGCTCGCCGACGGCTACTGCGACGGCAGCGCCAACAACCTCGCGTGCGGGTGGGACGACGGCGATTGCTGCGAGAGCACCTGCGTCGACGCCACCTACGCCTGCGGCACCGTGAGCTTCGATTGCCAGGATCCCGCCGTCGACGAGGGCGACGCGGTCCCCCACGACTGGAGCTGCGACGCTGCCTGGTATGGCGCCGTCGATGGCTGCGACTGTGAGTGCGGTGCCGTCGACCCCGACTGCAGCGACCCGAGCGCCACCCTCTACCGCTGCCCCGTGGAGGCGACCGGCTGCTCCCCGCAGGGCACCTGTGTGCTGCCGAGCGATCCCCCCGACGAGCCCGTCGACGCCGGGCCCGAGGCCCCGCGCAGCGACGCCGGCACGCCGGCGCCCGGCGACCCCGACGCAGGCCCAGCGGCGGTTCCTGACGCCGGCAGTGCCGAGCCGCCGAACGCTCCCGACGCCGGCACGCCCAACACCGACGATCCCCCCACTGACGAGCCAGATCCCGAGGAGCCGAGCGACGGCGCGCGCGACGAAAACGGCAGCGACGAGGTTGGGGGCTGTGGTGCGACCCGCGCGAGCTCTCCCGTGGCCGGGTTGGTGCTGTTGCTCGCCTTCTTGCGAGCACGACGGTGAGCGAGCTCAGTCACCGCCCACGATCGTCAGCGCCGAGCGCGCCGGATCGGTCACGCGCGTGAGCTTGTCGGGGTGAAGCACGTAGCGCACCTCGCCGATGCGTCCCTGCTCGTCGAGATCGACGAGCACGCAGGTGAGCCGTGGGTGGCGCGCGGTCGGCGGCGCGACGGCGGCAACGATGGCCGGCAGTCCGTTTACGTTGGTGAAGGTCACCGCGATGACGTTGCCGCCCTTGGCCAACAGGCCCATCTGCAGCTTCGCCACGGCGTCGCGGCCTACCACTACCTTGCGCGCGCCCACCACGCGCCCGCCGCTGTCCGCGGTGAAGCGCACGTCGTCGGCGAGCACCGCGACCAGCTCCGCGCTGTCGCCGCTCTGTGCCGCGGCGAGGAAACGCATCAGCGCGGTTGACGTGGCTTCGACGCGCTCGGCCGTGGGTACGCAGCGGTGCTTGTCGTACGCCGCCATCTTCTTGCGTGCCCGGTGGACGATCACCTTGGCGTTGCTGCGCGTCACCTTGAGGGCACGCGCCACCTCCGCGGTGTCAGCGTCGAGCACGTCGGCCAACAACAGCGCGGCGCGCTCGCGCGGCGAGAGCGCCTCGAGCGCGAGCAGGAACGCGAAGGTGGCGCTCTCATGCAGCGAGTACCGTGCCTCAGCATCGGGCAGATCGTCGGGCACCAGCGCCGCGCTGTCCTCGATGGGCGTTGGTAGCCACGGGCCGTCGTAGGGCCGACGGCGCCGGCGGCGCAGCGTGTCGCGCGCGACGTTGAGCGCCACGGTGCGCAGCCACCCGCCGAGCGGCGCGCCGAGGTCGCGCGGCGGCCGCGCCAGCCCGCGCACCCACACCTCCTGCACGACGTCATCGGCGTCGCTGGCCGAGCCCGTCATGCGATAGGCGATCGCCCAGAGCTGGCGCTGGTGGTGTTGCAGGGCCTCACGCAAATTCATGCGGCCATCGTGCCGGTGCTTGCCACCGCGAGCAAGCGCGCGGCATCGTCGGCGGCGCCGACGGAGCGGTCGAGCAAGAGGCCACGCGCGCCTACCCAATCACCGACGACGAGCGTGCGTTCATCGAGCGCCACTGACGGCACGGGGCTGCCGTCGACCATGCCGTGCTGCGCGGTCAGTGACGGCAGGTAGCGCGCATGCAGCACGCGCTCGCGCCAGCTGGGCTGCACCGAGTCCAGGAAGGCCTCGAGCCCGGCGCGATCACCAGTGGTATCGGCTGCGAGGTACTGCATGGCGTGCGCGACCACAGGACCCTTGACGCCTGGCCGCGTATGCACGGCGAAGTACCACGGCGCGCCCACGCCGAAGACCGCGCGGCGCCGTGGCACGGGCAGGCCGTCGAGCACCAGGTCGAGGTTGGCGGTGCGCAAGGGCGTGAGGTCGACGCGGCGGCCCGTCAGGCGCGACACCTCATTCGGCGGCACGGCCAGCACGAGCCGATCCGCGTCGAGGGCGTCGAGGTCGTTGATGCGTGCCCGCGTACGCAGCTCGACGCCGAGCGCGCGGCAGCGCTCGGCCAAGGGATCGACGATCGACTGCCAGCCCTCGTCGAGGTAGCGCACGCCGCCGATCAGGGCGCGGCGCACTTGCGCCGCGGCGGCCACGGCGCTGAGGCGCCGATCAACGCAATAGGTCGTCACGCGGATGAGCGCCTCGGCGAAGGCGCGCGCCATCGGCTCGCGCGTCGCTGGGAGCTCGTCGAGCCACGACCCGACCTGGAGGGTCGCTGGCGGGGCCGCAGCGGAGAGGCGCGCCGCCACCCACGCTCGTCGCGGATCGAGGAAGGGCTCGAAGACGCCGTCGCGCCACGCGAGCAGGCCACGCGTCGGCGGCGTGAAGCCGCGCGGTTTCACGCCGAGGCGTTCGAGCACCCGTCGAGCGGCGCCAGCGGCGAAGTACGCGTGTGGCCCGAGGTTCAGGCGCACGCGCCGCCCCGACCCCAGATCGTGCTCGGTAGAACGCGCGCGCCCGCCGAGCTGTTCGGCGCTCTCGTACAGCACGACGCTGTGGCCGGCCTGGCGCGCCAGCGCGGCCGTCACCAGCCCACCCACACCTGCCCCAACCACCGCGACGCGCGCCATGGTGCACCTCCAACCAGAGCACGCGCGAGACGCTGCGTTGGTTACATCGCCAGATCTGGCCAGCCGCCGCTCCGCCTCATTCGCGGCCGCGATGAACACCGCCCACCGAGATCTGGCATCAGGGCGCCACGAGCGCGAACAGCACGGCGGCGACGGCGTCCTTGTGCACCACCAAGGCAGCGCGCGTGGGCGCGTCCGCCCCAAAGAGCAACGCCCCAAGCGCGTCGGCGTCGAGCGACACGCGCAGCGCCACCGCCCGATCGCCGTGGCGGCGGAGCAGCGCCTCCACGTCACGGTAGAAGCGCTCGGCGCCGTCGTCGGCGAGGAGCAAGAGCCGCGAGATGCGAGCGCCGCGCGCCGCACCAATCTTCTCATCGGCGAGCCGCTGCCCGCGCGCCTCGGCGTCCAGCGCACGCATGGCGCCCTCGAGGCCGCGCACGAGGTGCTCGTCGCGCGCGGCCTGCTGCAGCGCCGCCGCCAGCGCCGGTGTGGAGGGCACGCGCGCGACGCGCACGGCGCTCTGCGCCCAAAGCGGTGTGGTGTCGGCCGCGAGGGCGCGCGCCACGTGTGCCGCGCGCGCATCGGCCTCGACGATCTTTGGCAGGCGCGGTGCGATCATGGGACGAGCATACGCGACCCAGGGGCCGGCTTCGCTTCGCTGCGTGAACGCGGCAGGGACACGCCCAAGCGCTACTTGACGACGCAGCCGACACGCACTGCAAAGCTCTTCTTGTCGCGCGTGACGCGCAGGGTGGCGTCGTCGCCATAGACGGTGCCGACCTTGTTCTTGGCCGCGCCCTTCGCGCACGTGACGGTGTCGAGCTCGAGCGCGTAGCCGTCGAGCGTGCAGGTGAGCTTCACGCGCTCTTCGTCGCGTGTGTAGCCGCGCACGCCGGTGCGGTCATAGGGGACATGCTCGCGCTCGAGCGCGAGCGCACACACAACGGGCAGCACCGGGTGCGCGAGCGGCGTCTGCAGGCGCGCGTCAATCTCCGCTTCGCCGTAGCTGTGCCGCTCCTCATCCACGGCGACCTCGAGGGTCCACGCGATCTTGGTGTCGGCGCCGAACTGCGCCGCGGGCGCGGCAGCGACAGGCGGCGCACCGAACATCACGAGCGAGAGCCAGGTCCACATCGCGTACTCCGAGAGTCTGGGGAGGTGCAGCAAGCGGCGAGCAAGGTCGGCGTATCCCTTCGGCAATCGGATGTACATGGCGCGGACCGGCGCCCCGATCACGACGTCGGCAAGGTCATGGTCGTCGCGGAACACGCGCCCATCGTCGAAGGCGCGCCGGACAGGTCCCACCCGGCGCCGAAGCGCTGGCCGTTGACGTCGTCACCGAAGGGCGAACGATCAGGTGTGCGCCTCGAGCACCAAGCTGCGCTCGTGCGCGGCGCCCAAGCCGCCGCCACCGGCCGCCGATGGCCGTGTCGATGGCACCGCAGAACGAACCGGGACGCTGCGCTGCCGTGTTCGCCCTTCGCGCGCACGGGCTCTCCTCAGAAGCGCTCGACCACGCGATAGCCCCGCGCCTCCAGCAGCGCCGGCAATCCGCGCTCCGTCAGCAAGTGCATGAAGCCCACCGCGATGACGGCATCTCCCATGCGCACCTGCTCCTCTACCTGGTCGAGCCAGCCCTCGTGGCGAAACACGATCTGCTCGTAGTACGCGGGCCGCGCCGCCACGGCGGCCTCGTCGAAGGCCAGCGCGGTCATCTCCTCGACGTCACCGGCGGTGTAGGCCTCGGCCCAGACGAGGTGCGCGGCGGCGGCGGCGGCGGGATCGCGCGCGGTCTCGAGCAAGACGGCGAGCCCATCCTCGAGCCCGAGCCCGTTGAGCGCGGCCACCTGCGCCTGCCAGGTCTCGAAGAACGCGAGCGGTATGCCCTGTTGCTCGGCGCGCGCCACCAGCCCCTCGTCGATGGGCTCGATGTCGTCGGGCAGCTCGTGCACCACGATCTGCCCCTCCACGAACCAGGGCTGCGCGCGCGCGGCCACGTTCATGTCCATGAAGTCCATGGCGGCCACCAGCACCGACCAGTCGGCGGCGCTCACCAGGTCTTGCAGCGTCTGCTCGTCGGGCAGGGTGATGGCCGCGAGAAACTCGGTGGGAGCGACAGCGCTGCCGCGCACGTCGGCCTCGGTGACCAGCACGCGCGCGCGCGCCAGCTCGTCGAACACCTCGGGTGCCAGCACGCTCAGGTCGGCCTCGGCATGCATGGTGCCCACCAGCGTGCTGCGCTTGCCCTCGTGCTCCACCACCCACGAGGCGGGCGCCGGGCGGCAGGCGCCGGCGAGCAGGAGCGTGAGCAGCAGCGCGCCCTTGCTCACTCGATGACCTCGTCCCCGATGACCGAGTCGGTGACGGTGATGGGCGTGTCGTCGTGGTTGCTGATCTGATCGTAACTCGGGTACCAACTGCCACCCTCGTTGTCGGCGATGACGCTGCGATCGATGCGGATCGAGCCCGTGTGGTCGTTGCTGACGAAGAAGATGGCGCTGCCGTGTTGCACGACCTGGTTGTGCTCGATGCGCGTGCCGCACAGGTCGAGCGTCATGGTGTTGCCGTCGTTGTAGATGGCGCCGCCGCTGCCGCCGCCCGGCGTGCCCGCCTGCGCGGGGTTGCCGCCGTTGCCCACGGCGCGATTGAACGAGAACAGGCTGTTGATGATGGTCCACGACACCCCGATGCTGCTGATGCCGCCACCGTTCGAGCACGCGCCGCCGTAACCGTCGTCGCCACCGAAGCTGCTGTTGACCACGAACACTGGCAGATCGCCGGCCTGATCGAAGACGCGCACGGCGGCGCCGCCCACGTCGGGCCCGGTGTCGACGCACTGGTTCGAGAAGAAGCGCGTGTTGACGAGCTTGAGGCGCCCGCCGCGCGCCCACACCGCGCCCCCACCGTCGTTCTCTTGCTCGGCCGACGAGTCACCGCCGAGGAAGGTGAGGTTCTGCAGCGTCAAGCGCGGGTGATCCTGGTCGTCGCAGTGGTCGGTGGTCCACACCAGCTCTTGGTCGCAGGTGTTCATGTAGAGGATGCGGCGCGCGCCGCCGCCGCTGAGCGTGATGAGGCCGGCGCCGTCGATGACGATGTCGGGCCCGGTGTCGTTGAAGACGCGCGCGGTCTCTTCGAGCTCGATGGTGAGTGGCGCGGCGCCGCAGGCGAAGGTGATGACGCCGCCGCCGGCGACGGCCTGCACCACCGCGCTCGAGGTGCAGCTCGCGGGCGTGCCGTCGCCGATCACGGTGGTGGGCGCCGACACCTCCGCCAGCCCGGCCGCCGCGGGAATGGTGCAGGTGGCCTCGGGGTTCTGGTTGCCGGCGGGCGGGCCATCTGCGGGATCGGCCAGGGGTTGTCGACGTCGACGCCGAGATCGAGGCAGGCGATGAGGAGCGGAAGCGTTGCGCAGAGGCCGGCGACGAGACGCACCATGGCGCGAGCGTAGCAGCGCGCGCGTGCCGGCGCTGAACGCGGGCCGCGAAGCGCGCTACCGTCGGTTGCGCACGCCAGGCGCGGAGTCGGACGACCCATGGGGATGCGAGGTCGAGCACGCATGTTCGCAACGCTCATCGCGGCGGCGCTCTGCACGTTGCTGTTGGCGGCGCTCGGCCCCTGGGCGTACAGCCGCGCGCGCGCACCGTCGCGCGCGATCTCGCTCGAGCGCCGCGGGCCCGCCACCGGGCCGCGCACGCCCGGTGTGCTGCGCATCGCCACCTACAACATCGCGCACCTGCGCGGGCAGCCCGAGGACAACTGGGCGCCCACCGACGAGGAACGTGACCGCCGCGCCAGCGACATCGCGGCGCTCTTGCGCGAGCTCGACGCCGATGTGGTGGTGCTGAACGAGGTCGACTTCGACGCGAGCTGGAGCGGTCGCGTCGACGCCGCGGCCATGCTCGCCGAGCGCGCCGGTTACCCCCTGGTGCTGCGTCAACGCAGCCTCGACGTCTGCGTGGGCTGGCTGTGCTGGCGCTTCGGCAACGCGGTGTTGAGCCGCGTGGAGCTGGCCGACGCCGCGCTCATCGATCTGCCCGAGCTCTCGCCGTGGGAGACGGCGCTGGCCGGCAAGAAGCGCGGCGCCTTGGTCACGCTGGCCTTGCCGAGCGGCCCCGTGCGCCTGGCCGCCGTGCACTTGTGCCACCGCAGCGAAGAGGTGCGCACCGCCAGCGCCGCCATGCTCGCGCCGCTCGCCGACACCAGCGCGCCGCTCATCGTGGCGGGCGATCTCAACGCGGCCCCGCGCTCCTTTCCCAAAGCCGAGCACACGCGTGACGGCTGGTCGGCCTTCCGCATCTTCGACGAGCGCTTCCAGCGCAGGCCTGCGGGTGATGTCCCTGGCGCGAGCGATCTCACCTACCCCACGGCAGCGCCCGATCGCGTGCTCGACTGGATCTTGATCCCCAAGGAGATCTCGTTCACGTCGTACCGCGTGATGCCAAGCCCGCACTCGGACCATGTGCCAGTGGTCGCCGACCTCCTGGTGGTGCCCGGCGGCGGCACGTGAGGGACGAGCGCGCTCGCCGAGGACCGAGCTCAGGCGCTTGCAGCGCAAGAGGCTCCTGGCACACTGCGCTCATGCGCAGCGTCCCATTCTGGCTTCTCGCCCTTCCCTCCATTGCAGCCCTGAGCGCCTGCGCCTTCTTCGAGGGGTGGGAGTGCGGCTACGGCGGGCCCGGGTGCAGCGCCGCACCGGGCCTGCAGACCTGCGGCGACACCGTCGCGCGAGGCGCACAGGCCACCGTGCGCGTCACCTACTTCGACGACACCGGCCCGCATGGCGCGGTGGTGACCGAGGTCGCGAGCAGCGACGACGCCGTGCTCGGCGTGCAGCTCGGCGAACAGGCCGGGCAGGTGGTGTTGACCGGCGCCAGCGTCGGCACGGCGGAGCTGCAGGTGCTGGTCGAAGGTTGGGACGACACGCGCTTCAGCGCACCCTTCGCGGTCGCCGAGCCGAGTGAGGGAGAGGGCGAGGGCGAGGGCGAGGGCGAGGGTGAGGGCGAATTCGCCGTGCCGTGCCAAGGGACCCTGCCGTCCCAAACGATGCCGACCTTCACAGCGGACTGACCGCTACACGCGCGGCGGAGCGGCGTCCTTCAACCCAGGCGCACTTCCCATCTTCCTCCCTCCGACCCTCCTCCCTCGGAGCGTCGGGCTAGGCCCGCGCGACGAGGGGCACAGCGCACGATCCGCGGGGCTCGGCGCAAACGCAGCTCTGTGCACTTCGCATGCACCCGCGGACGCGAGCCGGTGGCGAGCGCTCACAAGCTCACACCGCCGTGCCAGGGGGGCCCCGGCGCGCAACGCGCGCCGGGGGGGCCGGAGGCCCGGCTGCTCGTGAGGCGGCGAGAGCCGCCTCACACGGAATACTTCAAGCTCTGACCGGCAACGCCGGTCAGAACTTGAAGTAGATGAAGGGCTGCACCTCGAAGGCCGCCACTTCCTTGATGAAGAGCGCGAGCCCCACCAGCACGAGCGCGCGCGCCACCACCGGCAGGCGCGCGAACAGCGCCGCGCCACGGTCGTAGAGGCGATGGGGCACGAGGTGCCCCACCACGGCGGCCGCCAGCACCAGGCCGAGCGCGCCCGACAGGTTCGGCGACGACGACAGGGTCCAGCCGCTCTTCCACTGTTCGAGGAACATCACCTTGGCATGCAGCATGTCCTTGGCGCGAAACACGATGCGGCACTCGACCACGATGATGAAGGTGGCGAGCGTGGAGAGGGCGGTCGCGACCCAGGTGGGGTTCTTGGTCTTGCCGAAGGTCCACCACCACAGGCGCGTGATGGTGAGGCCAATGCCGTGCGCCAGGCCCCACGCCACGAAGCGCCAATCGGCGCCGTGCCACACGCCGCCCAGGATCATGGTGATCATCAGGTTGACGATGGTGCGCGCCTTGCTGCCGCGGTTGCCGCCGAGCGGGATGTACAGGTAGTCGCGCAGCCACGAGCCCAAGGACGAGTGCCAGCGACGCCAGAACTCGAAGAGGTTCTTCGACAGGTAGGGCTTGTCGAAGTTCTCCTTCAGCACGTAGCCGAAGAGCGCGGCGGTGCCGATGGCGATGTCCGAGTAGGCCGAGAAGTCGTAGTAGATCTGCAGCGTGTAGGCGACCACCGCCGTGGTCACCTCGAGGCCCGAGTAGTTGCCCGGGTCGGCGAACACGCGATCGACGATGTTGGCCGCCAAGAAGTCGGCGATCACCAGCTTCTTGAACATGCCGGTGGCGATGCGCACCAAGGCGCGCGCGCCGCGCGCGTCGTCGAGCGTGGGGCGCTCGTCCACCTGCGGCAGGAAGTCGCTGGCGCGCACGATGGGGCCGGCCACCACGTGCGGGAAGAAGGTCATGTACACGGCGACGTCGAGCCAGCTCTCGCGCGTGGCCAGCTCACGCCGGTACACGTCGATGGTGTAGCTCATGCCCTGGAAGACGATAAACGACAGGCCCACGGGCAAGATGAGCCCCAGCGGGCGATAGACCAGGTGCACGTCGACGAGCGCGAAGGCGTCCACCACGCTCTGGGTCAGCCAGTCGGCGTACTTGAACAGGAACAGCAGGCCGAGGTTGTTGAGGATCGAGAGCGACAGGATCGCCTTGCGCGCCAGCCGGTGCTCGGTGCGCCGCAGCCAGCGCCCCACGCCCCAATCGACGATGGTGAGCCAGACGAGCAGCACCACCGGCGCCGGGTTCCACGCCATGTAGAAGATCAGGCTGGCGACGACCAGCAGCACCTTGCGCAGGACGGGGCGATCGACCACCGCCCAATAGAACGCGAACACCAGCGGCAGGAAGAGCAGGAACTGCAGCGAGTGGAACAGCATCATCCACCTCGCCGATCGACGTCGGTGGACGTGCGGTTGCCATCGTCACCTTGCGCGCGCGCCAGCTCCTCTTGCGCGGCGGCCGCGGCCAGCGCCGCGTCGTGGGCGTAGGCGGCCAGCAGATCGTCGACGATCAGATCGCCGAGCTTGGCGTAGCCCTCGGCGGTGAAGTGCACGTGGTCGACGTTGGCGAGGCCGCGCGCCAACCAAGCACCCACCGAGCCGGCGCCGCCCATGGCCGTGCGCAGCGAGAAGAAGGCGCAGCCGCGGTCGGCCGCCACCTGCCGTTGCACGCGCTCCACCAGCTCGTGCGCGGGCGCCGCGCGCCACTCGCCGTGCTTCTGGTCTTGTCGATCGGAGGCGCCGATGATCAGACAGTCGGCGCGCGGCGAGGCCTGCAAGAGCGTGTCGAGGGTGCGCGTGAAGTGGTGGCGGTAGGTGACCTCGTCGAGCGAGGCGATGCCTGCCTCGTTGGTCCCCCACGCCGTCACCAAGAGGTCCCAGTCGCGCGAGCGCGCCTCCTCGGCCACAATGTCTTGGCGCCAACGTTGCGGCGTCATGCCGGTGGTGCCGGGCAGGCCCACGGCGTCGAGCACGACGCCGGACCGCGCGCGCTCCTCGCTGACCGACAACAGATGCACGGGGCCGAAGCGCTCGTCGAGAGCGGCGTCGTGCTCGGGGTCCTTGCCCTTGCCATGAGCCTTCTTGGGCGCTGGCGCGTGCACCACGATCTCGAGGCTGGCGGTGGCCTCGTCGATGGGCAGGCGCAAGAGCTGCACGTCGCTGTCGAGGTTGCGCACCTCGGGTGAGATGGTGGCCACGGTGGTGCCGTCCACGGCCACGTCGGCGCTGCCCATGTCGGGCGTGGCGAGCCACGCGATCTGCAACGTGCCCGCCGAGCGCGCCTCGGGGCAGCTCGCGGGTCGCTTGTGCGCGTGGCGCGCGCCGCCCTTCGCCGCCGAGGGCGCGAGCTTGCCGCAGAAGTCGACGGCGAAACGCGCGCCGGGCTCGAGGCGCGCCTTGGTGCCGCTCATGCCCACGGTGCCACCGAGCATGACCTCGCGACCGTCGGCGATCTCGAAGCCGCCCTCGAGCGTGCGCACCACGCCGGTCGAGGCCAGGCGCTTCGACTCGCGGCCCACCGAGATGAAGCCGCGCCCGGCGTTGCCGAAGCGCTCGGTCAGGCGCTCGCGCATGCGATCGGTCCACATCTGTCCCGCCGTGTGCGAGGCGCCGAGCTGCCCAATGGCGACGCGGGTGACCTCGCCGCGCTCGAGCGCGCGCAGCTGCTCGAAGAAGCGCGCCAGCGGGCGGCGCGGCGCCGGCGCGTCGCGCCGATCGCTCTTCACCACCACCACCGCTTGTTCCTCAGACGGAAAGGTCAGACCGGCGAAGCGCGGCGTCGGCACCTTGGCGTCTCGACGACGCGCGATGGCGATGCCGCCCTCGGGCACGGCGGTGTCGATCCAGCTCTGCACCAGGGCATCAGCGAAGAGCTGGCCGAGCACGTCGCCACCACGCCAGGTGGGGTGCACCAGGTCCTCCGACAAGAAGCCCTTGTCCTTGAAGCGCGTCAGCGAGCCCTTGCCGCCCATGGCGGCGAACAAGTCGAAGAAGGCGCAGCCCTCGCGCTTGGCCACGGCGCGCTGCACCTCGATGACGGTGTCGATCTCGGGCCGCGTGGTCAGCTCCTCACCCGCCGCGCTCGCCTTGACCGCGTCGATGGGCGACACGATGAGGCACGCCGACTCGGGCGCCGCGCTCTTCGCGCGCGCGAGCAGCTCGGTCAGGTAGGCGTCGAAGCGCGCGGGGTCGATGGTCTTGTAGTCGAGCGAGCGCACCTCGTTGCCGCCGAGCATGGCCACGAACAGCGAGGGCTCGCGCTGGCGCAACTGGCGCACGAACACCTCCTCCGACGTCGCCTCCACGTACAGCTGCGCGCTCGCCGCCGGGACACCGATGGTGTCGACAACGACGCCGGCGCCCTCACCCTCGAGCGCTACGCCATAGACCTGTGCGCCCGGCCCCTCGGCCACCAGCACCAGCTCGCGCGTGGCCGCCGGTAGCACCACGTCGACGCTCACGTCTTGCTCTGGCGCCACCGCGGGCATGGCCTCGATGCGCGCCACCACCGACTTGCCCGCTTTGGTGCGCGCCTCCAGGCGCATGGCCGGCTGCCCGCCGTGCTCGAGGTAGAACAGGCGCGCGCGCGCCGCGCCGTCGGTGCGCCAGGTGGTGTGGTCCCCCTTCACCGTCGACACGTGCAGGCTGCCCGTGAAGCCGAAGGGGCCGAGGCGCTTGCCGCTCTTCGGGTCGGGCGGGTCCTGCGCGAAGTTCTGGATCTCCCAGCCCGCCGTGGCCTCGCCGGTGCGCACCTTGCGTCCCGCCACTTTGCTCAGGCGGTCGGGCAAGAGAAAGCCGCGGCCGGCGTCGCCGAAGCGCTCCACCAGGCGCGCGCGCACCACGTCGGTGACGTGGTCCGACGCGATGAGCGAGTTGCCGAGCACCACGGCGGCGGCGCGCGCGCTCGTGTCACCGGCCGCGATGGCGTCGAGCGTGCCAAAGAAGGGATCGAGCGCGGTGCGGGCACAGCGCACGCCGCCCATGGGCGCGGGTTCCTCGAGCACGCACGGGTTGACGACGGCGGCGCCGGGGGCGTTCACGCTCTTGGCTTGTGCGCGGAACGCATCGGCCTTGGGCGAGGTGATGCGCGCCGCCACGGCGGCGCGATCGACCACCACGCGCGGGCGCTCGGGCACCGCCGCAGGGAGGGCCACGTCCTTGAGCGCCTCCACGTCGGCGCGGGCGTCGCGCGTGGTGAGGAGCTCACGCTCCTCGGCGTCGAGGCGCGCGCTCTGATCGATGCCCTCGCCTTCAGGCGCGTCGCGACCGTCGCCGCCTTGGGCCGCCAGCCGCTCCTCCACGTGCTGCAAGGTCATCTTCGGCTTGGCGAGCACCCGCCGCGCGACGCGCTCGGCGGCGTCGGGGGTCGAGAGATCGAGGGGCTTGAGCCACGAGGGCAGGGGTGCCGCGGCCAACGCGCCGCACACGACGAGGAACAAGGCCAAGGTGACCACCGTGGAGCGCGGTGCGTGCTGCTGTGGGGGCGCGGGAGTGTCTTCCACCGGCACCTATTGGAGCCTGCCGGCATCAGCTGGCACAAGTTTTCGACCGCCGGCACACGCGCACCTACCTGTCGGATGCTTGTGTTCTCGCTACACGATCGTGAAGGATCCGCCGCCGGTCGCTGCCAGACGCGAGCGGTCGCGCGCAACGCGAGGAGCAACGCCCATGGCGACGAGCGACACGCTAGACGAGCCCGCCTTTCGCACCCTGGCCAACGCCGCCATCGAGCGCGTCCGCGGCGCCATCGACGCGGAAGATCCCGACGCAGTGGAGGCCGTGCTCGAGGCCGGGGTGCTCAAGCTGCAATTCCCTTCCGGCGCGCCCTTCGTGCTGAACCTGCAGCCGCCCATCCGCGAGCTGTGGCTGGCCGCCGACCGCTCCGCCTGGCACTTCCGCTACGACGGCGCGCGCTGGCTCGACAAGAAGAGCGGCGTCGAGCTCTACGCCACGCTGCGTGGGTTGGTGGGCGCCAAGATCGGGCGCGAGCCGGCGCTATGACGGAGGCCCTGGTCCTCACCCACGGCGGCGCCGCCAACGACGCCGCCGTGGCCGACGGCTGCCAGGCGGCGTGCGCCGCCGCGCTCGACGCGCTCGGGCGCGGCGGCAGCGCCCTCGACGCCGCCGTGGCCGCGGTGGTGGTGCTGGAAGACGACGAGCGCATGAACGCGGGCACCGGCAGCACCCTGCGCCTAGATGGCAGCATCCAGACCGACGCTGCCGTGATGGACGCGCGCGGCTTTGGCGCCGTGGCCGGGCTCGAGGGCATCAAGAACCCCGTGCGCGTGGCGCGCGCCGTCTACGAAACGCCGCACCGCTTGATCGTGGGGCGCGGCGCGCGCGAGTTGGCGCTGCGCGTGGGTCTGCCCGAGGCCGAGCTCGCCACCGCGCGCGCGAGAGAGAAGCACGCCGCGCGCATGCAGACGCTCGGCAGTGGGATGTTCGCCGCCCTGTGGGCCGACGTGCCGCAGGTGTTTTGGCAGAAGGCCGCGCAGGCCGGCGGCGCCTGCGACACCGTGGGCGCCGTCGTGCGCGCCGCCGACGGCAGCTTCGCTGCTGCTGGGTCCACGGGCGGCATCTGGTGCGCCTTGCCCGGCCGCGTAGGCGACGTCCCCATCCCCGGCGCCGGCATCCACGTGGGCGAGGCGGGCGCGGTGGTGGCCACGGGCGTGGGCGAGCTCATCTGGGCCGAGCTCCTGTGCGCGCGCGTGCACGAGGCCATGGCCGGGGGCGTGCCAGCCCAGCGCGCGGTCGACGACGCCATCGCCGCCGTGCGGGCGCGTCACCCCGAAGTCGACGTGGGTCTGCTGGCGGTCGACCGTAGGGGCGGTGGCGCCGCGGTCACGGCGCAGATGCCGTGGGCGCGCGCGCAGCGCTGAGGCCTTGCGCTGCCCTCGCCGATGGCCAAGCGTCCCCTCGTCCCAGGAGGCGCTCATGCGTACCGCTCGTCTCGTCGTGGTCGCGCTCGGGCTCGTGGTCTTCACCGCCTGCGCGGGGCCGAACACCGCCGCCGAGGCGAGCGGCGCCGGCTTTTGGCGCGGCGTGGCGCACGGTGCCATCGCCCCTGTCACCTTCGTGATCTCGTTGTTCCGCGACGAGGTGTCGCTCTACGAGATCAAGAACAACGGCGGTTTCTACGACGCGGGCTTCATGCTCGGCATCAGCTGCTGGGGCGGCGGCGCGGCTGCTTCACGTCGACGGCGCCGCCGCGAGGACTCGTCGACCACGGTGAAGCCACCCTCACCGGCCTGACGGTGGCTGCTCCTCGCGCCCGTCGGGGTAGCGCGCGAAGCGCCGTGGCTCCGCGCCGTGCACGGGGTCGTCGCGCTCGAAGGGCCAGCCGCCGAAGCGCGTGGTGTGGTAGTCGCGGTAGGCCGCCTCCAGCTCCGCGGGCGTGTTCATGACGAAGGGGCCATGCCAAGCCACGGGCTCGCCGAGCGGCGCGCCCTGCAACAGCAAGAGCCCGCACGGCTCTGGCCCCGCGCGGAGCGTGCACGCGGCGTCGGCGCGCACGCGCGCGCCGCTGCCGCCGACGAGCGCGTCGTCGTCGAGGTGGGCGCCGGCACCGCGGTACAGGTAGATCATGCGTTCGCGCGCGCGCGGCGCGGGCGGCACGGTGAGTCGTGCCCCGGCGTCGAGCGCCACCAGCCACACGCCGACGTCGCTGTCCGCACGCGCGGCGTAGCTATGCGGCGGCGCGGGTGCGGCGCGCACCTCGTCGAAGTCGCCGGCCACCACCGTCACCGTGGCGTGGCGCCCGCCACCATCGTCGCGCCGCACCACCGGCAGCTGCTCGCGCCAGCGCATGGAGAAGTGCGGCGGCACCATCTTGCTGGCGCGCGGCAGGTTGAGCCAGAGCTGGAACAGCTCGAGCGGGTTGTCGACGTCGCTGCGCAGCAACGGGAACATCTCGCTGTGCACGATGCCGCTGCCGGCCGTGAGCCACTGCACGTCGCCCTCACCGAAGCGTGCGCGCGCGCCCAGCGAGTCGCTGTGATCGCAATACCCGCTGGTGACGATGGTGATGGTCTCGAAGCCGCGGTGCGGGTGCTGCGGGAAGCCGGGCACGCGGGTGCCGTGGTACATGCGCCAGCCGTCCTGGCCCTCGAAGTCGTGGCCGAGGGCACGCCCGGCGAGCGAAGCGGCGGGGCCGAGCGCGCCGTTTCCGCGCGGGTAGCGGTCGGCGTGATGGGCGCAGAACAGGAAGGGATCGATGGCGGGCCAGTGCAGGCCGAGCGGGAAGCGCTCGAGCACGAGTGGAGAGCTCATGCGCGCGATCTAACGACTCGCGGGCCCTTCGCCGAGCAGCGAGCGCAGCACCCCGCGCACGGCCGCCTCGTCGAACAGCACCGGGTTGGTGCCGAGATCGGCGTCGTCGAGGGTGAGGCGCACCAGCTCCTCGAGGTCACCGTCGTCGACGCCGAGGGCGCCCAAGGTGCGCGGCATGCCGGCCACCTCGTGCACCGTGTGCTCCACGGCGGCCACGAGCGCGTCGGCGTCGCTCAGGCCGAGCGCGCGCGCCACCTGCTGGTAGCAGGGCCGCGCCTCCGCCAGGTTCTCCTGCAGCACGCGGACCACCACGACGCCGTTGGCCACGCCGTGGGGTACGCCCTTCTTGGCGCCGAGCGCGTGGCCGAAGGCGTGGCAGGCGCCGAGCATGGCCGAAGAGATCGCTTGCCCTGCCAGGTTGGCGGCGACCAGGCATGCGCCGCGCGCCTCGACGTCGCCGGGCGAGGCCAGGCTCTTGGCCAGCGCGCCCGCATCGCCGAGCAAGAGGCGCAGCGCCGCGGTGGCGAGCGCGGTGGCGATGGGGTTGTGCAGGCGGCTCGCCACCGCCTCGAGCGCGTGGGTGATGGCGTCGACGCCGGTGGCGGCGGTGACGGCGCGCGGCAGCCCCACCACCAAGGTGGGATCGAGGAAGGCGCAGCCGGGCAAGAGCGCGCTGTCCATCAGCACGCACTTCTTGCCCTCGACGTGATCCTTGATGACGGCGAACTGCGTGGCTTCGGAGCCGGTGCCAGCGGTGGTGGGCACGCACACGAGCGGCGGCAGCGGCGCGCGGATGGTGGCCATGCCCTCGAGCTCGGCCAGGCGCCTGCCCTTGGTCAGCACCGCGCCCACGCCCTTGGTCGTGTCCATCACCGAGCCGCCGCCCACGGCCAACAGCCCGTCGACGCCAAGCTCGCGCGCGCGCGCCGCGAGCGCGTCGACGTGACGCGCGTCGGCGTCAGGCACCACGCCGTCGTCGATCAGCACGGCGCGCTCGCCCAACGACGCCAGCGCGCCCTCGAGCAGGCCGGCGCCGCGCACGCCGCGATCGGTGATGACCGCCACGCGCGCGGCGCGCTTGAGCGGGCCCTGCGCGCCCACGCGGGCGGCGCAGCCAGCGCCATAGACCACGGCGCTGGCGGCGGGGTGGAGAAAGGGAGCGAGGTCCATGCTGCTCACCGTAGCGTGAACGAGGAGACGCCGACCGCCTCGGGAGCGAGCAGCTGCTGGCCGCCGCTGCGCAGCTCGAGGCGCACGCTCCACGAGGTGGGCGCCTCGGCGCCGTCACCCACCACGATGGCGATGGGCGTGCGCCCGTCGAGCGCGATCTCGTCGGTGCGCGTGGGCGCGCGGTCGAAGCGGAAGAAGTCGCGTGCGTACTCCTCGTCGGCCGAGGCCACGACCGCGCCGTCGAGCAGCACCACACCGACATCGTCGGCCTCGATCTCGACGATGAGCGCGTCGACGTCTTGGGGAGGCACCAAGAAGCCCGAGTAGCGCACCACGAAGCCGCCGGTGGCGGCGGGCGCGCCGGGCACCAAGTCGTCGAGCGCCACAATGCCAGGTGCGCGCGCAAGGAAGCTGTCGGTGCGCGCGGCGCTGGCGACGGGCGTGGCGTCGCCGAGGGCCTCGAGCACGCGCTCGGCGCGCTGGTTGCCGAACAGGTCGGTAGGGATGGTGCCGTCGTCGAACAAGGCGTCGAGCAGGAACGCCTCGGCCAGCAGCCCGTTCTCCACGTCGGGCGCCGGGTCCACGAGGTCTGGCAGGCCGTCGCCGTCGGTGTCGGTGGCCGCGTCGACGATCAGCAGCGCATGCTCGCGCGGCGTGGAGCGGTTGCCGTAGCGATCGACGGCGCTGGCGCGGACCAGCGCGTCGCCGGGGGTGGCCGGCACGCTTACGGTCGCGCTGCCGCTGCCGGTGGTGGCGCTGCTCGCGAGATCGACGGCGACCGCTTGCTCACCGAGCTCCACGAGCGCGCTCTCGAGGTGACCCTCGGGGTCGGTGGCGCCGACGGTGACCTCGAGCGCGCTGCCGACGGCCACGCGCGCGCGCGCGGCCAGCAGGGCGCCGCCCTGCGTCACCGCGAGCTCGTCGACGGTGGGGGGACCAAGCTCGGGCGGCGGCGCCACCGCGAGCGGCACGCGCGCGCGGCCCACCAGGCCCTGGTCGTCGGTGACCTCGAGCTGCACCACGAAGCGCCCGGCGCGTTGGTACTCGTGCTGCCAGGTGGGCGCGGCGCCGTCGGTGATCACGGCGGGGGCGCTGTCGTCGCCGAAGCTGAGCGACCACGCGACCACGCGCCCGTCGACGTCATTGGAGCTGGCCGCGTCGAAGGCGCATGGCACGCCCACGGCGGCCTCGGCGGGCACCGCGATGAGCGCCACGGGCTCCTGGTTCGCCGTCACCACGGGCGGCGGCGGCGGCGCGCTGCACGCGACCCCGAGGAGCAGCACGGCACACGCGCGCAGCATCACGGCACCCCCGCACAGTCCAGCGGCGTCGACGGCGCCGCGATGGTGAAGATGAAGCCTTGCGCGTCGACGATCTCGGCGCAGTCCACCGTGCCGTCGCCATTGGTGTCGAGGTCGGGCGCGCCGTCATGCCCATCGACGCGCACCATCTCGAACACGCTGGGCACGCTCTGGAACTCGGGCAAGAAGCCGTTGCCCACGCCGAGCACGCTCGACTCGGGCAGCGCGCTCAGGTCGCCCACCTGCTCGCCGACGATACGGTTGCTCGACATCACCAGGCCGCGGGTGTCGCCGCGGTTGCGAAAGGTGATGTTCTGCTCGCCGCCCACGGAGTTGATGACCGTGACGCCGGGCTTGCCGTCGCCGTCGGCGTCACGCACGCGCTCGTCGTCCTCCGAGGTGGGCAGCGCGTCGTCCTCGGGGTGCGCGAGCTCGGCGCCCGCCACCACCACCGAGGGCGGCGGGTCGAACACGGCGCCGAGCGCCACGCCCGACAGGGCGAGCTCGGCGTGCACCACGGGGATGGAGCTGGTGAACGCGGGCGGCGCCGTGGTGGTCACCTCGCCCACGATGCTGCGCACGGGCGCCAGCGTGACGAAGCAGGTCTGCCAATCGGCCACCACGCGCTCGCCCTCCTGCGTCAGCTGCACGCGGATGATGGCGGGCGCCACCACGCACTGGGGGTTCGGCGTCAGCGTGCCCGCGCTCATGCGAATGCGCGCCGGCGAGAGCTGGGCGAAGGTGCCGGTGAGATCGAACTGCGCATCGCCGTCGGCGACGAAGCGCACCACGGCGCTGGCCATGACCCCCGAGGGCTCGCGCGCCGTCACCGTGGCCTCGGCGGGCGCAGCGGGCGCTTGCAGCGTGAAGGTGGCGGTGCTGCCGCCGGCGCCGTCGTCGTGCACGACCACGCGCTCGGCCGAGAGCGCGCCCGCGCTGGTGCTGAGCGCGACCTCGGTGCCGGCGGGCAGGCGCCGCGCGCCGAGCGTCAAGGTCACGAGCGCGGCGCCGTCGGCGAGGGCGGCGGGCGGATCCGTGCTCAGGTGCAGCGCGGGCGCACCCGAGGTGGGCGTGACGAACGAGAGATCGGTGGTGGCCGTGTCTTCCCGGTTGGCGTCCCAGCGCACGGTGGCGCGCACGGTGACGGGCTTGTCCGGGCGGCCGAGCAGCGCCTCCTCGGTATCGGCGCTGAGCGTGACGGCCGCCGTGCCGTCGGCGTCGGGTATGGCAGCCGACGACGACAGCATGCCGCCGCTCGAGGAGAACGACACCACGACGCCCTGCGTCCCCCGCGGCAGCGACGCGACGATGCGCGTGGAGTCGACGCCGTTGGCCTCGAGCAGGTCGCGCTCGGCGCGCACCGACAAGGCAGGCGCGGGTGCGGTCGCGCGCTCTGCACAGGCGAGCGCCACCAGGCAGAGGGCCGCCAGCGGCCACGGTGCTGGCGCGCGCGCGGGCGAGGGAGCAAGCAGTGACAGACCCACGGGACCTCCCGAGCGAGGGGAGGATCGGAGGCGGGATTGACGCTGGAGTCAATCACCGACCAAGGCATAAGCACCTGTTTTCCAAGAGAAACAGCGGTGACGATGCGGTCAGCGTTTGTAAGCGTGGGCCCGCGCTGCGCCCTGCGCGCGGCCGCGGGCGATCAGCCCTTCACGAGGCGCGGCCGCGGGCGGTCGTCCTCGCCCTTGCCGTGCGTGTCGCTGTCCGCGTCGCCCTCGGCGGCCACCGGCGGCGAGGTGGTCGGCGCCTCGTCGGACGAAGGCGCGGGCTCGGCGCCGCGCTGAAGGTCGCCGGGCGCCGCCGCCGTGGGCCCGCTGACCTCGCGCCGATCACCCAAGGCGCTCGGCGGCTGCGTGCCGCGCTGGGCCTCGATCTCGATGCGCGCCACGCGCTTCTCGTCGGCGTCACGGACGACGAAGGTGTGGCCGGCGAAGGCCACGCGGTCGCCGCGCTTGGGCATGCGGCCGGTGCGCGCGATCAAGAAGCCGCCCAAGGTCTCGTAGCCGCTGTCGGTGGGGAACTGCAGGCCGAGCGCCTCGCCGATCTCGTAGAGGCTGGTGCGCCCCTCGGCGAGCAGGCGCCCGTCCTCCAGGCGCTTGACGGGCGTCTCGTCCTCGTCGTGCTCGTCGTGGATGGGCCCCACGATCTCCTCGAGCACGTCCTCGAAGGCCACGATGCCGGCGGTGCCGCCGTACTCGTCGACCACCACCGACAGGTGCGTCTTCTTCTTCTGGAAGAGCTTGAGCAGATCGCTCACGCGCATCAGCTCGGGCACGAACAGCACCGGGCGCAGGTGATCCTTGAGCGCGAAGGGCTTCTTCTCGGCCAGCACGTTGAGCAGGTCCTTGGTGTGGAAGAAGCCCTTCACCTCGTCGAGGTTGTCGTCGAACACCGGCAGGCGCGAGTGGCCCTTCTCGTGCACCTCGCTGAGCACCTCGTCGAGCGTGGCGGCGATGGGGAGGCACGAGATCTCGGTGCGCGGCACCATCACCTCGCGCACCAGCGTGTCACCGAGGTCGAAGATGGACTTGATCATGCGCCCCGACGCTTTGTCGAGCACGCCCTCCTTCGAGGCGAGCTGGATGCTCGTGACGATGTCGTCCTCGGTGACGAAGGGCCCGCTATGGGCGGCGGCGCCGCCGGCCACGCGGCGCAGGAAGGCGGAGAAGCGCGTCATCGACCACACGATGGGGAAGCTGACGACGTAGGTCGCGATCACGAAGGGCATGATCGGCGGCGCCACCGCCATGGCGTTGGCCTTGGCGAAGGCGCGCGGCGTCAGCTCGCCGAGCAGCAACAGCGTGACCACGGCCACGGCCACGGCCACGTCGACCCAGATGCTCGAGAACATGCGATCGGCGACCAGCGCGGCCAGCACGGCGACGGTGGTGTTGGCCGCCTTCTTGCCGGTGAGCGTGGCGGTGAGCGCCTCTTGCGGCTTGGCGAGCCAGAACTGCAACAGGCGCGCGCGTCGTCCGCCGGCGGCGATGACGTCCTTCGCCTTGGACTCCGACAGCGCCGACAGCGCCGTCTCGGCCGCCGAGTAGATCACCGACAGCACCAGGCCGACGACGAGGATGAGCACCTCGCCGCCGCTGATCTGCAGGTTCCACTCAGGACCCATGCTGCACCCGTGTCGACGTCAGGAGGATGACTCGATGCGCTCGAGCAGGGCGGCAGCGGTGAGGCCGATGAAGCGCAGCACCTCCATGTGCGCCGCGTCGAAGCCCTGCTTCGAGTTGATGAGCTGCACGGCGCCAAAGAGCCGGCCGTCCTTCTCGGCGCTGGCGCACAGCGTGTCCTTGGGGAGGTAATCGAGCTTCTTGCCGATCGACGACAGCCAGCGCGGGTCGTTTTGGATGTCGGAGACGGACAGGCAGATCCCCTCCAGGGCGCAGAAGCCGATGATGCCCTGCCCAAGCGGGACCGTCATGCCGGAGCGCTTCAGCAGGTCGGCCTTGGGTCCACGCACCGCGGCAAAGCTCAGCTCGTAGCCGTTCACGTCCGCCAGGTAGAAGCTGCCCGACTCCGCCGGGACGTGCGCCAGCGCGATGTCGAGCATGGTTGCGGCGACCTTCTCGGGCGTCAGGCGCGGCTCGAGGTAGAGATCCTGCGTCGCGTCGAAGACCGCCGCGATGGCGTCGGTCACGTCGACAGACTGGGGCGCCACGCGGCCGATCTTCGGATCTGTGGGCTGTGGCTTCGACTCCTCGCGCGCCTGCGGCTGGGGCGCCTGCGCGAATTGTCCCGAGGGCCGACGCGGCGCGGGCGCCGGCACGCCCCGCGGCGTGGGTGGCGCGGGGCCGCGCCGGGTGCGCTCGACGCGCTCCGTCTGCTCGGCGCTGGCGCGGTAGGTGGGGATCTTGGCCGTGTCGCCGTCCATCACCTGCGGCGTGACCGGCTTCACGGGGCCCGTGGGCTGCCGTGGCGCGGGGATGCCCTGCGCGGGCGTGGCGCGCGAGAAGGGCCCCGGCGTGGGCGTGCGCGCCGCGGGGGTGGGGGCGGCCGGCGCGGTTGCCGTGGACGGTGGCGCGGGCTCGGGCTGCGCCGCGGGCATGGCCGGCTTCGACGGCGACGGGCTCAGCGCGGCGGCGGCCAGCGCGCCCGTGGGCTTGCTCGCGGGCCCTGGCATGGTGGTCCAGGGCACCGACTGATCGAGGTCGGGGAGGCTCGCGCCCGGCATCGCCGTGACGGGCGGGTTGGTCGCGGTAGCGGGTCGCGTCGTCGCTGGCGGTACCGGCAGGCGCTCGGTCTCCTCCACCGCCGCCGCGGGCGCCTGCCCTTGCGCCACGCCGTCGCGCTGCAGCGCCTTGAACTGCAGCATGGTCTTGGGCGAAGAGCCCATGACGTCGTCGCTGCCGGGGCCCGAGGGCGACGCGGGCGGCGACGCGGGCGCGGCGGCGGGAGGGGTCGCCGCACCACCGGCGCCTTTCTGCTCGCGCAAGCGAAAGACCCGACGCGTGGCCACGTCGGTGACGTGGATGGAGCCATCGTCCTTGACGTCGCACATGACGTTGGCGATGGCCTCGCCGCCCTCGCCGATGCTCTTGAGGCCCGAGCGCAGCGCCTCGATCCAGTTGCGCCCCTCGACCGTGAGCGTGACGTTGGGCGCGTCCGCTTCGCGCGCGGGGATGAAGACCTCGAACACCGCCATGCCTGCTCCCGGGACGACGCCACGGCAATAGCAGGATCGACGCGGCAGCAGAAGAAGTCGGCTTTCGGGTAGCATGGCCCATGGCAACCGTCCGCGAAGCCCGCACCACCACCTCCACGCAACGCCGCAACCTCTCGTCGACCACGCGCGGCGCCACCGGCACCGCCACGGTCACGGGGTCAGGCCCGCGCGGCGAGGAGCGCCTCGACCGCTTCCACGAGGGCGGCCAGGTCTCCACCGAGCACGACCTGCGCCTGCGCACCGGCGCCGTCGCCGGCGCGGGCCCCACGCGCACGGCGGTGCCCGATCTGATGGCCGACTGGCGCAGCGCCACCCTCGAGGCCACGGCGCACGAGCTGGCGCAGCAAGAGCTCATGCCCGAGCTGCACCAGGTGCTGCAGAGCGCGGCGCGCTCCAACGGCGGCATGCTGTCGCCCGAGGACCAAGCGTCCATCGCCGACACCTTCTTCGAGCAGAACGACAAGCGCGTCCGCACGCTGGCGCGCACGCACCTCGGTGACCTGAGCAAGACGCCCAAGCACATCGACAACACGCTTTCCCGCGTGGTGGTCGAGCGCCGCCCGCGCATTCAGAAGAAGCGCGACCCCTTCACGCCCATCGCCATGAACGACCCGGCGGCGCGCGCCAAGGAGCGCGTGCTGTGGGAGAACCCGCGCGTCATGGTGCTGGTGGACCTGTTCGCGCCCTGCCCGAAGGCGCTGGTGGTGCCGAAAAAGCAGATGATGTTCCCGGTGGAGGCCGACGCCGCCACGCTCACCGAGCTGGCGCGCGTGGCCGCCCACGTGTCGGATGCGCTCAGCGACGTCACCGGCGCGCAGCCATCCGGCATCTGGATCAACCCGCCGCAGCACCTGATGGTGCGCCAGCTCCACGTGCACGTGCTGCCGCAGGTGAAGGACTACGTCGACACCGGCGAGCCGCTGCTCCACGCGGCCGCGAACGATCCGAGCGTGATGAAGAAGGCAGACGCGCTCTTCGCCAAGGTGAGCGCGGCGCTGGCCAAGAGCCTCGGGCCGTCGAGCTGAGCTGACGCGCTCGTCGGGGAGGCGTGGCGGACGCGGCGACGGCGGCGACGCACACGCAGAAGAAGGCCGAGAAGACCGAGAAGGCCAAGAAGACCAAGAAGACCAAGAAGAAGAACAACAAGCCCCAGGTTCTTGTTCCTGTTCTTGTCCTTCTTCTTCTTCTTCTTCTTCTTCTTCTTCTTCTTCGTCGTCGTCGTCGCGCTTGTCGCCATCGCCGCCGTGACCATCGAGGCACAGCCGCGCGCGTCACCGGAGCTCGATACGGCCCGCATGCTCCTCATCGACCTCGGCGCTCACGGACAGCACCACGCGCGTGTTGCCCTCTACCGCCGTGAGCTGGTGGCGCAGCAGATCGGGGCGGAACAGCACCGCGTCGCCGTCGCCGAGCGGCACCTCCTCGCCGCCGAGGTACCACTGGCCCCCACCGCTACCGACGACGAGGGCCTGCAGCTGCACCTGGCAGCGGCCGAGCACGAGCTCGTCGGTGTGTGCGGGCAGCGTGCTGCCCACGGGGAAGCGCACCAGCTTGGCGTCGAACACCAGCGGGTCGCCGAGCTCGTTGAGCGCGCGCCGTACCAGGCGCAATGTGGCCACGTCGCCCATGAGGTCGAGGTTCTGGTAGCCCGAGCCGAGGGAGCCGGGCTGCCAGCCATCGCGCTTGGCGACGACCGCCAGGGCCACGCGCTCGCGCGGCGAGAGCCAGCTGGGCAGGGTGCGGTAGTGCGTCATGGGATCCCTCGAGGCGCCCTCACTTCATCAGCGCCAACAGACCGATGATGCCGAGCACCAGGGCCGCGATGGCGTCGCCGGCGATGAGGCCGCCACCCGCCAACGACGTCGTCGACATGTCCTCGGGCAGGTCGGCGTCTTCGGCCTTCTTCGGGATGAAGCGCTTGCTGATGCCGTTCCACGCGCTCGACACCACGCCGCCGGTGCCGAACCACAGCGAGGTGGGCAGGTCGACGAAGCCCGCGAACGACGAGGCGTAGGGCGAGGGCACCAGGAAGGCGTCGAACACGAAGTCGAAGATCGAGCCGTTGCCCGACTTCTGCCACGCGCGGTAGCGCGCGTTGGTCTTGACCAGCTTGCGGATCACCTCGAAGGCGAAGCCGATGCCGACGCCGATGAGCATGGCCGGGATCTGGAAGGGCTTGGGGTTGGTGAGGCCCACCACGGCGCCGACGAACTTGTAGGTCATGGCGCTCTGCCACTTGCCCTCGGGGTCGAGCTTCTCCTTGAGCTCGGGATGGGCGAACAGGTTCTCCTTCAAGACCGGGTAGGCCTCCATGAAGAGCTTGGCCATGAAGACGGCGAGCACGGCGCCCATGAAGATGCCGATCACCTGGTAGTAGAACTGGATGTTGCGGTTGGTGTTGAGGCGCCAGCCCGTCGAACGGTCCTGCTGCATGTCACAGCCGACGGCGGTGGCGATGAGCAGGATGGAGCCGGCGAGCAGCGCCACCAAGGGCTGCCCCAGGCCCATGCCCGCCATGATCACCACGGTGACCACGAAGGCCGACGAGATGGGGTTCTGGTCGGAGATGCCGAGCGAGATGCCGTTCACCATCATGAACACGAACACGAGCGCCACGGCCAAGAGCACCCAGCCGAGGCCGATGTCGAGGAGCATCACCGCGGCCAGCACCAAGAGCACGCCCCACACGACGACCCAGAGGATCAAGCCTTTGGTGTTGGTGCGCTTCCACTCTTCGCCGTGCGCCACAGGCACGTTGGTGGGGTCGGCCGATTGCGCGCGCTTCTCGCTGATGCGCTGCCACGCCTGGTAGAGGATGAGGCTGATGTCGACGATGGCGGCGCCCATGATGGTGCCGAGCGCCACGATGAAGGCGAACTTGCGGTACGGGTCGTCGGGGCCGAGCCACCCCTGCGCTTGCAACCACGGCGTCAACCAGCTCCACGCCAGGCCGTAGGTGATGGCGGGGATGGTGATGCGCGCGCCCACGATCATGCCGGCGCCGAGCGTGGAGGTGCTGATGCCAGTGCCGCCGAGCCACTTGGCGAGCGAGAGCCCGGCGGCCGCGCCCTTCTCGATGAACAAGGGCACGAGGGCGCCGATGCCGATGCCCGAGAAGAGCTGCGTGACGCTGCGCTTGAGCAAGCGCACGTCGGTGAGCGCGCGCAGGATGTTGGCCACCGCCAGGCCCGAGGGGTAGGTGAGCTGCAAGCGGTCGACGAGGACGGGCGTGTAGAGCATGCCCACGCCCACGCCGAACATGCCGATGCAGGTGTAGAAGGCCATCAGCTTCCACGTGGGCGGCTCGGGCAGGCCGAGCCAGAGCATCGCCTGCAAGAGCACGCCCATGGCCGCCATGGTGGCCACCGACGCCGCCATGGTCTGCATGTAGTTGGCGCCGTGCTTACCCTCGGGCCCATAGAAGTAGGTCACCGTGGAGCCGAGGATGCCCGCCAGCACCTGCCCGCCCACGAAGAAGCCGAGCGAGAAGTTCATGTAGCTGGCGGTGATGCCGCCGAGCGGACCCAGGATGAAGATGGCGATGAGCGCCAACAGCAGGTAGTAGCCGGGGCTACCGATGGGGAGGAGGCGCGGGAGCAGGCGCTCGTTGGGCGAGGTTTGATCTGCCATGGGCGCGCACCATGCCAGAGGAGCGGGCGCGGGCAAACGACGAAGCGATTGGCCTCGTCAGGGGACGCGGCGCCAGCCGATGGCCCAGATGACGCCGCCGAGCAGCACGAACGCGGGCACGAGCGTGAGCGCCAGCGCCAGGTTGCCGCCGGTGGCATCCGAGATGGCGCCGATGAGCGGGGGGCTCAGCACGTCGCCGAGCAGGTGAATGGCGAGGATCGAGAGGCCGAAGGCGCGCGCGCGCATGCCGGCGTCGACGGCGTTCACCAAGAGCGCGTTGACGGGCGCGTTGTACATCCACAAGAACACCTGCGCCGCGGTGATGCACGCCATGATGGCGAAGGGCTCGGTGACGACGTAGAGCGCCACCACGGCCAAGGCCGCCGCCGGCAGCATCGAGATGGCGCTGACGAACAAGTAGGGCTGTCGCACGCGCGCCTTCAGCTTGTCGGCGAGCACGCCGCCGAGCGCGGTGCCCACGATGCCGCCGATGACGGCCGCCTGGCCGATGGCGCCCGCCGCGTGCGAGAGCTCGAAGCCGCGGTGGCGCGAGAGGTAGGTGGCGAACCAGTCGGCGATGCCGCCGGTGGCGAAGGTGACGGCGACGTAGCCGGCTACCGTGTAGAGGTACGCCGGGTTGTTCGCGAGCTGGCGCAGCGCAGTCCCCCACGGAGGGGCGGGCGCGCTGTCGACGTCGAACTGGCCGCGCGGCGGGTCGCGCATGACGAGCGCCAGCAGCGCCACCAACAAGCCCGGCAGGCCCACGGCGAGGAAGGCGGCGCGCCAGCCCCACTGCTCACCGAGGATGCCGCCGAGCACGAAGCCGATGGCCGAGCCCACCGGCGTGGCGACGTAGAAGATGGTGAAGATGCGGTTGCGCTTCTCGGGCGGGAAGTAGTCGGCGAGGATGGCGGGCGCGATGGTGGCGTAGGCCGCCTCGCCGATGCCCACGGCGGCGCGCGCGATCAAGAGCGTGGCGAAGCCGTTGGCGAAGGCCGCGGCCGCGGTGGCCAAGGACCACGCGGCCACGCCGAAGGCGATGAGCAGCTTGCGCGGCGCCTTGTCGGCCAGCGAGCCGAAGATGGGGCTCGCCACCATGTAGACGAGGATGAAGGCCGACAGCGGCAGGCTGGTCTGCGTGTCGGTGAGCTTGAGGTCCTCCTTGAACAGATCCTTGACGGCAGAGGGCACCCAGCGATCGATGTAGTTGAGCAGGTTCATCGCCGTCAGTACGACGACGGCGAAGAGCGCTCCCTCGACGACCGGCTTCTTGTCCCCGTTCACCGCGCGAGGCTCGCGCACGGTCCGCGCGGCTGTCAAACCATGGCGTCACGAGCCGCCGAGGCGCGCTCTGCTGGCTGCGCTTCAACGTGATCTTGCTACGACGAGAGCGGGGCCCGCTGGCGTATGCTCGGCCCGCCGGCGGCGCCGTCGACGGAGGTGAGTGTGCTTGCAGCTCTGGTGATGCTCGCGCTTGCGTACGGTGCCCAGGCCCCTGCCGCCACAGCGCCCCGCTACGCGGTGCTGCGCACCGAGGTGGGAGGCGGGCTCGATCCCGCGGTGGGTCCGCAAGTGGCGTCGAAGATCGCGGAAGCGCTGCGCACACGCACGGGCGGCGAGGTCATCTCGTCTGACGAGATGGTCGCCATGCTGCAGCACGAGAAGGAGCGCGCCATCCTCGGCAACTGCAAGGAGGGCGATAGCTGCCTGGCGGAGCTCGCGAGCGCGCTTGGCGCCGACGCCATCGTGGCGCCGCGCCTGTCGCGCGTGGAGGGCGCGCTCTTGCTCTCGGTCAGCGTCGTCGACGCCCACAGCGCCAGCGTGCGCGCGCGCGTCACGGAGACGTGGGGCGGCGAGCCGCTCGTGCTCTTGTCGCTGGCCGGACCCGTGGTCGACAAGCTGCTCGCGGGCGAGCCGCCGCCAGTGGGTGTGCTCGAGGTGATCGACGCGCCCGGCGGCGCGCGCATCATCCTCGATGGCAACGTGCGCGGCACCGCGCCCGCCGGGCAGATGGGCGGCATCGTGGTGGGCGCGCATCGCCTGGAGGTGCAGGCCGAGGGCATGCGGCCGCTCACGCGCTGGATCGTCGTCGAGCGTGATCAGGTGCTGCAGGTGGCCGTGAGCCTCGAGCCCGACGAGGCGCCCTTCTACACGACGTGGTGGTTTTGGACCGGTACTGCCGGCGGCGTGGTGGCCACGGCGGCCGCGGTCACCGGCGTGGTGCTGCTGGCCGGCGGCGGGCGCACCGGGGTGTCGGTGCAGCTGAATGCCGACCAGGTGTTCGCGGGGGCGCGCTGATGCGTCGAGGGATCCTGCTCTGCGCGCTCATGGTCGCCCTCGGCTGCCGCGACGAGCCCAGCGTGGGCGTGCGCGCGCCGGCCTTGGTGCGCCAGGCCCTCGACGTCGTCACCGAGCTCGGCGCCAGCGCGACCTTGGTGCCGCGCGGGGGCAGCGCCCTCGCACCCGCGGAGTTGTCGCGCGGCGATGATGGCGTCACCTTCACCGGCTTCCTCGAGGCGGCGCCCGGTGAGTACACGCTGGAGATCGTGTTCACCGGCGTGGTGGCGGGCGGCGCGCGCGTGTTCCTCGGGCGGCTCACGTCGGACCTGTTCACGGTGGCGCAAGGGCAGGCGGCGGAGCCCACCTTCACCCAGCCCCTCGACACCGTGGGCCGCGCCGGCGAGGGCGGTGACGACGACGGTGACGGCTTGGGCCTCTTGCTCGAGCTCATCTTGGGCTCGGACCCCGACGACGGCGACAGCGATGGCGACGGTGTGAACGACGGCGCCGACTGCTCGCCCGCCGACCCCATCGTGGCCAGCGCCATCGCCGCCGGTGGCTCGCTCGCCGACTGCGACGGCGACGGCTTCGACGCCGCCGTACCGCTCCTAGGCGAGCCGGGCGACGACTGCGACGACCAGGACGCGGCCACCAACCCCGGCGCCGACGACGATTGCGGCACGGTGGCAGACAGCGACTGCAACCCAGCCACCTGCCCCGTCGACGACGCCGAGGGGCCCACGGTCGCGCTGGTCACGCCGGCGGCGGGCGCGTCGCTCGGCTGTCAGGGCGCCATCGTCATCGCCGCGTCGGACCCGAGCAACGTGAGCAGCGTGTCGGCGACGCTGCCAGACCGACCGATCACGGGCGGCTACCAGCGCACGCTCATCTTCTCCGACAACGGCGACGGCACCTGGTCGTCGCCGGGCCTCAACAGCACCGGGCCGGGCCTGGTGAGCGGCAGCGAGCGCGTCGTGATGCAGGCCTACGACCAGCGTGGCAACAGCTCGAGCACCGAGGCGTCGCTCGACGTGGCGCTGGCCTTCCCAGCCGTGGCGTGGAACGCGCCCGCGTCCCTCGGCACCGACGCGCTGTCGATCACCCTGACGCCGCAAGGCACGCGCCCGCTGGTGGCGCTCGCCATCAAGAGCGCGCCGCTCGACGCCAACGGGCTCATCAGCATGACGACGACAACGACGGTCGCGACCTTGCCCGTGACCGGCGGTAGCGCCGTGGTCGACCCGGCCGAGCTCAGCGGCAACGTGGCGCTGTTCCCCTACGCCGTCGACGAGGTCGGCAACGTGCTGCAGCCCTACCACCAGGCCTTCCCCAACGCGGGCACCACCACCGCCGACTACCGCTGCGACGACGCCACGCACGAGATGCCAGTGTCGGTTCGCGTGGCCGGGCGTGGCGCCGTCACGGCGCTCCACTACCTACAAGACGCTGTCGACATCATGGCCGGCGTCGATGCCACGCATCACCTGGTCAAGATCATCGGCTTCGGCCTGCAAGGCGACGGCACCATCGACCTGTCGTCGTCGGACTACATCTTCATCGGCTACTACTTCAACGACGCCACCGAGAATTCCGGCAAGAGCGTCATCTACTACTCATCGGCCCCTGGCTACGCGAGCCAGCCCTTCCCTGCCATCAACGAGAACGACGGCTCGATGTCGGAGGTCAACGTGCTCGGCCCCCCCGGCACGCTCATCGATTCCGATGACGTCGTCGACGCGTATGACTGCGGTGGCGCGGGACCCGCCGGTCAGGGCACCGACGACATGATCATGTACTTGCGCAACGACGGCAACGCCTTCGACTCGATCTACCTGTCGACGTCGGATGGCTGGAGCTGGGGTGTGCACGCAGACGATCTGAGTACCGAGACCTTCGGCTGCAGCCCGCCGTAGCGCGTGGCTACTTGCTCTTGCGCAACCAGGGCCCCAGGTCCTCCGCCAGCGCGTCGGCGCAGGCAGCGACGGCGTCGCCGAGGAGCTCGGCCTCGTCGCCACCTTCCACACCCACGCTGCTCGAGAACGACGCCAGCAGGTTCTTGCCGGGCAGGGCGGCCACCGCCACCGAGCACTTGAGCTGCACGCCCGAGCCCGGCTTGCGATCGACGCGCAAGGTGAGCGCGTAGCTCGCGTTGGCCTCGTCGACGAAGGCGGCGTCGAGCTTGCGCTTGAGCACCCGCTCCACCATGGCGGCCTCGCTGCCGCCGGCGCGCAGGCTGACGCGCGGGCGCCCGGCCTGCTCGGCGGCGGCGGCGAGCTTGGCGCGGCGCTCCTCGAGCTTCTGCTGCAAGAGCTTGCCCTTCTTGGTGCGCGGCGCCTTTGCTTTGACCACCGGCTCGGGCTCGGGCAGCGGAGGCTCGATGCTCACCGGAGGCTCGGGCGTGGCGGCGGCGCGCGCCTCGGCCGCGGCCGCGGCTGCTGCCGCGGCCAGCTCGGCCTCCTCGGTGTCGACGACGGGATCGGCCAGGCCCACCACCACGACCGCGCCGATGATGAGCACGATCGCAATCGCGATCACGACGCGCAGCGGATCGGGCGGCCACCGCTTCTTGGTCACTTGTCCTCGCGACGCACGCCCGCGGGCTTGGGCTTGTACGGCCGATAGGGCTCGGCGCTGGTGCTGCTGGTGGCGGGCGCCAAGCCCTTCTCTTCGAGCGCCCGCAGCGCGGCGAGCGCCTCCTCGAGGCGGCCGGCGTTCTCTTTCTCGTGCTCGATGGACGACGCCAAGCCCTTCACCAGCGGCAACAGGCTCGCCTCGATGAGGATGGTCTGCAGGCGCACCAGCTCGGTGATGCCCTGGGGCACCGGCGCGGTGACGTTGACCGCGAGCTGCGCGTCGCCGATGGCGGCGATGGTGGCGTCGAGCTTGTGCAGGACCGCGGCGAGCGCCGCGGCGTCGGCCTTGCCCGCGTCCTTCTTCGGCTCGGGCAGCTTGACCTCGATGGTGGGCGCCGGCGCGCTCACCTGCACCACAGGCGCCGGCGTGTTCACCTCGATCGTGGGCGGGCCGCGTTGGGCGGCGGCGATGATGGCGGCGCTCACCTGCTCGATGCGCTCGGCCACGCCGGCCAAGGTGCTGGTGACGCGCGCCGTGGGGTCGTCACCGGCGCCACCTTGCATGCGTGCGCGCAAGAAGCCCTTCTTGATCTCGTCCCAGCGCGCGCGCTGCGCCTCGCTCATGCGCGCGCGCAGCTCGGCGAGCTTGAGCAGGTTGTGCTCGGCGCCGGTGGTGAGCGTCTGCGCCTCGGAGCGGTAGTGATCGTCGACGAGGCGCTCGAGCTCGTCGTCGTTCATGACCGACACCACCTTCTCGGCGAGCTTGTTCATGTTGCGGTAGCTGCCCTGCAGCTTGAACGCGGGCTCGGTGCGGAAGCGCTCGTCGGTGGCCGCGCTCTGGATGTACTGGGCGTTCACCTTCAAGAGGGTCTGCTGCACGCGCAACAGGCGCTGCAGCACGCGCACGATCTCGTCGATCTCGGCACCGGCGTAGCCGTGCTTGAGCTCGGTGGTGGGCACCTGCTCGCCCTGCGCCAGGCAGATGAACAGGTGGATGTCGGCGGGGTCGCGCGCCACCAAGGGCTGCAAGACCGCGTTCGAGGTGAGCGCGTTCTCCACGTAGGAGAGCGCGAACTCGCGCTCGCGCCCGCCCAGGATGTCGCCGAGGTTGTAGGTGTCGGCGCGGTTCGCCAGCATGTCGGGGATGCGGAACTTGTCGCCGCTCTCGGTGTAGGGGTTGCCCGCCATGCACACCACGAGCTTCTTGCCGCGCAGGTCGTAGGTCTTCGAGGCGCCGCGCCACACGCCTTCCACGCGGCGCGTGCCGTCGCACAGCGAGATGAACTTCTGCAGGAGCTCGGGGTGCGTGTGCTGGATGTCGTCGAGCAGGAGCAGCACGTTGTTGCCCATCTCGAAGGCGAAGTTGATCTTCTCCACCTCTTGGCGCGCGGTGGCGTTCGGCGCCTCGGCGGGATCGAGGGAGGTGGTGTCGTGGCCGAGGGCGGGGCCGTTGGCCTTGACGTAGGCGAGGCCGAGGCGGCTCGCCACGTACTCCATCAGCGTGGTCTTGCCGTAGCCCGGCGGTGAGATGAGCAGGAGCATGCCCATCAGGTCGGTGCGCTTCTTGTCGCCGGCGGCGCCCATCTGCTTGGCGAGGTTGTCGCCGACCAGCGGCAGGTACACGTCGTTGACCAGCTTGTTGCGCACGAACGACGAGAGCACCTTGGGGCGGATCTCGCCCACCTTGAGGCGCCGGCGCGCGTCGTCGACCACCTCGAGGCGGCGCTTCTTGAGGCGCTCGAAGCGCGGCACGCGCTCGGCGACGAAGCGGCCCACGCGGTCGAGCAGCTCGTCGAGCCGCACCGAGAGCGCGCCGCCCTCGATGCGCGCGTGCTGCGACAAGAGGCCCTGGACGGCCATGGCCGACAAGGCGCTGGCCTGCTGCCGCGGCAGCTCGGGCGCGCACAGCGCGACTGCCGCCTCGGGGATGGCGGGCGCGTTGTGCGCGCGCGCGGCGTCGGCGGCCACGAAGCCGTCGAGCCAGGCGAGCGCTACCGCGAGCTGGTCGGCGGGCCGTGCGCCGAGCGCCGCGAGCCGCGCCGTGAGCGCGGCGCGCCCGTCGCCGCCCTTGTCGCGCTCGGCCAACAGCTCCTCGACGAGGCGGGCGGCGTCGGCAGCGAGCGCGAAGCCAGCGCCGCTGCGCGCGCGCTCTTCGGCCAGGTAGTGCGCGGCGCGCGACGCGTCTTGCGCGTCGCTGGCGAGGCGCGCGTCGATGCACGAGTCCTTCGCCCAGGCGGCCAGCTCGGCGCCGAGCTCCTGCAGCAGTCCGTGCGCGCGCGCCGAGCCGTGGTAGGCGCGCAGCACCTGCAGCGTCCCGGCGGCCCGGGCGTCGAAGCGCGCGCGCCCGTCCTCGTCGAGGGCGCGCCACCAGCACAGCGCGAGCGCGCGTGTGCGCGGGGCGAAGCGCAAGAGGTCGGCGTGGGCGCCGAGCGACACCAAGGCGGCGAGGAGCTTGGCCGCGTCGGCGTCGTGCACGCCGCGCTCGTAGCCCTCCTCGTAGCGCTTGCGCGCCGCCTCGCTCACCAGCTTCTCGATGCCGCCCTCGACCGTGCGCAGCTCCTCGAGGCGCGCCAGCGAGAGCCCGTCGCGACCCTGCTGTGCCGCGAGGTAGAGCGTGCCCGCCAGGAACTCGGCGCGCGCCACCGCCGCGCTCTCGCTCACGAGCGGCTCGAGGAACAGGTCGAGATCGGCGAGCAACGCCGCGTCGGTGACGGGCTCGAAGTAGTCGGTGCCGCTGATGTGCAGCGCCAGGCCAGGCGCGCCGTCGCTGCCGGGGCGCGGCAAGAGCGTGACGTCGAAGGGCTGCGTGTTGACGGTGAAGCGGTGCCGGCCGAGCTGCACCAGCTCTTGGCCGCCGGCGCCCTCCACCAGCATCTCGCTGCGATCGCGCACCTGGCGCGCGGCCTCGGCGCGCGCGGCCTTGACCTTGCCGATGACCTCGTCGCTCTTGACGCTGTCGCCGAGCGCCGCGAGCTCGTCGGCCAGCGCGCGCGCCTTCTCGAGCATGGGGTCCGCGGCGAACAAGGTGTTCAGCTCGTCGAGGCTCTTGCAGGCGAGCGCGCGCCGCTTGACGCCCTCGAGGATGCGCTCGGCGGAGGCGAGCAGGTTCTGTGCGCGCCGGTGCTTCGCGTCGAGGAGCTGCTGCTTCTTGGCGCTGAAGGCCTCGAACACGTCTTCGCGGCGGGCCGCCAGCTCGCTCACCGCGCTCTCGATCTCGGAGAAGCGCCCCTCGAGCTCTTCCACCGTCACCAGCAAGCGCGCCAGCTCTTGATCGCAGCGCTCCGGCGTGTCGCACAGCGACAGCGCGCTCTCGCTCGCCTGCCCCAAGAGCTTGAGCTGCGCGCCCAGCTCGGCGGCGCCCTCGCGCTTCAAGAGCTCACGACGCTTGCCGTCGAGCGCGGCGCGCGCGCGGTTCAAGAGCGCGATGACGGCGCCGATGTCCTCCAGGATCTTGGTGCGCACGTTGGCGTCGTCGATCTTGAGCTGGCCCGTGACATCGGTGAGGAGCTGCAGGCCCGCCAGCACCCGATCGAGCTCGGCCAGCAAGGGCTTGGCGTCGCCCGCTTGCTGCACGTCGGCGCTGGCCTTGACGATGGCGTCGTGGGTCTCGAGGTAGGGCTTGAGCGCGCTCTCGCTTTGCAGGAACTGGCCGGCCCGCGCGGCCAGCTCGTCGAGCTTGGCGGCGGCCTCGGCGGCCAGCGCAGCCAGGCGCGGCACGTCGATGTAGCGCTCTTCTTGCAGCGTGACCAGGTGACCGCGCTGCGCGCGCAGCGCCTTCATGGCCTCGAGGAAGGGATCGATGGTCGCGAAGGAGTCGGGGCGGACGTCGGCGAAGATCTGCCGCTGACGCTCCTCGGCGTGGCGCAAGGCCGCCGCCGAGGCCTTCTGGATCGCCACTACCTTCTCGAACTCGTCGATGACCAGCTCGGCGGTGGCGCGAGCCTCGCCGATAGTGGTGGCGAGGCCGCCCGCCTCGGCGTCGCCGAGCCACGGGTAGGTGTCGAGCACGCGCGTGCACTCGCGCACCAGGTCCTCGTAGAGCGTCACCGAGGCGCGTTGCGAGGCGATCATGCGCCGCAGTGTGTGCGCGTCGGAGATGGCGCGCACCGCCTCGGGGTTGCCCACCTTGGCGAGCATGCTGCCCGCGTGCGCGCCGCGACCGCTGCTGTTGGCCGCGTGCTCGGCGGTGACGAAGGGCGTCTGCCACACGCGCATGGGGTGCACGCGCGTGGGCTCCTCGCCCTCGGCGCGGAACACCAGCATGGTGCCGTCGTGGAAGAGCGACCAGCCGTGGCAGTAGATGGGGCTCTTCACCTCTTTGTCGATCAGGTTGTAAGCGAGCAGCACGCGCAGGCCGGTGTCGGGCCGGTAGAACACGAAGAGCACGTCCTCGCCGTTGGGCGAGCGGATGGCGCGCTTGAAGGCGAGGCCGGTGGCGTCGCCGTCGAAGGTCTTGCACTCGCCGGTGGCGAGCGCGTAGCCGCCGGGGAAGATGATGCCGTGGTCCTCGGGCAGCTCCACGCAGGAGGGCGCGATGGCGTCGAGCCGGCGCGCCTCCTTGGTGCGCGTGTTGAACACGAAGTGACGCGCGGCCTCTTCGCGATAGGGGATGACCTTGAGCAGGATGAGCGCGCCCACCTTGGCGTAGAAGAACTGCGCGTCGTCGAGCGACTGGGTGCGGTCGTCGACGGGCTCCGACAAAATGCCCTGGCCCGTGCTGGTGTTGTTCTCGATCTTGATGGTGAGGTCGCCGCCCATGGTCTCGACGAACACCGTGTCGAGCACGTTGACGTGCGGGTGGCGCCCGCTGACGTAGCTCTCGCGCCCGGCGCGCGTCCACTCGAAGGAGTGCGTGCGCGGGAAGGTGTGGTCGTCGATGCCCTCGGCGTCGAGGTAGCGCACCTCGCCGCTGCGATCGATGGCCCAGCGCAGCACCTTGAGGTCGCGCGGGGCGGGGCCGATGCGGAACACGGCCAGCACGCGCCCGTTGTCGAGCACGCGCAGCTGCACGAGCCGCGCACCTTTGTAGTAGCGGTAGAGCTCGGTGAAGTCCTTGAGGAAGCGCGGGTCGCGCAGAAAGGCCGTGGCCGGGTCGTCGCCGGCGATGGCGATGGCGTCGAGGTTCCAGCTGCCGTCGGCGTTCTTCTGGAAGCGGTGCACGCCGAAGACGGCGTCGACCTTGGTCTCTTGCTTGAGGCCGATGAAGACGTTGTAGCCGAACAACAAGCGACCACCGACGTTGACGATGTCGCAGGGCACGCAATTGTTCTCGGTGCGCACGCGCTCGTTGGCCAGCACAGCCAAGGGCGTGCCGCCGAACACCTCGTGGCGCTTGGCGTTGAGCGCCGCCACGCGCTCGGCCAGCGTGGCGCCTTGCGCCTCCAGGCGCCCCTTGATGACCTCATAGCCGCTCCCCTCGATGGAGGGGTCGATCGCGGGGGCGGTTGCCGGCTTCGTCGTCGACGCCATCGAGGTGACGCTGGCCCAGATGGCGCCCCGCTGACAAGTGTGGTGCGGCGCGCCGCGTCGAAGGCGAGCGCGGGAGGGGAACCCCGTCCGAACGGCGTGCTCCGCCGCCGTACCGATACCGGGGTCCGCCAAAGGGCTGAGCGGGCGGCCCGGAGCCCGCCGCTACGGTCCGCCCCATGACGCACCTGCGACACCCTGCAGCCGCGCTCCTCCTCGTGGCCGCCTGCGCCCACGAGGTCGATCGCTCCCCCCAAGAGGACGGCGCCGCGGTGTTCGTGGGCGAGGCCGACGAGCTGCACGACCAGCTCCAGCGCGGCGACGACGACGGCTTCTTGCGCACGCCCCTCGTCCCCGCGCCGGCCGCCTTCTCGCGCGTGGGCGTGCGCTTCGACGCCTTGGGCCCCGTGGCCGTCGAGGTGCGCACCACCAGCGACGAGGGCGCCAGCTTCAGCGCCTGGCAGCCGACGGTGCTCACCTTCAGCGAGCCCCCGGCCAACAACGCCTACGCCGACGTGGCCGAGGCCCTGGCGCGCGCCGGGGCGCCCGCCACCCATCTCCAGCTGCGCTTCATGGCGCCCGTCGAGAGCGCGCTCTCGTTCTTGGCCATCGAGGCCTTCACCGTCGATGAGCAACGCGAAGAGGCCGGTGCGGGCAGCAGCGGATCACAAGCGCTGGCCGCCGACGGCCTCGCGGTGCCGCGCGCGCAGTGGGGGGCGCGCGCGCGCAATTGCGGTGGGGCCCAGAGCCCTACGCGCATGACCATCCACCACACCGAGACGCCCAACGCGGACCCGCTCTCGGCGGCGGCGCGCATGCGGCAGATGCAGAACTACCACATCGACGTGCGCGGCTGGTGCGACCTCGGCTACCACTTCGTCGTCGGCAAGGACGGGCAGGTGTACGCCGGTCGCCGCGAGGATCTGCGCGGTGCCCATGCCGCCAACCACAACCAAGACAACGTGGGCGTCGCCTTCATCGGCACCTACCATGGCGGCGTGCCGAGCGCCGAGATGCAGAGCGCGGCCGCGCGCCTCATGAGCGCCGTGGCCGACCAGTGGGGCATTACGCTCTCGCGCACCACGGTGCGTAGCCACCGTGAGCTTGGCTCCACCAACTGCCCGGGCGACGCGCTGCAGGCGCGCCTCGACGCGCTCATCGCCGCCGCGCGCGCGAGCACGCCGCCGAGCGACCCGCCGCCGAGCGATCCGCCGCCGAGCGATCCGCCGCCGAGCAGCGATCCCTGGGCCGGCCTCACGCAAGGCACGGCGCAGCTCCCGCGCGCCGGCCTGGCGAACCCCACCCTGCAAAACACGCTGGGCATGGCTACCGAGCCCTACGGCAGCAGCACCACCGTCGACGGCCAGCAGTGGGTGCAAGGCAAGGTGAGCTGGTTTGGTGGCCCCAGCGACGGCGGCGTTTCCAGCACCGAGACCGGCAGCGTCACCAACGAGCGCCTGCGCGAGCTGAACGACCCCATGAACGCCTCGACGAGCACCATCGCCGCGCGCCCCGAAGACTTCTACTTCGTCGCCATGCGCTGGAACTTCTCGGCCACGCCGCGCAGCACCTGGCGCGACGCGCGCATCCTGGTGAAGAACCCCGCCACCGGTGCCCGCGTGGTGCTGCGCCCCGTCGACTGGGGCCCGAACACCTCGACCAGGCGCATCATCGACGTCTCGCCCCAGGCCATGGAGGACCTGGGCGCTGACACCGACGACACCCTGCTGGTGGCCTTCGCCGCGCCAGGCACGCCGCTCGGCGTGGTGACGACGACGCCGCCGAGCGAGCCGCCACCGAGCGAGCCGCCGCCCGCCGGCTCCCACGTCATCCCCGTGGGTACCTCGTGGCAGTGGCAGCTCGCAGGCGCCCTCGACACCAGTGTCGACGTGGACGTCTACGACGTCGACCTGTTCGACAGCGCGGCCTCCACCATCGCCGCGCTCAAGAGCCAGGGCCGCACCGTCGTCTGCTACTTCAGCGCCGGCAGCTGGGAGAGCTGGCGCGAGGACCAGGCCGCCATCCCCACCAGCGCGCGCGGCAACAGCCTCGATCCGCCCTTCACCGACGAGCGCTGGCTCGATACCCGCAGCGGCGCCGTACGCGAGGTGATGCGCGCGCGCCTCGACCGGGCGGCGCAGAAGGGCTGCGACGCCGTGGAGCCCGACAACGTCGACGGCTACACCAACGACCCCGGCTTTCCGCTCAGCGCGAGCACGCAGCTCGACTTCAACCGCTTCCTGGCGCGCGAGGCGCACGCGCGCGGCCTCGGCGTGGGCTTGAAGAACGATCTCGACCAGCTCGCCGACCTTGTGAGCGACTTCGACTGGGCCCTCAACGAGGAGTGCGTGGCCCACAGCGAGTGCGACGCGTACACCGACACCTTCATCGCTGCGGGCAAGGCGGTGCTGCACGCCGAGTACGTCGACGCGAGCCAAGCGGCGCAGGTGTGTGCGGTGACGCGGCCCCTGGGCTTGTCCACCATCGTGAAGGACATCGGGCTCGGCGCTGCGCGCGTGGCGTGCGATTGAGCGGGCGCGCTAGCGTTCGCGGGTGCGCCACACCGTGTGCCTGTGCGTCGACGCGCCCGACGAAGCGGCGGCCTTCGCGCGCTGGCTCGAGGAGAACCGTGAGCACGTGACGCGCATCGGCGCCAACACCGGGTGTGGTTGCTGCGTGCTCATCTACGACCTCGAGGTGGACGAGCGGGCCACGCCCTGCCCGGAGGAGCTGTGCACGGCGAGCGCGTGGAGCGAGGGCGGGGAGATCGAGGGCGGGGTGTCGACGGTGGAGGCGGTGGTGGCGGAGCTTGGGGCCGAGCCGAGCGGGGTGGGGCATGAGGGGTAGGTGGGGGGTCGGTGCGTGGGACACGCGCCACGTTCGAATTCGCAGCCAGTCACCCCCGCCCGGAACTCCGAGAAGATGGCGACGACGCTCAGCTTTCTCGCCCAAGCTCGCGTCCTGGTTCCCGTTTCTCCAAGATGTCTCCACGCTCGCGTGCGCGGGCGTCCGCGCGAGTCTTGCAGCGTCCTGGAGACATCCTGGAGACGGCCGGCGATGCCCGAGCACTCGTCGGCGCGCCGTGGCCACAGCACCACTGGCACCAAGGCCGTGGCCAGGATCTGATAGACCGCCGGGCCTTCGGGCTGCGCCTGATGCGAGCGATCCTTGCCTGAACCAACCTCAACTCCGTTCCGTCGCCATTGGCGTTTCTACCGGACCGCGACCGGCGGCGAGGTCGTCAGCAAGGAGCTCGACGCGCTCAGGGCCGATGCTGCCGCTGCGCTCGTCGCCGAGATGCGCGTCGTCGCCCGCCTCGGCCTCAAGGACAGCGGCGCGCGCCACCTGCGCGGCGACATCTGGGAGGTGCGTGCCGACAGCGACGAGGTGACTCTGCGCGCGCTGTTCGCCAAGCAGGGGCGCTTCGGGCAGGTGCTGCTGGCCCTGCACGTCTTCCCGAAGAAGACGCAGCAGACGCCGCCGCAGAAGATCGAGCTGGCCGAGAAGCGGCTCGCCGACTGGACCAGCCGCGGGCGGCCGACGAGATCCGGGCACCGTTGACCGCCTAAATATGAGCGGTTATCTTTGAGCTATGAAGAAGTCGGCTGCCGAAGACGATCTCGACCGATACGTGAAGCGCCGAGAGGCGCGCGAGCCTGGCTTCAGGGCGAAGGTCGCTGTGGCCGAGATCCTTGCCGAGGCGCGGGCGGAACTGGGCGCCAAGCTGAGGAAGGCGCGCGGCAAGCGCACGCAGACGTGGGTCGCCGCCCAGATGGAGACGACCGAGTCGATCGTGCGCCGCATCGAGCGCGGGGACGACGTGCGCATCTCGACGCTCGAGAA
>JADZDP010000151.1 GCA_020850995.1 Deltaproteobacteria bacterium
CTCAGAATTTGGCAGGAAATCGTCGCGAGCGGACCGCTGGCAAGGCGCGGGCGGGGCCGCGAGGCGAACGTACCGAGGTACGTGACGCCGAAGCGGAGGGACCCGCAACGCAGCCAGCGGGTCGCACAGCAGATTTCCTGCCAGATTCTCAGCCGGCGCCGTTGGCGGCGGCGAGCACGCGCTCGTACAAGCTCTTGGCCGTGGTCCACTGGAACACGCAGCGACCAAAGCAGATGGTGTCGCCGTCGACGATGGGCACCTTGGCGCGCGGCGGGATGCGCAGGCCGTTGTGCTTGGTGCCGTTGGCCGAGCCGGTGTCGACGACGAACCACTTGAGCGGCGACTGTGGGTCGCGCACGAAGTAGGCGTGCAGCTTCGAGACGGTCTTGTGCGGCACGCAGATGTCGTTGGTCTCGCTGCGCCCGAGGAAGATGCGGTCCTGCGCCGGTGCCGCTGCGGGCTTCTTCACTGAGATCACCCAGTGGCGGATGCGGAAGGTGTCGGCGCCCGGCTTTTGCGCGTCGCTCGGCTCCTCGCCGGCCTGGGTGGGCCGCGCGCGCTCCGCGGTGGGCTCCTCGGTCACCAGCGTGGAGAAGCGGAACTCCTCCTCGAGCACCTCGCGCCCGAACAGGAAGGGGTGCTGGTAGCGCGCGCCGAACGCCTCTGCCGTCATCGACTTGGCGACGGCGATGTAGTCGTTGACGGTCTTGTGGGGCTGCGCGTTCATGCGGCGGGGGGCAGGCTAGCAGAGTCCTTGGCGGGCTGCCCGGCCTCCCCGCTCATGCCTTGAGGCCAAGGCGCTCCTCGATGAACGCCGTGGTGGTGTGGCCGGCCTGGAACTGCTCGTCATCGAGAATGCGCTTGTGCATCTCGAGGTTGCTCTTGAGCCCACCGATGCTGGTGCGCTCGAGCGCCGCGCGCAGCCTGGCGATGGCCTCGGCCCGTGAGGCGCCATGGCCGATCACCTTGGCCAGCAGCGAGTCGTAATAGGGCGGCACCACCGAGCCGCTCTCCACGCCCGCGTCGACGCGGATGCCGTCGCCGGCGGGCCAGGTCACCTCGCCCAGGGTGCCGGGCTGCGGGAAGAAGCGCTTGTCGGGGTCCTCGGCGCACACGCGCAATTCGATGGCGTGCCCACGGCGCTCGAGCGCGGGCAGCGACAGCGGCTCGCCCGCGGCCACGCGCAGCTGGTGCTCCACCAGGTCGATGCCCAAGGTGGCCTCGGTGATGGGGTGCTCCACCTGCAGGCGCGTGTTCATCTCGAGGAAGTAGAAGTTCTTGTGCTCGTCGGCCACGAACTCCACGGTGCCGGCGTTCTCGTACCGAACGGCGCGGGCGGCCCTGACGGCCGCATCGCACAGGCGCGCGCGCGTGTCGTCGTCGAGCAGGGGGCTCGGCGTCTCCTCCAGCACCTTCTGGTTGCGTCGTTGCACCGAGCACTCGCGCTCGAACAGGTGGACCACGTTGCCGTGCTTGTCGCCCAGCACCTGCACCTCGATGTGGTGGGGGCGCTCGATGAGCTTCTCGATGAAGACCCGGGGGCTGCCGAAGAACTGCTCGCCCTTCTTCCGCGCGTCCTCGAAGGCCGAGCGCAGCTGCTTGTCATTCTTGCAGCGGGCCATGCCGATGCCGCCGCCGCCCGCCGAGGCCTTGAGCATGACGGGCCAGCCGACGGCCTCCGCGGCCTTGACCGCGTCGTCCTCGTGCTCGAGGGCGTGGACCGGCCCCGGCACCACCGGCACCCCCGCCTCGATCATGGCGATCTTGCTCTCGATCTTGCTGCCCATGGCGCGGATCGAGTGCACCGAGGGGCCCACGAAGGTGACCCCCGCGTCCAGGCACGCGGCCACCAGGTTCTCGCTCTCCGAGAGGAAGCCGTAGCCAGGGTGCAGCCCGTCGGCCCCGGAGCTCTTGAGGGCGGCCACGATGGCGTCGACGTTGGCGTAGCTCTCTTTGGGGGGCGGAGGCCCGAGCAGCACCGCCTCGTCCGCCTCGCGCACGAAGGGCGCCGCGCGGTCGGCCTCGGAGTAGACGGCCACCACCCTGATGCCCATGCGGCGGGCGGTGCGGCCGATGCGGCGGGCGATCTCGCCCCGGTTCGCGATGAGGAGCTTCTTGATCATGGGGACCTCCGTCCAGCACGGGTGGCCCGCTTTTGGTACGAGGACGTGCGACACGCTAGAGTCTTTCGCGATCATGGTCGCTACTCCCGCGGAGAGCACCGACGAAGACGTCCCCCCAGGGACCGTCGTGCTTGGCCGCTACCAGATTCTCGGCAAGCTCGCTCAGGGCGGCATGGCCGAGGTGTACCTGGCGCGCCAGGTGGGACCGGGGGGCTACCAGAAGCTCGTGGTCATCAAGCGGGTGCGGCCGCACCTGGCGAAGGACCAAGACTTCGTTGGCATGTTCGTCAACGAGGCGCGCCTGGCCGCCATGATCAACCACCCCCACGTGGTGCAGATCTTCGACCTGGGCGAGGACGACAACGCCCGCGGCGGCGCCGACTGGTTCCTCGCCATGGAGTACCTCGACGGGCGCGACATGCTGCAGGTGGGCCGCGCCTGCCGGGCGCACAACAAGGCCGTGCCCTTCGACGTGACCGCGCGCATCATCTCGGACGCATGCTCTGGGCTCGAGCACGCGCACAACCTGCGCGGCGCCGACGGCAAGCTGCTCGACCTCGTGCACCGCGACATGTCGCCTGAGAACGTCATCATCACCTTCGAAGGTCAGGTGAAGGTGGTCGACTTCGGCATCGCCAAGGCGCGCGACAACTCCATCCGCACGCAGGCAGGCCAGATCAAGGGCAAGCTCGGCTACGTGGCGCCCGAAGCCATCCTCGGCAAGCCGGTGGACGCGCGGGCCGACATCTTCGCCATCGGCGCCACCCTCTACCTCTTCCTGTCGGGCCGCCCGGCCTTTTCCGGCGCCACCCCCATGGAGATCTTCGAGCGCTCGCTCAAGTCGCCGCCGGCGCCCTCGGAGGTCAACACCCGGGTGCCACCGGTGCTCGACCAGATCTGCGTGCGCGCGCTGGCGCAGGATCGCGACCAGCGCTACCGCACGGCGGGCGAGGTGCGCACGGCGCTCGACGCGTACTTGACCTCGACCGGTCGCCCCTTGGGCCCGCCGCAGCTCGCGCAGTTCATGCGCATCCTGTTCCCGCCCGACAAGGATCCGGTGCGCCAGCGCATCGACGGGCTGGTGGCGTCGGCGCAGGGCTTCGAGGTGCCGAAGACGCGCGCTCCCCAGGGGGCCCCCGCCTCGAGCTCTCCCCGCTCCATCAGCGTGCCCCAGCTGCCGAGAGCGCCGACGCCCGCTGCGGTCTCGGAGAACACGGCAGTGTCGGGGCCCGATCGCACCATGCCCTCCATCGCGCCCCGCGCGGTGGAGATGCCGAGCCAGCACCCGAGCTCGGGAAGCGCCACCGTGCAGGCCCCGCGCCCCGCCGTGGCGCCAGCGCCGGTGCGCGCGCCCGTGCCAGCGGCTGCAGCGCGGCCGGCCACACCCTTCCGGTCGGTGGGGGTCTCCGATGAGATCCCCGACGTGTCGAACCCCCGAGGGACCTACCCGCCGCCGCCCTCCGAGGACGACGGCCGCACCCATGTCTCGAGCTCACCGCTCGGCCCGGTGACGGCAGAGGCAGAGGTCATCGCCACCATCGACGCGAGCCCGCCGCTGCGCGCCCCGGTCAGCGCCAGCGCGCGTGCGGCGCTCGACGAGCCAACCCTGGGTATCGACGTGGAGGTCGACGGTGGTGGTCGCACTGATGTGAGCAACAACTTGGGGGCCGCGCGCGCCGCCCTCGATGACGAAGATCTGCTGTCGGACGATGCCCAGGCGGCGGCAACGGTGCGGACCGTCGCGACCTCCATGCCCCCCGTGCCCTCCGGCGACGACGTGGCCGAAGCGATCACCGTGTTGCGCGGCCCGTCGAGCGGCCTGAGCTCACTGCCGGACCCGTCGGCGCAGCCGGAGGTGAGCGGCAGCCTGTTCGCGCCACCAGCGCCAGAGCTCGCGCGCGAGGATCTCGTCGATGCGTCTCCTGCAGCAGCGCATCCCGGTGCAAGTGGTGAGATCTCGATTGCTTTGCGCCTCACCATGGCGGCACTCGGTATTGCAACTGGGGCCGCGATCATCATTGCTGCGCTAATATTGCTGGGTAAAATCTGAAAAAGCACCAGCAATAGCCTCGTGTATCTACATGCTGATGGGTATCAAATTCCGGCACGATACGACCGTTGTATTGCTGGTGTCGGCGGTCCGGCCGGCAGCTGCCCCGACTTGTGATCGGGGGCATGTATCGGCGCGCCCACCCCCTGTCTCACACCTGAGGTGATCTCGGATTGTCGATCACCTTCGCGCACTTAGCGCTGCGCAAGGCCCCTTGCGAAAAAAAGCGCGTCGCGCACGAAAAAACAACGCAACACCACTAAAACAAAAACAAAAACACCTGAACGCGCTGCGGCGCGACACTCCGATCGACCGCGCGAATTCACAGCTTTTCCCCAGCATCGAGATCTAGGGGGCCAAGGCCCCGTGAACGCCCATATTTTGTGCTTGTGTGCGCTGGGATGGCAGCAGGGGCCGTTGACGCGCGGCTCGCGTTCCGTGATACGAACCCTCCCACGCGCTTCGAACCGGCTCCTTTCCAAAAGGAATTCGGAACGAACGCAGGATGCGGAATCAGAGTCGCGTGAAACCGCGGCGATTATGGGTTTTGCGCTCCACCAGGAGCGCGGGGGATGTCTTACTCAGCAGCAGCGAGGCCCGGCCCGAACGCGACACCAGGCCGGACGAGACGCAGCAAGGGAGGCTCGATGTTGGAGACGACCGAGAGAAGCTACGCTGCCACCATGAACCGCGATGAGCCCAAAGACGGCGGCAACGACGGGGATCTGCGTGGCGTGGCCACCGCGGCCGTGCCCGCCGGCGCCCGCCTCGCCCCGGTGCTCCAGGCGAGCCCTCAAGGGGTGCGCGTGCCGCGCCGGGCGACGCAGGAAGGCGTCGATCCCATGTCGGAGGCCGCGGGGATCGCGTGGGAGAAGCGCTCGGCGTCCATCACCGACGCGAACGGCAAGGCGCTGTTCAAGCAGGACGACATCGAGATCCCCGCCAGCTGGTCGCAGCAGGCCACCAACATCGTCGCCAACAAGTACTTCCGCGGCACCATCGGCACGCCCGAGCGCGAAACCTCGGTGCGCCAGCTCGTGCTGCGCGTGGTCGACACCCTGACCGGGTGGGGTCGTCGCCGCCGCTACTTCGCCACCGAGGCCGACGCCGAGGCCTTCCGCGACGAGCTGGCCCACCTGCTCATCACGCAGAAGGCGGCCTTCAACTCGCCCGTGTGGTTCAACGTGGGCGTCGAGCCGCACCCCCAGTGCTCGGCCTGCTTCATCAACTCCGTGGACGACACCATGGAGAGCATCCTCACGCTGGCGCGCACCGAGGGCATGCTCTTCAAGTACGGCTCGGGCGCCGGCAGCAACCTGTCGTCCATTCGCTCGTCGCGCGAGCTCTTGGCCGGCGGCGGCACGGCGTCTGGCCCCGTGAGCTTCATGCGCGGCTTCGACGCCTTCGCAGGCGTCATCAAATCCGGCGGCAAGACGCGCCGGGCGGCCAAGATGGTCATCCTGAACGCCGAGCACCCCGACATCCTCGAGTTCGTCGACTCGAAGATGACCGAGGAGCGCAAGGCCTGGGCGCTCATCGAGGCGGGCTACGACGGCGGCTTCAACGTGCCCGGTGGCGCCTACGACTCGGTGTACTTCCAGAACGCCAACCACTCGGTGCGCGTCTCCGACACCTTCATGAAGGCCGTGGTCGAGGGCAAGACCTACTTCACCAAAGCGGTGAAGAACGGCGCCCCCATGGACGAGCTGCAGTCTACGAGCGTGTGGAAGAAGATGGCCGAGGCGGCGTGGCTGTGCGGCGACCCGGGCGTGCAGTTCGACTCCACCATCAACCGCTGGCATACCTGCAAGGCCACGGCGCCCATCAACGCGTCGAACCCGTGCTCCGAGTACATGTTCCTCGATGACTCGGCCTGTAACCTGGCGAGCTTCAACCTGCTGAAGTTCCGCACCGCCGAGGGCGCCTTCGACGTCGAGGCCTTCCGGCACGCGGTGCAGGTGTTGATCCTCGCGCAAGAGATCATCGTCGATGACTCCAAGTACCCGACGGATCGCATCGCCAAGAACTCGCACGACTACCGGCCCCTCGGGCTCGGCTACGCCAACCTGGGCGCACTCTTGATGGCGTCGGGCTTGCCCTACGACTCGGAGGACGGGCGCGCCGCGGCGGCCGCCATCACGGCGCTCTTGGGCGGCGAGGCGTATGCGGCCTCGGCCGAGGTCGCCAAGGCCAAGGGCCCCTTCGCGGGCTACACCAAGAACCGCGACGCCATGCTCGGCGTCCTGCAGTTGCACCGCGGCGCCGCCTACGACGTCGACAAGGCCAAGGTGCCCGAGCCCTACCGCAAGGTGCTCGACGCCGCGCGCGACGCCTGGAGCACGGCGTGCGAGGTGGGCGAGAAGCACGGCTTCCGCAACGCGCAGACCACGGTGCTTGCCCCCACGGGCACCATCGGATTCATGATGGACTGCGACACCACCGGCATCGAGCCCGACATCGCGCTCGTCAAGTACAAGAAGCTGGTGGGCGGCGGTCTGATGAAGATCGTCAACACCACGGTACCCCATGCGCTCGACGCGCTCGGCTACGCAGCCGAGGACAAGGCCGCTATCCTCAAGTTCATCGAGGAGCACGAGACCATCGAGGGAGCGCCCTGGCTCAGGGCCGAGCACCTGGCGGTCTTCGACTGCGCCTTCCGGCCTGCCAAGGGCGCGCGCAGCATCGCCCCCATGGGCCATGTGCGCATGATGGCGGCGGCGCAGCCCTTCCTCTCGGGCGCCATCTCGAAGACCGTCAACATGCCCGAGAGCAGCACCGTTGCTGAGATCGAGCAGATCTATCTCGACGCGTGGAAGCTCGGGCTCAAGGCCATCGCCATCTACCGCGACAACTGCAAGCGCAGCCAACCGCTGTCGACGTCCCTTGCCAAGGCCAAGGCCGATGGCAAGAGCGACGTGGCCACGGGCATCCAGCTGCCCACGCAGGCGCTGCTCGAGAAGGGGCTCACGGCCGACGAGGTCCTCGTGGCCATGAAGGACCCCTCCGAGATGGTCAAGCTGAAGCAGCGGCTCAGCGTGGTGACGCGTCGCAAGCTCGAAGACGAGCGCGCGGCCATCACCCACAAGTTCTCGATCTCGGGCCACGAGGGCTACCTGACCGTGGGCCTGTTCGAGGACGGGCAGCCGGGCGAGCTGTTCTGCACCATGTCGAAGGAGGGCTCGACCATCTCGGGCCTGATGGACGCCTTCGCCACGGCTATCTCGCTGGCGCTGCAGTATGGCGTTCCGCTGCGCGTGCTCGTCGACAAGTTCAGCCACATGCGCTTCGAGCCCTCGGGCTTCACCGGCAACCAGCAGGTGCCCATCGCCAAGAGCGTGTGCGACTACATCTTCCGTTGGCTCGGCCTGAAGTTCCTGCCGGCCGAGGAGCGCCCCTTCGATCCGAGCGCGGCGCAGGCGGAGATGTTCGTGCAGGCCGAGGCGCCCAAGGCCGGCGTGGAGCCCAGGGCCTTGGCCGCGGCCGTGGTGGCTTCGGTGCGACCGGCGGGCATCCAGGCCCAGGAGCACCGCACCTTCGTCACGCAGGCCGACGCGCCCGCGTGCCCGGCGTGCGGCAGCATCACCGTGCGCTGCGGCGCCTGTTACAAGTGTGAGAACTGCGGCGCCACCACGGGCTGCGGCTGAGGGGTCCATCGCTCGAGGCCACGTCTGGCTCCGCCCTGTCGCGGGACAGGGAGCCACGTGGCCTCGAGATCCGATCATCGATCGCGGCGGGCCCGCGATCACGGGGATGATGACGTGCACGACAACCACAAGTGGCGACGCTTGCCGCTCAAGAGCAGCTGGTACGACGATCACTACGGCTGGGACCCGACGCCGCGCGAGGCCATCGAGAACCGCCTCGGCGCCTTCGACCGGCTGCGCCTCACCCACGACGAGGAGGACGCCGGCTCGGCGTCCATCGAACGCCTGTTCGACCTCTTCGACCCAAGCAGGCAAGGCTGAGCGCCATGAAGCGGGCCAAAGCCAGCGTGGTGTGGGAGCTGGTCGACGCCGAAGGCGCGCAGCGCCTGGTGGTCGACGTAGACGCGCCGCTGCGTCCCTTCGGCGCCGATCCGACGCCGCCCTACGGCGTGCGGGCCCCCGACCCTTTCGATGAGCCCACGGTCGTCGACGAGGCGGAGGCGGCGCCAGCGGCGGCCCCTGCGGCGCCAGCAGCAGCGGCGGCGCCCACAGAGGCGCTGCTCAAGGCTTTGCGCGCCCGCACGCAACGCCCGTAGGGCGCTCGGCGCGGCGCCGAGCGCGCACCGCAGCGGTCCCGCGAGCACGGGCGCGGGGCGCCGCGCGTGCTCGACGGTGGCCTCGCCGCGGGTGCAGGCTCTCGGGATGACGCACCGCGCGCGCCGAGTTGTCAGCGTGGGGCTGGCGGCGATTCCCGCGCTTGGGCTTGGGCTCCTGCTTGCGAGCGAGGTGGTCGGCATCGACATGGAGCACGCCGCGAGCCCCCGCCTGTACCTGCCGAGCGACGCGCCGGCACGGGAGATCGTGATCGTGCTCGGCGCGCCGGTGGGCACCATGCTCGGCTGGCGCATGGACGCCGCCTGCGCGCTCATCGAGCGCGGCGCGGCCGAGCGCATGCTGCTGACGGGCGCGCAGGACGAGCTCCCCTTCATGCGCGAGCGCGCCGCCGCTTGCCTGCCGCCCGAGCGCGTGCTCGTCGACGACCAGGCGGCGCGCACGCTCGACAACCTGCGAAACGCGCGGCTGCGTTTCGGCGTGGTCGCCGCGCTCGTGGTCACGCAGCGCTTCCACCTGCCGCGCGCGTTGGCGCTGGCTGACGCCGTCGGCATCGACGCCCTCGGGGTCATTGCCGAGGGCGAGCCCGACCTGCGCGGCCGCCTGCGCGAGCGCTTCGCGCGCCTGCGAGCCTTGGTGGACCGGGCGCAGCGCTGACCCATCGGACGGGCGCGGCACGTGCTGGCGTCACCAAGAGCCCGCTGGCGCAAAACCCCTCCGCAGGGCGAGGATCCGTGCCGAGGAACCACGCCATGACCAGCTCCGTCACCACGGCCATCACCACCTCCGTCGGCATGCGTCCGTCTCGGTCACCGCGCCCCACGCTCGAGCGCGCGCGCGAGGCCGTCCCCTCGACGGCGCCGAGCACGCCCGTGGTCCGCGACGGCATGAGCGCGCTCGAGGGCCGCGCCGCGTTCGCGGCGCTGACGGGTACCGCACCCGCGCGCACCACGCGCTCGACGGCCGCCGCCGCCGCCGCCGTGGACGGCGGCGTCAACCGCATGAAGACCCTGGCCGACTTCCAGGCCTTCGCCAAGCGCGACGACGTGCCCGGCGCGGCCGGTGTGCAGGCCGTGAAGTTCCTCGTCACCGGCGTCGACACGGGCAAGCCCAAGCTGTGGCTGCTCGACGGCAACAAGTACGCCTACCACTACGACTTCGCCACGCGCGGCCTGGGCCAGCAGGTCGACCTGCGCTCCTTCAACGCGCAGACCTACTTCACCGACGCGCGCAAGAACGTCGCCGGTACCATCGTGCTCCACGACAGCTTCGTGCACGACGACGGCAAGAAGGGCCTGTTCGCCGTGGAGTTCTGGCCCACCGACCCGGTCAAGGCGAGCCACGTCAACAAGGCCTTCGATCTCATCACGGGCGCCTTGCCCTTCGCCACGGGACGCTTGGGCTACCACCCCGCGGGCGACACGCAGGAGGCCCTGGCGAAGAGCGAGGCGGGCAAGCTGCGCCGCTACAAGGTGCCGGTGGTCTCGACGGAGAAGCTGTTCGCCGGCGTCACCTACAACGGCTTGAACCCCGGCGTCGGCTTCGGCGTGCTCAAGGTGGTCGACGGCAGCACGCAGGGGCCCTTGACCGTGCGCGACGTGGTGCTGTTCAAGAACTCCATCCCGAACGACATCTCCCACGTCGGCGGCATCATCACCGAGGTGCCGCAGACGCCGCTGTCGCACATCAACCTGAAGGCGCAGCAGAACAAGATGCCGAACTCCTTCATCAAGGGGGCCACCAGCGATCCGGCCATCGCCGCGCTGGTGGGCAAGCTGGTGCGCTACGAGGTTGGCCCAAACGGCTACACGTTGCGCGAGGCCACCAAGGCCGAGGCCGACACCTGGCTCGAGGCGCAGCGCCCGGCCACGCCCCAGGCAGCGCCCCGCGACCTGTCGAAGAAGCACGTGCTGGGCTTCGATCAGCTCGGCGCCAAAGACGCCGCGGCGTTTGGCGCCAAGACCGCCAACCTGGCAGAGCTCAAGAAGATCCTGCCGACGGGGCAGACCCCCGACGGCTTCGGCATCCCCTTCTCCTTCTACGACCAGTTCATGAAGGACAACGGGCTCTACGACGAGGTCAAGAAGATGATGGCCGCCCCCGGCTTCAAGGACGATCCGGTGGTGCGCGAGGCGGCGCTCGCCGAGCTCAGAAAGAAGATCAAGAAGGCCACGGTGCCGCCAAACCTCGAGGCCGAGCTCACGGCGCTACAGGCGAAGTTCCCCGCGGGCCAGCCCATTCGATGCCGCTCGTCGACCAACAACGAGGATCTCGAGGGCTTCAACGGCGCCGGCCTCTACGACAGCTACACGCACCGGCCCAACGAAGGCAGCTTGTCGAAGACCGTCAAGCAGACCTGGGCGTCGCTGTGGAACTTCCGCGCCTTCGAGGAGCGCGACTTCTGGCGCATCGATCACCTGGATGCGGCCATGGCCGTCACGGTGCACCCGAACCAAGATGACGAGCTGGCCAACGGCGTGGCCATCACCAAGAACATCTACGACGAGAACTGGCCCGGCTTCTATGTGAACGCCCAGGTGGGCGAGAGCCTGGTGACCAACCCCGATCCGAGCGCGGTGCCCGAGGAGATGCTGGTGTCGGCCATCGGGCCCCGCGGCGAGTACGAGGTGCAGCGCCTGCGCAGCTCGTCACTGGCAAACGGCAAGCACGTGCTCAGCGACGCGCAGCTCAAGGAGCTGGTGGCGTCGATGGAGAAGATCCAAGAGCACTTCAAGCGCCTCTATCGGCGCGACAACGACCCGAGCTTCGCGATGGACATCGAGTTCAAGATCACCAAGGAGGGCAAGCTCAGCATCAAGCAGGCTCGCCCGGCGGTGAAGTGACCCCGACGGACCGATGATCAGCGGCCTGCGGGAGCCCACGTGGGCGGGGAAGGGTCTGGCGACAGGCCCTCCCACCGAGAGGTCCCGGCTTCAATGAACGTGGATCATCGCCATCGGCGATGATCCCGCTCCTTCAGTTCAGCTCGAAGGTCTGGATCTCGATGCCGGTGTCACGCGCCGGCTCGCCCACCTGCGTGCGCGGCGGCGACTCGTAGTCGGTGCGACCGAAGGTGGTGCCCTCGCCCAGGCGCTCGTACACCACCTGCATATAGGGGTTCTCGCAGCCGCCACCCGTCGAGCACAGATCGACGGTGAGGTAGTAGGTGCCTGGCTCCGCGCTCGAGCCATCGGGGATGGTCACGTCGGCGGCCACGCTGGTCGACGGACCGCCCTCGTCAGCCCAGTTCTGCACGAGCACGATGGAGGTAGCGTAGTCCTCGACCGCCAGGCGCACGTAGGCCGTGTCGGCGTCGACCGGCACCGAGACGTGCAGGGTCTCGCCCTTGGCGATGCTGCCCTCGCAGGTGGGCGGGCCGGTCAGCTCGGGGAAGCCGTCGCCATCGGTGTAGACGGGCTCCGGGTCGTCGCCATCGGGGAGGCACCCCGGCAAGGTGACGAGGGCAGCAAACGCGAGGATGGCATGGCGACGCATGGAGGCTCCGGGAGGGCCTGACAGAGCATCCCCACGCGACCTGTGCAACCACGCGCGGGATCAGACCCGCTCGATGCGCGCGCCGAGCGCGCGCAGCCGCCCGTCGATGTTGGCGTAGCCGCGATCGATCTGCTGGGCGTTCTGGATGACGCTCTTGCCCTCGGCCACCAGCGCGGCCAACAAGAGCGCCATACCCGCGCGGATGTCTGGCGAGCTCATGGTCTGGCCGTAGAGGCGCGCCGGCCCCTCGACGATGGCGCGGTGCGGGTCGCACACCGTCACGCGCGCGCCCATGGCGATGAGCTTGTCGACCCAAAAGAGCCGGCTCTCGTACATCCACTCGTGGATGAGGATGGAGCCCTTGCAGCGCGTGGCCAGCACCACGGCGATGGAGATGAGGTCGGCGGGGAAGCCCGGCCAGGGCGCGTCGTGGATACGCGCCACTGCGCCGTGCAGCCCGTGCATCACCTCGAGGCGCTGGTTGGCGGGCACGAACACGTCGTCACCGCGCTCTTCCCAGCTGACGCCCAGGCGCCCAAACGCCACCGCCGTCATCCGGTGGTCGCTTGGCCGCGCGCGCTTGATGAGGAGCGGCCCGCCGGTCATGGCGGCGAGGGCGATGAACGAGCCCACCTCGAGGTAGTCGGGGCCCACCTCGAAGGTGGCGCCGTGCAGCCGCGGCTTGCCGTGCACGATCAGCGTATTGGTGCCGATGCCCTCGATGCTGCCGCCCATGGCCACGATCAGGCGACACACGTCCTGCACGTGTGGCTCGCTGGCGGCGTTCTCGATGCGCGTGGTTCCCTGCGCCAAGCTGGCGGCCATGACGACGTTCTCGGTCGCCATCACGCTCATCTCCTCCAAGAACACCTCGGCGCCCGCCAGACCGCGGGGCGCCGTCATCACGTAGCGGTCGGGGAAGACCTCGATGCTGGCGCCGAGCTTCTGCAGGGCGGCCACGTGCGTGTCGACGGGGCGGCGGCCGATGCGGTCACCGCCCGGCACCGGCAGCGTGCACGAGCCGGTACGCGCGAGCAGCGGCCCGGCCAGGGCGAAGCTGGCGCGCATCTGCCGGCACAGCTGCGGCGGGGGCGCCGAGCTGAGCACCTGGCGGGTCTGCAGCGACACGCGAGTGCGCGCGAGCTCCACGCCTTCACAGCCGAGGGCGGCCAGCAGCTGCTGCATCACCGCCACGTCCTTGATGCGCGGCAGGTTGTCGAGCACCACCGCCTCGTCGGTGAGCAGGGTGGCCGCCAGGAGCGGCAGCGCGGCGTTCTTGTTGCCCTCGACCGTGATCTCGCCGCCGAGCTGGGCTCCGCCCTCGATGATCAGCGTATCCATCGCGCCAGCCTCCCCGCGCACCGGGACGGGCGCACCATAGCGGAAGTCGTCGGCCATCGGGCCCTCCTCGGGGATCCGGCGGGTCCCCTGGGTTCGAAGAGGTGGTCGCCGTCCCCGATTCCCCGCGATGTGCGCCCCGCCATACAGTGCCTCCCCGATGTCGGACGCCGAGGTCACGCAGACCTTCTGGGTCTACAAGCGCGGTCAGCTCGTGCTGATCTTCCGCGCCGATGGTGGCGTGTTCCTGCCGACGCGCGGCCCCTTGGCGCCCGAGGCCGATCCCGAGGGGCTGATGGCGCCCTGCGAGTTCGCGTCGGGGCAGTTCTTGTCGGTGGAGTGGGAGCCACGCGTGCGCCTGGTGCTCAAGCGCGCGCGCGATCTGGTGGAGCTCATCGAGCTCCTCGAGGATCGGCGCTACGAGGTGGATCTCGAGCCGCCCTCGCAGAAGACGCGGCCGATTCGATCGCTGTGACGAGCTTCAACCGGCGCTGTTTCTGGGCTATGGGCGCGGCCATGGGCCGCTCTCGCCTCATCCTCATTGCTGCTGTCGCAGCGCATGTGCTCGGCGCCTGTCGCACGTCCTCTGGCCACGAGGTGGACGGCGCGCAGACAGACGCGCTCGCGACCCTCGCCCGCCTCGAGCAAGAGCGCGCCGCCGCGAGCGAGCTGGTGGCGCTCGCCGGCGCCGATGACCCGGCGCTGGCCGCGCGCGCCACGCTGGCGCTGGCTCGCCTGGAGCGCCGCGACGCCCTGGAGCCGCTGCTCGGCGCGCTCGCCGCCACCGACGCGGGGGTGCGCGCGCAGGCCGCCTTCGGCCTGGGGCAGCTCGACCTCGCCCTCGACGACGCCATCGACGCGCACCGTGCCGACCGCGCGCGCGCCGAGCAGGCGCTGGTCGCCGCGGTGGCCGCCGAGCCAGACCCCGCGGTGCGTCGTGCGCTGGTGCGCGCGCTCGGCCGGGTGGCGACGGGGCAGGGGCTCGACACGCTGACCATGCTCGCGAGCGGCGACGGCCCGCTGCGCGCCGAGGCGCTGGTGGCCCTTGGCGTCAGCGGCGCGCGCCGCAAGGCCTCGCGGAGAGAAGACACGGGCCTGCTCACGGCGGTCGCGGCGGGCCTCGGCGCCAGCGACGAGGCCGTGCGCGCGGGCGCCGCCTACGCACTGTTTCGCCAGAAGGCCAAGGCGCCGGCCGACGCCATACTCGGCGCTTGGCAGAGCACCGACACGCAGGTGCGCATCTTCCTCGCGCGCGCCATCCCGAGCCAGGAGCCGGCGGTGGGCGCTCGCCTCATCGAGCTCGGCCTCGCCGACCAGGACTGGCGCGTGCGCGCCGAGGCCGTGCGCGCCGCCGGCGCCCGCAACGACACCGTGGCAGGTCTGGCGCGCGCGCTCGACCTCGCCGTGAGCGAGGCGGGGCTGGCGACACCGGCGGCGCACCTGGCGCGCGAGGCGTGCACGGCGCTGGCGTCGACCAGCGTGGCGCCCGGCGAGCTTTCGCCGCGCTTGGCAGCGGCCACGCGCGCCCTCGTCGCCAAGGGGGCGCCGCTGCGGGTGGCCGCGTGCACGTGCGCCGCCGCGCTCGACGCCGTCGATCCCGAGGCCGGCGCGCTCGCCACCTGCGGCGCCCGCGGCATCGAGTTGGCGCGCTTCGAGGTCGCGCGCGTGGCGCGTGCCCGGGTCTCGGACCGCGAGCGCGCTGGCGTGCTCGCGCACCTGCTCAGCTCGGGCGATGTTGGCGTGCGCATGGCCGCTGCCGCCGCGCTGGTGGAGGCCGGCAGCGACGCGGCGCTGGCCGCCGCGGCGGCAGCGCTGACGCGGGAGACCGACGTGGGCGTCATCAGCACCTTGCTCGAGCCCTTCGCCGAGCCCGCCGCCGCCGGCGCCATCGCCGACGCCACCTTGTTCGCCTTGGTGGGGCGCTTGCGCTCTGCCACTACCTTCGAGGGAGCCGAGCCGCTGGTGACGCTGGCCAAGATCGCCCGCGCGCGCGCCACGGCGACGGGGGCGGCGCTGGCGGAGGAGCTCAAGGGCCACGCCGAGCCGCGCGTGCGAGACGCCGCCGCGGGCGTGGCCACCGGTGATCGCGCACCGGGGCCGCGCGCGTCCGTCATCGCCCCGCCGGCCCCCGAGGCGCTGCCCCAAAGCGCAGAGCTCGTCACCGCGCGGGGCACCATCACCATCGCCTTCGCCCGCGAGCTAGCGCCCGCCACGGTGGCCAACTTCGTGGCGCTGGCGCGCGCCAAGGTCTACGACGGCACGCCCTTTCACCGCGTCATCGCCGACTTCGTCGCGCAAGGCGGCGATCACGCCCGCGGCGACGGCGCGGGCGGTCCCGGCTACACCATCCCTTGCGAGAACACCGACGCCCCGTATGTGCGCGGCGCCGTGGGCATGGCGCATGCTGGCAAAGACACCGGCGGCTCGCAGTTCTTCCTGACGCACTCCTGGCAGCCGCACCTCGACGGCCGCTACACCTTGTTCGGCCAGGTCAGCGCCGGCCTCGAGGTGATGGACGCGCTCCAGCCCAACGACGTGCTCGAGCGCGTCGTCATTCGCTGATCGGAGACCCCCGTGCAGTACCTGCGCACCACCTTCGACATCCCCGATCGCGCCACGCTCGAGGGGCTCTTGCACCGCGCACAGCACCTCAAGCGTCGCCGCGCCGAGCGGCGCCTGACGCCCACGCTGTCGGGCCGCGTCGTCGGTATGTTGTTCGAGAAGGCCTCGACCCGCACGCGCCCGAGCATCGAGGCCGGTGTGGCCCTGCTCGGCGGCGCCACGGTGGTGCTGCATGCCCGCGACGCCCACGCGCTCGGCGAAGAGCACGAGCCCTTGCGTGACGCCGCGCGCGTGCTCGGCAGCTACGTCGACGCGCTGGTGGCGCGCATGCGCAGCCACCAGGACCTCGAGGAGCTGGCGCGCCACGCGCGCGTGCCGGTGGTCAACGGCCAAAGCGAGATCGATCACCCCTGCCAGGTGATCACCGACTTGTTCACCGTGTTCGAGCGCAAGGAGCGGCCCTTCGAGGTGCGTTGGGCCTACGTGGGCGAACCGAGTGGCACCGCCAACGGCCTCTTGGCGGTGGCGGCGCTCACCGGCATCGAGCTGGCGCTGGCGCTCCCCGAGGACGCGCGCCTCGACGCCCAGGCGCTGGCGCGCGCCAAGAGCGCCGGCGCCCGCGTGAGCGTGGGGCACGATCCTGTTGCCGCCGTGCGCGGCGCCGGCGTGGTGTCCACCGACAGCTGGTCGACGCCGGCGGCGCTGGAGCCGCCCGCGCGCGCGGCGCGCCTGGCAGCCCTCGCGCGCTACCAGGTGAACGACGCGCTGCTGTCCCACGCCGCCGACGACGCCCTCGTGCTGCACCCGCTGCCGGCGCGGCGCGGGCAGGAGATCACCGACGATGCGCTCGAGGGCATGCGATCGGTCGCCTTTCAGCAGGCCGGCAACCGCTTGTGCGTGCAACAGGCGCTGCTCGAGTGGCTGCTCGGCGTCTCCGGTTGACGCGCGAGCGCCACGCCATGTGCGCCGGGGGACCACAAGCGGCGCGCGTTTTGCCCCGTCGACGGCGGGCGTGCTAACCCGGGAGACGTGAGGGCGCGGGGCCAGTGCTGCGGCTGGTTGATGTGCGGCGTGCTGCTCGCGGGCGCTGCCGCGAGCGGCGGCGCGTGGGCCCAGCGCGAGTTCGTCGAGGAGCTCGAACCCAAGAAGGGCGTTGACCTCGACGCAGTCGACCTCGACGCCCCCGATCCCGGCGCGCGCCCCAAGCCAGGCGACGGCGCGCGGCCCACCGTCGCTCCCAAGGGCGCTGCCAAGGCCACCGACCCGGCCAAGCCCGCCGACCCGCCCAAGCCCGCCGACCCGCCCAAGCCCACCGACCCGCCCAAGCCCACCGACCCGGCCAAGCCCGTCGACCCGCCCAAGCCCGCCGACCCGGCTAAGCCCGCCGACGCCACGGCTCCGCCGACCGGCGGCAACGAGCTTGGCCAGGTGCGTATCCTCGAGACCTCGTACGCGGCCTTCCTCGAGAAGTGGGACCCGCGGGCCGCCAGCGTTCGCAAGGGCGAGGCCGCGCGCGCCCGCGCCCAGCTTGCCGAGGTGCGCGAGGCGCTCAAGGACTTCGGCGTGCAGGGCGTTCCCGGCGCCTTTCACGCACCGGGCGTGGCCACCGCCCTGGTGCGTGAGAGCACGCGCGCGCTGGCCGACGGCAACCTCGACGAGGCCACCGCGCTGGTGGAGGCCGCCGAGGCCGCCGCGGCCGACCTGCCGCTCGTGCCCGCCATGAGCGCCCGCATCTCGTGGAGCACCGGCGACGTCGGTGCCACGGTCAACGCGCTCATCGACGCTGCAAGTCTGCACCGCCACGACCCGCTGGCGCTCTCTCAGCTCGCGGCTCGCGCGCTGATCGTGGTGTGGCTCTCGGCCTTCGCCGCCCTCGCGCTCATCGCGATCCTGTGCGGGCTGCCGGCCTTGCGTTTCGCCAGCTTCGACGTCGTGCAGCGCCTGCCGAAGGGTGCTGCCGCCGGGCAGATCTGGCTCTTGCTCGCCATGGCGGGGCTGGCGCCCCTGGTCGTCGGTGGCGGGCCGCTGGTGGGCGCCCTGTGGTTGCTGACGCTCGCCTGGCTCCATCTGCCTGGTCGCGCGCGCGGCGCTGCCTTGGTGTTGGGCGCGCTCCTCGCCACGACGCCGCTGGCGCTGGACCTTTCCTCGCGCCTCTACGTGTTCGCCGGGTCGCGCAAAGAGCTTGCGCACCGTGCCCTCTTCGACGCCGGCGCCGAGGCCGAGCGGGCGCGCCTGCGCGCCCGTCCCGCGGACTCGCTCGACCAGTGGGAGCGGGCCGCGCTCGCCTACCAGGCCAAGCGCGAGGGTCGCATCGACGAGGCCGCCGAGGGCCTGAGCGCGCTGCTCGCCAAGCACCCAGATGCCGCCTACGCGCGCGGCGAGCTCGGCGTGGTGCGCGCGCTCCAAGGGCAGTCGGAGCAGGCGGTCACCGAGCTCGCCAAGGCGGTCAGCGCCGATCCGCGCCTGGTGGCGGCGATCTTCAACATCTCGGTGCTGCAGTTCCGCTTGGGCAACACCGACAAGGCCGAGGCGGCGGTCCGATCCCTCCCGGAGCGCGCCCGCCCGCTGGTAGAGGCGTTCCGCGTCGCCACCTTTCGAGCTCCCGACGCGGTGGTGGCGCAGAACCGCGCCTTCGTCGACATCTACCCGCCGCCGCTCGATCTCTTGCGCGACGCTTTGGAGGATGGCGAGCCCGCGCGCCCGCTCGAGGCGGCGCTGGCCCGATCGCTCGTGCTCGGCCAGGGCGGTGAGCGCGCCCTTTTGCTGTGTGCCGGCTTTCCCCTGCTGTGGTTGCTCTTGTGGGCAGCGCGCAAGCGCCTGGCGCCCGCGCAGGCATGCGTCCGTTGCGGCTCGCCGGCCAGCACGCGCGTCAACGACAAAGACGTCCCCGGCGACACCTGCGGCCAGTGCTTCCACGCCTTCGTGTCGACGCGCTCGCGCATCGACGCGGCGGTCAAGCTGCGCAAGGAGCGCCAGATCATCCTGCGCGGCCGCCGCCTGGCGCGCATCGTGCGCGGGTTGTCGCTGGTGTGTCCGGGTGCTGGGCACCTGGCGGTGGGCGCGGCAGCGCGCGGCGCGGTGTTCGCGTCCCTCTGGGCGCTGTGCGGGAGCACCATGGCGTTTGTGAGCGGCCTGGTCCCCATGGCGCGCCTGGCGGGACCGTGGGGGAGCACGCCGGGCGTTGTGGCGGTGGCCGTGGTGGCGGCGCTGGTCTGGCTCATCGCGCAATGGTCGGCCTGGGGCGTCGCTGCCGATCTCGCGGCGCGCGGGCGGGGGAGGTAGCCATGGCGCTGCGCGGTACCCTCGCCGACTTCGGGCTCCCCGACATCTTCCAGCTCGTCGGTCACCAGCAGAAGACCGGCGTCTTGCTCTTGAAAGACCGCGAGATCGAGGTGCGCATCTCGTTCGTCGAGGGCAACGTGGTGAAGGCCGAGCAGTCGTCGCGCGACCGCTCGGAGCTGCTCGGCAGCTTGCTGGTGCGCGGCGGCGTCATCACCGGCGCGCAGCTCGACGCGGCGCTGGCCACGCAGCAGCGCACGCTGCGACGCCTCGGCGACATCCTCATCGAGATGGGCGTGGCCGACCGCCCCACCATCAAGGAGTTCGCGCGTCTCCAGACGACCGAGACCATCTACCGGCTGTTCATGTGGCGGAAGGGCACCTACGAGTTCACCGCTGCGCCCGTCGACTACGACGAGCAGAGCTATGAGCCCATCCGCGCGGAGAACCTCCTCATGGAGGGCTTCCGCATGGTCGACGAGTGGCCCTCGGTGCGGAAGGTGGTGCCGTCGACGCGCTGCTCCTTCGTGGTGCTGGCTGACCTGCCGCCCGAACGCGGCGCCGACGGTGCGCACGACGACCTGCTCGCGGGTATGCACGAGGCCTTCGCCGAGGAGTCCGCGGAGGTGCCGGCGCCGCCACCGCGCGACGTGGGGCCCGCCGAGCGCCGCGTCTTCCCGTTGGTGACGCCGGCGCGCACGGTGCAGGACATCATCGATCTGTCGCGGCTGGGCGAATTCGAGACCTCGAAGGCGTTGGCCGCCCTGGTGCGGCTCGGCTACCTGCGCGTGATCCTGCCGCAGGTCGAAGAGGCCAAGCCCGACGAGGAACCTCTGTCGCTGCGCCGCGCGTGGGGTGGCGTGGCGCCCGTCCTGATCCGCGTGGCGGTCTACGCCCTGGTCGCGGCGTCCATCGGCGGGCTCGTGCACTTGTCGTCGCGCATGGAGGGCGGCTTGCTCGCCGCCTCCGCGGTGGTGGTGCGCCGCGCCGCCGTGCAAGACGAGACTGGCGACGTCGCGCGCGCCCGCATCGAGCGCGCGCTCGAGGTGTTCCGCCTGGCCGAGGGCCGCTGGCCCGGCACGCTCGACGAGCTCGTCGAGCGCGGTCTTGTGCTCGAGCGAGATCTGCGCTTCCCCTACCAGCAACCGTTCCCCTATCGCCTGGTCACGGGCCCAGATGGTGCGCCCACGCCAGCGCTGGCGCTGCCGCTATGGTGAGCGCGCGCGACCGAGGCGTCGAGTGAGCGAGCGCTCGCGTCTGCGCGCGTTGTCGGCGCCCCGGGACGACGACGACGATCGCAGCGTGCCACCGACGCAGCCGGGCGAGGTGAGCCGGCGGCGGCGCGTGCGACCGCAAGAGGACCTCGGGCCGGGATCGCGCGTGGCGCGCGCCGCGATCTTGCTCGCGCTGGCCACCGCGGCGGCGTTCATGTTGGCACCGCGCCTGGTGCGTGCCGACTTGCCGACGGACCAATCGCTCGTGGGCACGCCCGCGCGCGCCTTCGTCAAGGCTGACCGCGACTACGTGCTCATCGACACACAGAGCACCGAGGAGCTGCGCGCCGCGGCGGCCTCCAAGAGTCGCTCGGTGTGGGACCTCGATACTGCGCACGCGCTGCAAGACGCGCAGGTGCTGCACAAGGGGCTCGTGCGCTTGGCGGTCGCGCTCGAACCGCTGCGCGCGGCGGGCGGTGCCAGCGCCGACCACGCCGCGCCGCCGGTGGCGCACCAAGCGGGGGACCCCGTGCGCGCGGTGCTCGCCGGCGAGCTCGCGCTCGTGGGGCTCGAGGCCCCTCGCGACGACGTGTGGCGTGCGCTCACGCGCGCCATCTGGGTGGCCCCCGCGGTGGTCGACCGCTTCCACGCGCGCCTGCAAGAGGCGCTGGCCGCTCCCGTGGTCGCCGACCAGGGGTCGTTGGCCCGCGACGCACTCCGCGGCGTGGTGGTGCGCGCCGTGCCCGAGCGCACCGGCGGCGAGCAAGCGCGCGATACGCAGGGTATCCAGGACGTCGCCGGCGCGCGCGCCGCGGTGGCGACGGCGGTGCAGCAGGACGTGCTGGAGCTGGCCGGCGACGCCCCCGCAGAGGCGGCCCTCATCGGGGAGCTCGCGGGCACCCTGGTGCGCCCCACCCTCTCGTTCAACGCCGCGGAGAGCGATCGACGACGACGCTCCGATGCCGAGGCGGTGCCGCCCGTGGTGGTGCGCGCGCGACGCGGCGAGCTCGTGCTGCGGCCCGGCGAGATCATCACGCCGCGCCATCGCCTCCTGGTGCAAGCGATGGCGGTGCAACAGGCCGACAACCTGCGCACGGGCGCGCTCTTCGGCACTGGCGCCTTCGTCGCGCTCGTGTGCCTGGTGGTCTATCTCTTTGGCGCGCTGCGCGTGTTCCGCCGCACCTTGCGCCCGCGCGACCTGGCGTTCCTGGCGGTGCTCTTGTTGGTGGAGCTCTTCGGCATCGTGCTCGCCGATGCGCTGACGCCACTGGCGCAGGCGACCGTGCCCGGGTTGTCGACGTCCGCCATCTTCTTGGCCGTGCCCGTTGCGCTTGGCGCCATGACCGTGCGCCTCACCTTGCCGCCCGACGTCTCGCTCTTGTTCGCGCTGGTGGTGGCGCTGGTGGGCGGCGTGGTGGTCGAGCCCGGCATCCACTTCTCGGTGGTGGCGGTGGCCACCTCGCTCACCGGCGCCGCCGGTGTGTCGCGCACCGAGCGGCGCGGCTCCCTGGTGCTCGCGGGTGTGGGCGCAGGCCTGGTGGGCGCGCTCGCCGCCGTGGCGCTGGAGCTGTTTCGCGGCGCAGGCGCAGGCCGCGACTTGCTGTGGTTGGCGGTGGCGGCCGTGATCGGCGGCGCGCTGTCGGGCGCGCTCTTGCTCGTGGTGGTGCCGCTCGTGGAGCTGGCGTTTGGCTACGTCACCGAGCAGCGCCTCTATCGCCTCGCCGACCTCAACCGCCCGCTGCTCAAGGACCTGGTGGTGCACGCGCCTGGCACTTGGCACCACAGCGTGCGCGCGGCCGAGCTGGCCGAGGCCGCGGCGCGCGCCGTGGGCGCGAGCCCGCTGTTGGCGCGCACCATGGCCCTCTATCACGACGTCGGAAAAATCAAGCAGCCGCAGATGTTCTCGGAGAACCAGAAGGGCGACAACCCGCACGACCGCATGGCTCCCGAGGAGAGCGCGCGCGTGTTGCGCGCCCACGTGGCCGACGGCATCAAGCTGGCCCAGGAGGCGGGGCTGCCGCGGGCCGTCATCACCGGCATCGAGGAGCACCACGCCGACAACCTGATGGAGAGCTTCGCCGCCAAGGCGCGCTCCGCCGTGGAGGAGGTGGGCGCGTTCGACGAGCAACCCTTCCGCTACCTTGGGCGTCCTCCGCGCAGCAAGGAGGCGGCCTTGCTCATGCTCGCCGATCAGATCGAGGGGGCGTCGCGCAGCTTGAACGATCCCACGCCGGCGCGCTTGCGCAGCCTGGTGGACATGCTGTTCGCCCGCGCCGTCGACGACGACACGCTGGGCGCCTGCGACCTGTCGCTGCGCGACCTCACCGTGGCGCGCGAGGCGCTGACGCGCGCGCTCCTGCGGCTGCACCGACAGGAGCACGAGTGACGGCGGAGCGCAGGGGCCGCCTGGTGGTTTCGGGGCGGCGCCTGCTGCGCGCCGATCAGCGTGCCACCCTGCGCGCCGCGCGCCGCCTGTTCCGGGCCGCGGCCACCGGCGAGCTCGACGTAGGCTTGGTGTTCGTGCACGACCTCGAGATGCGCGCGCTCAACCGCGCCTGGCGCGCCCAGGACCGGCCTACCGACGTGCTCAGCTTCGCGGCCCACGAGGGCGAGCCGGTGGCGGGCGCCGAGCAGCTCCTTGGCGACGTGGTGATCTCCGTCGACACCGCCCGCCGGCAGGCGCGCGCGCTCGGCCACGGGCTCGACGAGGAGGTCGCTGCGCTCTTGGCGCACGGTATCGCGCATCTCTGCGGCCTCGATCACGAACGTGGCACCGAGGCCGCCGACATCCAGCGCGCGTGCGAGATGACCCTCTTGGCAGCTGCGCGCCTCTCCCCAGCGTTGGCGCTCAGCGGCCGCGCGCCCTGAGGTTCGGCCGCACCTTGGCGGCGACGCGCCCGTCGAGGCTGACGGTGCCCTTCCAGGGGGCGAAGCCGTCGGCGTGGATGCGCACGGCGTGCTTGGCGTAGCGATCGAGCTCGCGCACACGTAGCGAGGGGCCGCGGCCGCGCTCGACGCCGTTGACGAACACGACGGCGCCCGCGGGGACATCGACGATCAACATGCCATCGGCGGGCTCGGCCTCGAGGGTCTCGGCGCCGCTCCCCGTGGCGCTCGAACCGAGGATGTTGCGCGCGGTGCGCGCGCGCGGCTCCGGCGGCGGCGGCACCTCGCTCGATGGCGGTGCGGTGGTGTCGGAGGTGGCGGCGGCGGCGAGCACCGTTGGCGCGCGCGGCGGCGGGGCCGGTGGCGGCAGGACCGCGGGATCCGACGGCGCCGTGCGCTCGTCGTCGAAGTCGACCACGTGCCGCGCCAGCTCCTCGGGGCTCGGCCGCCGCTGGCCGGCCGCGTCGGGCGACATGAAGATGCGCGTGATGCGCGGCGCCGTTGGGCTCGGGCCCGAGGGATGCGCCGCGGTGACCTCCTCGCGTCCTGGCAAGGGGCGGGGCGCTTTTGGCAAGGCCATCGCCGCCGCCGACGCTGGCAGCGGCAGCGGTGGGGGTAGCGGTGGGGGTAGCGGTGGGGGCAGTGGCGCGGCGGGCGCCGCGACGCCGGCCTTCCGCGGCACCGCCATGGTGCGCGAGTCCTCATTGGCCGAGCGCGCCGACGCAGGCCGGGCGAGGAACTCGGTGTTCTCCTCGTCGGAGCTATCGCTGCCGTGCAGCGGCTCCATCTCCGACGAGGACGGATCCGCGGAGATGTGCGCCTTCCTCGTGGGCGCGGTCGGCGAGGCGAGCACGTCCTTCTTGCGCGCGGCGTGCACCTTGCTCGAGGCCTCGCGCATGTCGATGGCGGTGGCCTCTTCTTCGCCGGAGTGCTGCCGCCGCTTCGACGCCATGGCCTGTTCTTAGCACGGATCAACCAGCAGGCCGGCGAGGGTATCGGCTCGGGACAGCTCGCCTCGGTGGCCCAGGGCGCGCTATGGGGCAGGGGTGCGTTACGCGCCCTTGTTCTGCGAGGAGAACGTCTGGCAGCTCGCACGCGAGCGAGCGAGCTTGCCGGGCGAGCGTTGCGCGATGTTCGTGCTTGGCGAGGACCCGGTGCGACCGTCGGTCGCAGTGTGGCAGCAGCGGGCGGCTGCGGGCGCGCCCTTCGTGGTGTGGGACTACCACGTGGTGCTGCTGGAGCGGTCGACGACCGGCGCGCTTTGGCGGGTGTGGGACCACGACAGCACGCTCGGCATGCCCGTCGACGCGAGCGCCTGGATCGCCGGCAGCTTCGAGCGCGAGCTCCCCGGGTTGGTGCCACGCTTCCGCGTGGTGGACGCCCACGAGCTCCTCCGCGTGTTTTCGTCGGACCGCCGGCACATGCGCACCGCCGACGGCGGTGAGCGCGTACCCTTTCCGCCCTGGCCGCCCATCCTCGACGCGCAGGGCCGGCACCTCCTGCCCCGCTTCATCGACGCCCGCGATCCCTTTGTCGGCGAGCTGTGCGACCTTGCCGGCCTGCGGGCCCGCTTCGCCGCGCACCCGGGAGCACCATGAGAAAGCACATCTTTCGCGGGCGCGTCATCGACGTCGGCACCGAGGAGGTCACGCTGCCCTCGGGGGTGACGGTCACGCTCGACGTCATTCGCCACCCGGGCGCGGCGCTGGTGGTGCCCCTCGACGGCGATCGGGTGACGCTCATCCGGCAATACCGCCACTGCGCGGGCGGCTACCTTTGGGAGTGTCCCGCCGGCACCCTGGAGCCGGGCGAGGAGCCGCTCACCTGTGCGCGCCGCGAGCTCGCCGAAGAGGCCGGTCTGCAGGCGATGACCTTTCACCACGCGGGCTTCGTCTTCAACGCGCCCGGCTACGCCGATGAGCGCATCCACATCTTCGTCGCCACGGGATTGTCACCTCGGACGGCCGCCCGTGATCACGACGAGGTCATCAACGAGGTGCGCGCCTTCACCTTCGACGACTGCGAGGCCATGGTGGCGCGAAACGAGATCACCGACGCCAAGACCGTCGCCGCGCTGTTTCACGCGCGGCGCTTCGTCGTTCGCGAGTGAGCTCGGGCGGCGCCCATCGACCGTGAGGTTCGACACACTTGCGCCGCCGCGCGCATTGCCCCGGATCGGCACCCGGGCGTAGGGTGCGGCGCCCCGACCCGGGCGAGGGAGGACGCCATGGCAAGCGTGAAGGCCTGGAAGCTCAACGATCCGAAGGCGCCTGACTTCCCCGCCGACTTCGAGATCGTGAAGCGCGCCGTCTTGCAGGTCACCGACCTCAAGAACAACAACAACAAGTACTACGGCATCGAGCTGCACAAGGCGGCCGAACAGTACCGCGTGTTCACGCACTATGGGCGCACCGACGATCTCGAGCGCGACCCCGAGGCGGGCGCCAAGGAGAGCCGCTTCTTCGGCTCGCTGCCCGAGGCACAGCGCGAGTACGAGCGCATCTTGCGCGAGAAGACCTCGCCGGCGAAGGGTTACCAGGAGGTGAGCCTGGCCTCTTCGAAGATCGGCAGCGCCAAGGCGCGCGGCGGCAGCTCCGGCCACGTCGACGACAAGACGCTGGCGAAGATCAAGGGTGACGACAAAGGCCCGGCGCCAGCGCCCAAACCGAGCGCGCTGCCCGAGGGCGTCCAGGATCTCGTGCGTTTCATCTACGCCGAGGCCACCAACGCGCTCACCACGACGGTTGCAGCCAAGATCACGGCCAATGGCATCGAGACCCCGCTCGGCATCCTCACCGTGGGCCAGCTCGAGAAGGGCGTGGCGGTGCTCGACGACATCTACCGCCTGTTCTCGTCGAACAAGGGCACGAAGAGCGCCTTCGAGGATCTGTCGGGCGACTTCTACACCGCCATCCCGCATCGCATCGGGCGCACGCGCGACGCCATCGCCGCCGCCGTCATCGACACGCTCGCCGAGATCAACGCCAAGCAAGAGACGCTGCAGCTCATGAAAGACATGCTCGCCGTCAACGGCGAGAAGGGCAGCGTGCTGTTCGACAACAAGGTCGACGACCAGTATCGCGCGCTCGGCTGCACCATCGAGCACATCCAAAGCTCCGCTACCGAGTTCAAGGAGTGGGAGGCCTACGTGCTCAAGAGCCAGATCAAGTCGAAGAACATCAAGGTGCAGAACGTGTACCGCTTGCGGCGCCCGCACGAGTGGGACGCGTTCGACCTCAAGGTGGGCAACGAGCGCATGCTGTTCCACGGCAGCCGCATCAAGAACTGGGTCGGCATCCTGTCGCGCGGCATCGTGCTGCCGAAGATCGTGGTCTCGATGGGGGTCAACCGCACCGACGCTGGCTGGCTCGGCAACGGCATCTACTTCGGCGACGCCTCTTGCACCGCCTCGTTCTACACGACGCCTGGTACGGGTGCGCGCAAGACGCGCTTCATGAGCATCGCGCGCGTCGCGCTCGGCAAGATGAAGGACTTCACCAAGATCACCTACGGCATCGAGGGCCCGCCGCAGGGCTTCGACTCGTGCCACGGCGTGCGCAACGTCAAGGGCGCTCCCTCGCAGTTCGAGGACGATGAGTACGTGGTGTACCGAACGCCGCAACAACGGCTCGAGTACCTGGTGGAGTTCCGGGCGTAATCGACTGCGGCAGCGCGCGTGCAATTGCGTGCGTCAGAGGAGGTCGTGTGCTGGTACGGGTGGTCTTGACCGACATCAATCCCAAGATGATCGCCGCGTGGCGCGACTCCTTCGAGGAGAACCCCGAGGTCGACATCGTGCAGGGCTCCATGCTCGACCAAACGGTGAGTGCCTGGGTCACGCCCACCAACGCCAAGGCCTCCATGGACGGCGGGCTCGACGCCGTCATCAAGAAGAAGCTCGGCGCCACCATCGAGAAGCAGGTGCAGGGCGAGGTCAAGCGGCGCTACGGCGGCAACATGCCGGTGGGCACGGCCACCTGCGTGGCGACCGGCAGCGATCAGCCGCGCTTTCTCATCTCCACCCCCACCATGGTGGGCTCGTCCGACGACATCAGCGCCACGCTCAACGTCGCGCTCGCCTGCTGCGCCGCGTTTCAAGCGGTGCACATGCACAACGCCGAGCACGGGGGGCAGATCCGCTCCATCGCGCTGCCCGGCCTGGGCGCCGCTACCGGGCGCACGCCCGTGGAGATCTGCGCCGACCTCATGTGGACGGCCTACAACTTGTTCCGCGAGAAGGAGTTCTCCGACTACGGCGAGATGCGCAAGGCGCTCGAGGAGATCCTCGGTGACCTCGGCGAGTTCGGCGGCAAGATGAAGACCGACGCCGGCAAGGCCGACGTGAAGAAGAAGACCGCGGCGGTGAACGCCCCTGCGCCCACGCCGCTCTCCGACGACGCCGCGGACGACTTCGATGACGCCGACGACGCCGATGATGATGACGACGATGATGATGACCCCGACACCAACGGTCACAGCGACGACGACGATGACGATGACTTCGATGATCACTGAGGCGGGCACCACCGAGCTCTGCGGAGGAGCACGGTGAACGCGCCGCCCCTCGTCCGCTTCTTCCATCCCACCAAGGCGGCGCAGCGCCTTGCCGTGGTGACGTGGGAGCGCGCGGGCGAGCAGGTGATGCTGCAGGTAGCGCGCGGCAAGAACCGACACGCGCTGGTCGACGTGCGCATGTTTGGGCCCCTGGCCACCAGCGAGGCCGAGGCCGCGCACGCGGAGATCCTCGCCGGGCTCGCCGCCGAGGGCTACGTGGCGGCGGGCCTCGGGCAGCTCTTGCTCTCCCTCGAGGGCAAGAGCCCCAAGGCGCGCGCACGCGCCGCGTTGCGCTTGGGGTGGCGCAAAGAGCGCGCGGCGGTGGAGCCGCTCGTGCGCCTCACCGAGAAGCCGCGCGAAGACATCGCCACCGTGGTCGACGCGCTCGGCATGATCGGCGATGCGCGCGCGCAGCCCGCGGTGCGCGCCGAGGCCGAGCGCAAGCTCTTGTCGAGGCGACGCTCGGGCGTGGAGGCGCTCAAGCGCCTGGCTGATGCCGAGGGCCTGGCCCAGGCGCGCGCGCGGGCGTTGGAGCGTCTGCCCGAGGGCGTGCGCGCCGCGCTCAGCTCGGGATCGAGCGCTGCCGTTGTGAACGCGCTGGCGGAGGTGGCGCTCAAGGAGCGCGGCCTCGCCATCGACACCCTCTACGAGCTCGACGAGCCTGCCACGCGCGACGCGGCGCTGCGCGCGTTGCTCGACGGCGGCGCCGTATTCACGCAGCCGCACGTGTGGCGTTACGCGAAGAGCGTGTGGAAGCGCGCGCTGTTGCGTAACGACAGCGAGGCCGTGGGGCGGCTCACGCATGCCTTCGAGATCGCGAGCCGTGCCACCACCGGCTCCACCGAGACGCTCAAGAGCGGCTACGACGGCGAGCCACGCAAGACACGCGTGTTCTCCCGCGCCACTGTGGCGTACCTGCGACGACGCGCCTGGCGCTGGCTGAAGACGCTGGCGCGCCACGCCCCCGAGCAGTACGCGCTGGCGGCCGCGGCGTGTTTGGCGCCCTACACCGACGGTGACGACGTGCTCAAGGGGCCGGTGGCGGCCACGGGCAGGAGCTACCTGCTGCATCGCATCTTGTTCGATCGCTCCGCGCGCTACTTGTTCAACGCGCGCTCCTTGAGCTTCCGGGTCAAGCCCAAGGCGCCCCCACCCGCGCCGGGCACGCGCGAGGAGGCCTTCCCCGAGCTGTGGGACCTGGCGCCACGCGCGTATGTGCGCGTGCTCGGCGGCGCGCGCCACACGCTGGCGCAGCGCTTCGCCTACGACGCGGTGACCCGCCGTGCCCCGCACGCGCTGCAGGCCGCCAGCCACGCCGAGGTGGTAGCGCTCCTTGGCTCCGACGATCAGCGCATCGTCGATCTGGGCCTGCTGGAGCTGCGCCGTCGCTTCGACCCGTCGAAGCCCGACCTCGACCTGGTGCTCGAGCTGGTGCAATCGCACAAGGACCTGGTGCGCAACTACGGGCTCGCATGGCTCAGCGAGTCGGCGCGCGTCTGGACGCGCGATCACGCATGGACGCTGCGTTTCCTCGGGGCCACGCACGGCGAGGCGCGCGACGCCGCGGCCCGGCTCGTGAGCGCCGCGATGTCCGCGCTCGGCGAGGCCGAGCGACGCACCTTGGCCGCCGCGCTGCTCGCGCTCGTCGAGCGGCCCGAAGCAGACGAGGGCGCGCACGCCGGGTACGCCGAGGTGCTGCGCAGCGCGCTCGCGAGCACGGCCGCCGGCATGTGCGGCCTCGAACGAGCGCTCGCCCTCGTGAACGGCAAGAACGACGCGGCGGTGTCGGTGGGTGCGGCGCTGTTGGCCAACCTGCCAGGTGCGCTGGCCTCGCTCGGCACGACGCGTGTGCTTCAGCTGGCGCAGCACGAGACGGCGGCGGTGCGGCGCGCGGCGTTGGCGCTCCTCGACGGTGCGCTCGACGACCTGCGTGCACAGCCGGCGCTCTTGTTTGGGCTCCTCGACAGCGACTGGGAGGACGTGCGCGCCAAGGCGCTGACGCTGGTCGATCGCGTCGACCTCGCCGAGCTGGGCCTGGAGGGGCTGGTCGGCCTGGCCGACTCCACGCGTCCCGATGTGCAGCAGAAGGCGCAGGCGCTCTTGTCGGCGGCCATCGCGCGCGGCGAGGGCGGTGGCGTCGACGTGCACGAGCTGCTCGGGCGCCTGGCGCAACACCCCGCGCCGCTCATGCGTTCGTGGGTGGTGGACCTGGCGCTGGCCCACCTGCGCGCGGGCTACGTGCGCCTCGCCAAGTGCGAGGCGCTCTTTCGCGCCGTGCTCTTCGACGTGCGCCCCGATCGCCGGGCCAAGCGCCGCGTCATCGACTTCCTCGCGGAACGTGGCGAGCAAGACGAGAACCAAGCGGAGCTCGCGGCGCAGATCCTTGCCGACGTCGCACGCACCCGGACGCGCGACGATCACGATCGCACCCTGGCAGCGCTGGCGCGCATCACGCTGGCGCACCCGTCCGCGTCGAGCGTGGTGCGCGTGGTGGGCGCCGCGCCCTCCGCGCCCTCCGGAGGCGCGTCGTGATCGTCGATGCGCGCTATCAGGGCGAGAGCGGCGTGGAGCACGGGCTGAGCTCCGGCCGCGTGGGCTTGGCCACCAACCAGCTGCGCGAGGCGACCTACTTCCGCGGCGAGCTGCGCCGGCCGTTGGTGTTTCGCGACGCCATGGCGGCGCTGCACCACGTCGTCATCTCCGATTTCCGCTACCAGCCGAAGGATCGTCTCGCCTTCAAGGCCTGGCTCGCCGAGCAGGATCGCAAGTTCCTCTTGGGGCTCAAGACCAAGAGCGCCGCCGCCAAGGTGGAGCTCGAGCAGATCGAGTCGCGGCTGGCGCTGCTCGATGCCGCCCGCGAGGAGCGGCGCAAGCCATTCCTGGCGGCGCGCAACCGCTACTTCGAGTGGGCCTATCAGCACCAGTACGAGCTCAACTACCTGTTCGATCCCGTCATCACCGTGCACCCCGACGAGGTGTTCTTCGAGGCCTTCTCGCGCGATGAGTCGAGCTACGCGCGCGTGGGTGCGAGCCAAGCCCTGTTCGGCCACATCGACGAGCTGCGCTGTGGCACCACAAATATCGACTTCTCGGTGGCCTTGGCGCGCCAGCTCGATCGCATCCGCAGCTACCGCAAGACCGCGTTCGACATCGCGCCCGGTGGCCTCACGGTAGCCACCAGCGGCGCCGGCGGCGGCGTGCACAAGGAGAAGAAGATCGAGCTGCCCGAGAGCTGGGTGCAGGGCTTCCATCAAGTACAGTCGACCATGGCGATGGCGTTGACCTCGTTCGAGGTCGCGCCCGTCGACTTGCTCAACATCATCCGTGTGCTGACGCGCAAGAAGACGCGGGAATCGCCGCGCGCCCTGCGCTGGGAGCTGGTGGCTGGGCGACGCATCCGAGCTGTGCTCGAGCCGTGGGAGCTGCCCATCGAGCTCTCCACCAAGCACCGAGGCGACAAGGACGTGGTGGTGCGCACCTGGGGGCGCGATCGGCTGAAGACGCTCGCGCGCCTTTTGCCCGTGGCGCGGCGCGTGACCGTGCACCTTGCCGGCCTCGGCATGCCCTCGTTCTATCAAGTCGATCTCGGCGAGCTCTCGTTCGTCTTGGGGCTCTCGGGCTGGACCGACAATGACTGGTCCGGCGGCGCCAAGTTCGATCTCTTGTCGCGTCGCCTCGACGCTACCGCCGCGGACCTGTTCGCTGTGTACTCGGCGTTGAAGGAGCCGCGCTTCGCGAGCGCCGAGACCTTGGCCACGCGCACCGGGCTCGGCGTCGAGAAGACGCGCAGCGCGCTCTCGTACCTGTGCCAGACCGGGCGCGCCATGATCGACCTCTCGGGCGGCGTCTATCGTCACCGCGATCTCTTCACCGATCACTTCACGGTGCAGGAGGCGCAGCGCGCGCTGGCCAGCGCCGTGGAAGACGCGAACCCCGCGCAGAAGGCCGCCCGCGCCGTGTTTTCGAGCGACAACGTGCGCGTCATCGCGCGTCGGCCGGTGCCGACGGGGTTCAAGCTGTCGGGCTCGGTGCGCGGCACCAGCGGCGAGCGCGTGCGCCCGCAGCTCCACGTCGACCAGGAGGGGCGCATCCTCGAAGGATCGTGCACGTGTCGCCAGTACACGAGCCACCAGTTGACGAAGGGTCCATGCGAGCATCTGCTGGCGCTGCGCCTGGCACACATGGACAAGCTCGAGCAGGAAGACGCAAGCAGGCGCCAATGACGATGTCGCGGAGAAAGGAGGCGGTTGGGTCGCGAGAGGACGGAGCGAGCGTGCGCAGGTAGCAATCGCGCGGCGTTACGCCGCGCATGCAGGAATGCCTGACATTCGTCACGCGCCCGTTCTTCACCCGCGGCCCGCACTACCCTCAGCGCCCAGCTGGATCGGCCGCTCCGCGGCCCGGGCGCTTACGAGGGTAGTGCGGGCCGCTTCAGTGGAACGAGCACGTCCTGAGCATGGTCGTACTGCACGCTCGCTCCGCCCTCTCGCGCCTCGACCACGTCCACCATGGCCGACGACGTCAGCAAGCCAAAGCCCGAGAAGAGCGAGAAGCAGAAGCTGTGGGAGCGCGTCTCGGCGCGACCTGACTGGATCGTCGTCGAGCGCATGCGCGTGAACGGCTTCTGGCCCGCGGGTGAGCGCCTGCCCGAGGATCCGCCGGACGATGTCAAGGAGCGCGCGGCGCTCGAGGCCGAGCGCGCGCGCTTGCTCAAGGCCGCGCTGGCGGTGCAAGACCCCGAGGCCGCGCTCAAGGCCGAGAACCAGCGGCGCATCGAGGAGAGCCGCAAGAAGAAGGCCGAGCGCAAGCTGCTGCGCGAGAAGGCCACGCGCGAGCGCCGCGAGGCCTTCATCAAGAAGAAGCGCGCCTCGCTCGTGCACCTGGGGCTCGAGGTCTCGGGCGGTCTCGAGAAGACCGGGTGCGACGAGGCGCGCCTGCGCGCGCTCGGGTTGCCGGTGCTCGCCGACGGCACCGCGGTGGCCGCGGCCATCGGCATCACGCTCGGTGAGCTGCGCTGGCTCACCTACCATCGCCGCGGCGCGCCGCTGGTGCACTACCACCGCTACGACATCCCCAAGAAGACCGGCGGGCAGCGCCACATCTCGGCGCCCAAGGCGAAGCTGGCGCGCGCGCAGCGCTGGGTGCTCGAGGCCATCCTCGATAAGGTGTCGCCATCGAAGCATGCGCACGGCTTCGTGCGCGAGCACAGCGTGGTCACCAACGCGCGGCCGCACGTCAAGCACCGCACCGTCGTCAACCTCGACTTGAAGGACTTCTTCCCCACCATCACCTTCCGGCGCACCAAGGGGCTCTTTTGCGCACTTGGCTACGGCGAGCACGTGGCCACGGTGTTGGCGCTCCTGTGCACCGAGCCGCCGCGCGTGGTGGTGGAGCACGACGAGCGGCGCACGCACGTCGCCATCGGTGAGCGTGTCGTGCCGCAGGGCGCCTGCACCAGCCCCGCCATCACGAACCTGTTGTGCCGTCGCCTCGATCTCCGCCTGGCCGGTGTGGCGCGCCGGCGCGGCCTCGCCTACACCCGCTACGCCGACGACCTCACCTTCTCTGGCGACGAGCTCGACGCGCGCGTGCTCTTGGCCGTGGTCCGTCGGGTGATCGCTGCCGAGGGCTTCAGGGAGCACCCCGACAAGACGCGCGTCATGCGCGCCGGACGGCGCCAAGAGGTCACGGGCGTGGTGGTGAACGCCAAGACCTCCATCGCGCGAGACGAGTGGCGCCAGCTGCGCGCGATCTTGCACAACTGCGCCAAGCACGGGCTCGAGAGCCAGAATCGCGAGCAGCACCCCAACTTCGCGGGCTACCTCGCGGGCAAGGTCGCCTGGGTGCGCATGGTCGACGCGCGACGCGGCGCGCAACTCCGGCTCCTGTTGCAGCGCGCGCTCGCGCGGCCCTAAGAGGTGAGGCAGCAGATCGCCGAGGAGGGGGCCATGGAGCTGGTCGATCGTTTCCGCGGGTCGTTGCTCGGATTGGCCATCGGCGACGCGCTCGGGCACCCCACCGAGTTCATCGCTAGCGTCGACCGCATTCGCGTCAAGTACGGCCCCGACGGCATTCGCGCCTTCGCGCCGTCGGGGCATCACCCGGCGGGCACCTTCACCGACGACACGCAGATGAGCATCGCGGTGGCGCGCGCGCTGGTGCGCGCCGGCAAGCAGCCCCTCGACGACCTCATGCGCGTCATGGGCGAGGAGTTCGTGGCCTGGGCGCAGCACCCGTCGAACAACCGCGCCCCTGGCGGCACCTGTCTGGCGGGGTGCCGGCAGCTCGCCAACGGCGTGCCTTGGCGCCAGGCGGGCGTGAAGGAGTCGAAGGGGTGCGGCGCCGCCATGCGCGCGGCGCCCGTGGGCCTCTACTTCTTCGACAACGACGACGCGCTGGTGCGCGTGGCCGCCGCGCAGAGCACGCTGACGCACGCGCACCCCACGGGGATCGCCTCGGGCGTGGCCGCGGCGGCGCCGGTGGCGTGGGCGTGTCGCGGTCAGGGGCTCGAGGGCATGGTCGCCTACACCAAGGCGATGGTGCAGAAGCTCACGCCCGAGCTGCTCATCGAGCTCGGCAGCCACGAGACCGACGCTCGCGGCATCGGCGTGTCGGAGATGGTGCAGATCCTCGACGAGATCGAGCCCTTGCTGCGCGAGGACCACGAGGACGTGTGCCAGTTGCTCGGCGGCGCCTGGATCGGCGAGGAGGCCGTGGCCACGGCGCTGTGGTGCGTGCTCAAGGCCAAGGGCGACTTCGACGAGAGCATCGTGCGCGGCGCCAACTCGTCGGGCGACAGCGACTCCATCGCGTGCATCGGCGGCTCCATCGCGGGTGCCTTCGGTGGCGTCGACGGGCTCGCGCGCCACTGGATCGACGGTGTGGAGCGGGCGGCCGACCTCGATCTGCTGGCGCGCAAGCTGTGCGAGGCGCGCAGCAACGGCGACATGCCCGCGCTCGGTGGCTCGCTCGACTTCTTCGACATCGAGCGCCCGCGCCACCGCGTGGCGACCGTCGCCATCGGACGGGTCAGCGACGACCCCACCATGGACGAGGCCAGCCTGTCTGGTGACTCGCCCGAGGGCGACGACGAGGACGAGGAGCCTCCGGGGGTGCGGCCGCTCGAGGAGCTGAGCGCCGAGCAGATCGAGCGCGAGGTTGAACGTCACAACGCGCTCTACTGGGAGCAGGCCGCGCCCGAGATCAGCGACCACGAGTACGACGCCCTCACCCGCCGCTTGCAGGCGCTGCGGCCCGACAGCCCGGCCTTGGCGCACCTCGGGCCAGCGCCGGGCACGGGCGCCGCCGTACGTCACACCGCGGCCATGCTCTCGCTCGACAAGTGCTACGACGAGCCCACGCTGCAGCGCTGGCTCGGCGATGTGCGCGGCGCCGTGTTGGTGATGCCGAAGGTGGACGGCCTGGCGTGCTCGCTCCGCTACGATGCTTCAGGGATGCTCGAAGTGGCGGCCACGCGCGGCGACGGCGAAGAGGGCGAAGACATCACCGCCAACGCGCGCGCCGTGCGCGGCGTGCCTGGGCGCATCACCGGCGGTCCCCTCGAGGTGCGCGGCGAAGTGTACCTGCCGCTGGCAGAGTTCGAGCGGCACCGGCAGCAGGGCAAGGCCAACCCGCGCAACGTGGCGGCCGGCGCGCTGCGCCAGAAAGACCCGAACCAGACACGCGCCGCGGGCCTGGCCTTCCTCGCCTACGACCTCCGCGGCAGCGACGACGCGACCCAGGGCGCCAAGCTCGCGCGCGCGCGCGCGCTCGGCTTCGCGCCCGTGGCGCACGAGGTCGCGCCCACCGCCGCGGCGTTTGCCGTCGTGCAGCGCTTCGCGGACGAGCGCGCCCTGCTCCCCTACGAGACCGATGGCGTGGTGCTCTTGGCCGACGACGTCACCGAGCACACGCGCCTCGGCGTCACCGCGCACCATCCGCGCTGGGCGCTCGCGTGGAAGTTCCAAGGCGAGGAAGGGACGAGCGTGCTGCGCGGCATCGAGTGGAGCGTGGCCCGCACCGGCACCATCACGCCGGTGGCGCTGGTGGACCCGGTGGCGCTCTCCGGCGTCACGGTCACACGCGCCACGCTGCACCACCGGGGCAATGTGGAGAAGCTCGGCCTGCGCCTGGGCGCGAGCGTCGCGATGGTGCGGCGCGGCGGCGTCATCCCGCACGTCGAGCGCGTGCTGGTGCCCGGCACCGATGCCATCGAGGTGCCGAGCGCGTGCCCGGCCTGCGGCAGCCCCGTGCGCACCGACGGCGACTTCCTTTTGTGCAGCGCGCCCGAGAGTTGCCACCGTGCGCGCGTGGGCCGGCTCTTGCACTTCGTGGAGGCGGCCGACATCCAGGGGCTCGGCGACGCCATCGTCGACGAGGCCGTGCAGCGCGGCGTGCTCGCGAGCCCCGCCGACCTGTACCGCGTGCGCGCCGAGGAGCTCGCGGCGCTCGACAAGTGCGGCGACAAGAACGCGCACAAGATCGTGGCCGAGGTGGCCGCCAAGCGCCGGCTGCCGCTCGATGCGCTCTTACGTGGCCTCGGCGTCGAAGGGCTCGGCAAGACCGCGGCGCGCACGCTGGCGGAGCGCTGGCGCACGCTCGCGCGGGTGCGTGCCCTCACGGTGGTCGAGGTCGCGGCCATCAAGGGCTTTGGCGAGCTGAGCGCGCGCCAGATCGTCGACGGGCTCGGCGCAAACGCCGCGTTGCTCGACGAGCTCGCCACCCTCGTCGACGTGAACGACGCCGCGCAGGTCGAGGCCGGCCCCCTGCAGGGCAAGAGCTTCGTCTTCACCGGCGCGCTCGCCATCGACCGCAAGGCCGCGGAGGCGCAGGTGCAGCGCCTCGGCGCCACCGTGAGCTCGTCGGTGACCAAGGCGCTCACGCACTTGGTGGTGGGCGGTAGCGGGCGTGACGCTCCCTCGACGAAGCAGAAGGCCGCGCAGAAGCTCATCGCCGACGGGGCGGCCATCACGATCCTGAGCGAGGACGGCTTTCGAGCGTTGCTCGAGGGCCTCGAGGGCGCGTCGGTGACGTCGTCGGGAGGGGCGCCCGTGCCTGAGCTCGCGCCGCCACCAGGGGCCGAACACGACCCGTCGCCTGCGCCGCCGCCCAAGCGACAGCTCACGCTCTTCTGACGCGGGCCAAAGGACGGCGCGCTCGAGCGCTACAGCCCGCTCTGCCGTGGCGGTGCCGTGCGCGCGAAGATCATGCCTTGCTCGCCGTCGAGCATGCCGGAGCCCAGGCACACCATGGTGTTCAGCCAGAAGCCGCCGGCGTGCAGCCCAAAGTTCTCTGCGCAGGTCGAGATGTCGGAGTCGCGCAGGTAGTACAGGTCGTCGTTCTCGGTGCAGCCAGCGTGATCGAACATGTAGGGCGCGTCCGGGTAGTCGTCTACGCTGTCGCCGCCATCGGTGCAGGATTGGCCAACGACGCTGCGGCTGTCGTGCCCGACGTAGTCGCTGGTCCACTCGGTGTGCAGCACGTCGTCGAGATAGGTGAAGACGTAGCGCCAGTCGTTCGGCTGCTTGCCGGCGCCGATGCCGGTGATGAGGAGCTGGCGCGCGCGGATGTTGGCGAGCGCCGTGTCGAGCGCGTAGGGCGCGAGGTCGTCTTGCACGTCGCCGGTCGAGGCCCGCCAGCCGAAGGGCACGCCGTCGCCGCCGGGCACCGATCGAGCAACCAGCGTCCACCCGCCACCCTGGGTGCGCTGCTCGCAGTAGACGGTCAGCGAGCTGGCGCTGCCGCGCGGCGTGTAGCTGAGGTAGCCGTTGGCGGCAGTGACGCCGATGCGGCGGCGCTCGTTCTCGCACCCTTGCCGCGCGCGAGCGTACAGCATCGCCTGCTGCCCCTCGAGCAGGCCGCTATGCACGCACGCGCCCGTGTCGCCCGGGGTGTCGCCGGCGGCGAAGCCGTTCGCACGCAGGCCGAAGTCGCCGCACGACGCTGCGGGCGAGCTGTCGAACACGAAGCCCGCATCGTCGCTGAAGCAGCCTGCCCCCTGGAGGATCGTCGGTGGCGCGCCCAAACCGACGCAGGTGCTCGCGAGCACGCGGCCAGAGAAGCGCCGTTGCAGCTCGATGCGCGCCGAATTGTCGAGGACGTTGTCGTCGTAGCTGCTGACGTAGCGCTCGCTGCCGGGGCTCGCCGGGTCGTCGCCCGACACGACGAGGAGCTCGTCGGCCACCAGCTCGATGGCCGCGCCATCGACCACGTAGGCTTGGCTGCGGTCATCGGGCTCGACCCCGGCCGTGATCTGCTGCCAGCCGAAGTCGTCCGACGCCGAGGCCGACGCGTTGGAGCGCGCCACCAGCACCCAGCCGCCGCCGTCGAGCTCGTGCTCGCACCAGGCGCGCAGCGAGCCACCGCTGTCGGTGCGCAACTGGTAGGCGCCGCGCAACACGCCAGGGTCGTGGGCGCGAGCGTCGTCGCAGTCGGCGTACACCGGCTCGCCCTCACCTTCACCCTCGCCCTCGCCCTCGCCTTCGCCCTCGCCCTCGCCCTCGCCCTCGCCCTCGCCCTCGCCCTCGCCCTCACCCCCGTCGATGCCCACGCAGGTGCCCTCGGCGCACCTGGCGCCGGTGGGGCAGTCCTCGAGCGAGACGCAGGGCAGCGCGGCGCCAAGGAGACGGCACCCCGCCGTCGCGGCCGCCAGCGCCAGCGAGGCAGCGAGCAGCGGTGAGGCCAGCGGATGCAGACGAGCGCGGGTCACGCCCCAGCCTACCGCGTTGACCACGACCGGGTCAGCGTCGATACCGCCGGCGGGAGGTTTCGATGCACCGCTGGTACCCGATCGCCGCTCTCGTCTCGATGCTCGCCGCTTCGTCGGCTGTGGCCCAAGGCAAGAAGGGCCTCACGGTCGACGACATGTTGGCCATGCAGCGGGTCTCCGAGCCCGACGTCTCGCCCGACGGGCGCCTGGTGGCCTTCACGGTGCGCGACACCGACCTCGAGGCGAACCGCGGTCGAACCGACGTGTGGCTCGCGAGCACCGATGGCGCGTGGGCGCGGCGCCACACCACGCACCAGGACGGCGACGGCTCACCGCGCTTCACGGGCGACGGCAAGCACGTCCTGTTCCTCTCGTCGCGCTCGGGTAGCTCGCAGGTGTGGCGCGTGCCCGTGGGCGGCGGCGAGGCCGAGCAGCTCACCAAGCTGCCGCTCGACGTCAACGGCTTCCTGCCGGTGCCTGGGGGCGATCGCATGATCCTCGCTCTCGACGTGTGGCCCGACGCCAAGACGCTCGAGGACACGGTCAAGCGCGACGAGGAGCAGGCCAAGAGCAAGGTCAAGGCGCGCAGCTACGACACGCTCTTGTTCCGCCACTGGGACACGTGGGAGGACGGCAAGTTCAGCCACCTCTTCGTGTGGAGCGCGAGCGCGCCCCAGAGCGCCACCGATCTCACGCCCGGCCAGCGCACCGACTCGCCCACCCACCCGTGGGGCGGCATGGAGGAGGTGGCGCTCTCGCCCGACGGCAAGAGCATGGTGTTCGTGGCCCGCGCCGGCGGCAAGAAGCCCGAAGACCTGCGCGACCTGGCGTGGACCACCAACACCGATCTCTTCCTGGTGTCGACCGACGGCAAGGGCAAGCCCGTCGACCTCAGCGCCGACAACAAGGCCTACGAATTCTCACCGGTGTTCTCGCCCGACGGCAAGCAGCTCGCGTTCACCATGATGGTGCGCCCGGGCTACGAGGCCGATCGCTCGCGTGTGGCGCTGCTCGACATGGGGAGCAAGAAGCGCCGCGTGCTCACCGAAGCGTGGGACCGCTCCGCCGGTGAGCTGTCGTTCAGCGCCGACGGCAAGACCATCTGGACCAGCGCCGACAACCTCGGGCACCACGCCATCTTCGCCATCGACGTCGCCACCGGCAACGTGCGCACGCTGGCCGACAAGGGGACGAACCAGAGCGCCATGGCGGCCGGCGATCGCGTGCTCTTCGTCAAAGACACGCTCACCTCGCCCGCGGAGCTGTGGACCATGCGCGGCGACGGCGGCGACGCGCGCGCCATCACGCGCATCAACGCCGAGCGCACCGCCAAGGTCGCGTTCGGTGAGTACGAGCAGTTCCAGTTCAAGGGCGCCAAGGGCGACACCGTCTGGGGTTTCGCCATGAAGCCCGCCGGCTTCAAGAGCGGCAAGGCGCCGGTGGCCATGCTCATCCACGGCGGCCCGCAGGGGAGCTTCGGCGATCACTGGCACTACCGGTGGAACCCGCAGGCCTTCGCCGGCCGCGGCTATGCCGTGCTGTTCATCGACTTCCACGGCTCCACCGGCTACGGCCAGGCCTTCACCGACGCCATCAACGGCGACTGGGGTGGCGCGCCCTACCAAGACCTCATGCTCGGCCTCGACGCGGCGCTGGCGAAGTTCTCGTGGATGGACGGCACGCGCGTGGCGGCCGCGGGCGCCTCCTACGGCGGCTACATGATCAACTGGATCAACGGCCACACGGATCGTTTCAAGGCGCTGGTGTGCCACGACGGCAACATCGACGAGCAGATGGCCTACTTCGACACCGAGGAGCTGTGGTTCCCTGAGTGGGAGCACGGCGGCACGCCCTGGGACAAGCCTGAGGGCTACGCCAAGCACAACCCGGTGGACTTCGTGAAGAACTGGAAGACGCCCACGCTGGTGATCCACGGCGGCAACGACTTCCGCGTCGTCGACACGCAGGGCATGGGCACCTTCACGGCGCTGCAGCGCAAGGGCGTACCCAGCCGCTTCGTGCACTTCGCAGACGAGAACCACTGGGTGCTCAAGCCGCACAACAGCAAGAAGTGGCACGACGAAGTGCTCGGCTGGCTCGACCGTTGGACCGAGCGCAGGTAGCCGCACCCGTACGCAGGCGATCAATTTCCTTCGAGAATTCGATCGCTTGCGCGCACAGTGGCGCTTCATGGCCGGCAGCGCGCCGGCCATTTTTTTGCTTTCGTGATCCGCGGAGGCGACAACTGGCTCCACTGGTAGCAAGCCGGTCCACGGTGGAGCCGGTTGGTGACAGAAAACGGGAGCCTCTCATGAAGAAGATCGTCATCGCCCTCACCAACATCGTGTTCGTCGTCGCGCTCGCGCACACCACGGCTTGCAGCTCGACGAAGGCGGCGAGGAAGCCGAGCGCCGAGGACGCGGCGCGCCAGGCGCTGGTGCGTGAGCTCAACGCGCTGGTGGCGCAGGGGCCGCTGCACTTCGAGACCGATACCGACGTGCTCACCGACGAGTCGCAGGTGCTCTTGCAGCGGGTGGCCGCGCAGATGCACCGCGTGCCGAAGGTGCGGGTCATGATCGGCGGCCACGCCGACGAGCGCGGCGACAGCGCCTACAACCTGGCGCTCGGCGAGCGCCGCGGCATGACCGCGCAAGAGTACCTGCTCCGCCTCGGCATCCCGCGGCAGCGCATCCACATCGTGTCGCTGGGCGAGGAACAGCCGGTGGCCATGGGCCACGCCGAAGACTCGTGGTCGCAGAACCGCCGCGACGAGTTCACCTTCCTCTTGCCCGGCGAGAATCGCTCGGTGCTCAACATCGGCGCCATCGACGAGGACGCGAGCGACCTCATCGCGAGCACCACGTTCGTGGCCGAGTAGCTCGCGTCAGCGCTTGAGCACGCGCTCAGCGGCGTCGAGCCGCTCGAGGGTGTCCTTCAGCTCATCTGCCAGGGCCGACTTCAACGCGGAGACGCGCTGAAGCTCGGCCCTGAGCGCTTGGTTCTCTTCCTCGAGCGTCGCCTTGGCGCGCCCGAGCTCGACGAGCTGGAGCTCGAACGAGCCGGAGCTGTCCTCGTCCACTGGGTTTTTCGACGTGCGCGGCACTGCGCGCGCGCCGCCGAGGGGCGTGGGCAGTTGGAACTCCGAGGCTGCAACCTCGATGGGCGCGGGCGTGCGCGGCGCCGGGTCGGGCAGGGTGTGAGCGCCCGTGGGATCGCCGAGCTCATCGTCGCCGCCGGACACGATGAACACCGGCACGTTCGCGGGCGGCGCCGACAACAGGGGGCCCACCCGCAACGACGACGAGCCAGGCTTGCCGTCGACCAGCGCCTGCAAGAGCGACCAGCGCGCGGTGTCGAGCCCCACCAGGTCGAGCAGCAGCGAGCCCTTCTCGACGGCCGCCACCTGGGCTCCCAAGCGCTCGCCGTCGAAGCCGCCGCTCAGCACCACCACGGCCACGGCCGTGCCGATGGGCAGCGCCGCGTCGGTCTCGATCATCAACCCCGAGGACCACATGCCCTTGACGCGGCCCTCACTGTGGCGCTTGCCGTCGTCGAACACCGCGCGCAACGAGCCCACGGGCACCTCCCATGGCGAGACTATCGCCATTCCTGTCCGTCCGGTCACGCGGCGACAGGGTAGGATGCGCGCCCATGGCGTCGCCGCCCGCACCTGCAAAGCCCTGGCACGCCGTGGACCCGCGCGCCGTCGCCGAGGCGCTGGCCTGCGATGCGCGCGCGGGCCTTTCCGAAGAAGAGGCCAGGGCGCGCGTCGAGCGCTACGGGGCGAACACGCTGCCGGAGTCGCCGCCGCGCACCGCCCTCGCGGTCTTCCTCGGGCAGTTCAAGAGCCCGCTCATCTACCTGCTCCTGGTAGCCGCCGCCGTCGCCGGGCTGCTCGGCGAGCTCAGCGACGCCGCCGTCATCATCGTCGTCGTCGTCGTCAACGCGATCATCGGCGCCGTGCAAGAGGGCAGGGCCGAGCGCTCGCTCCGTGCGCTGAAGAAGCTGTCGACGGTGCAGGTGCGGGTGGTGCGCGGCGGCGTCGAGCGGCAGGTGCCGGCGTCGGCGCTCGTCCCCGGCGACCTGATGCTGCTCGGTGCCGGTGACGCCGTGGCGGCCGACGGACGCATCCTCGAGGCCGCCGCCCTGCAGGTGTCGGAGGCTGCGCTCACCGGCGAGTCGGTGCCGGTGGCCAAAGACACGTCGACGGTGGGGGAGGCCGCGCCCCTGGCGGAGCGCCACGGCATGCTCTTCAGCGGCACGCTCGTGACCGCGGGTCGCGCGCGTGCGCTGGTGGTGGCGACCGGCACCACGTCCGAGATCGGGCACATCGCGACCCTCACGAGCAGCACGGCCCCGACACGCACGCCGCTCGAGCGGCGCATCGACCAGGTGGGGCGCTTGGTCATCGTGGTGGCGGCCGTGCTGTTCGCTCTCGTCATGGCGATCGGGCTGGTTCGTCAGGTCCCGACGGCCGAGATCTTCATGGTCGCCATCAGCCAGATCGTGGGGCTGGTGCCCGAGGGGCTGCCCGTGGCCATGACCATCGCCCTCGCGGTGGGTGTCCAGCGCATGGCGCGCCGCGGGGCCGTGGTGCGTCGCCTGTCGGCGGTAGAGACGCTCGGCAGCACCACCGTCATCTGCACCGACAAGACCGGCACGCTCACCAAGAACGAGATGACGGTCACCGAGGTGGCGCTGCCCGACGGGCGCACCCTCGCGGTCGATGGCGTGGGCTACGCACCAACCGGCGCGCTGCACATCGGCGGGGCGCCGGCGGCCGTCGACCAGGCCACCAGCGCGCTGCTCGAGGCGCTGGTGCTGTGCAACGACGCCCAGCTCATCGTCGACGGCGACACCGTGCGCGCGCTCGGCGACCCCACCGAGATCGCGCTCGTGACCCTGGCGCGCAAGGCCGGCGTCGACGAGGTCGCGCTGCGGGCCGCGGCCCCGCGCGTGGCCGAGCTGCCCTTCGACGCGGCCACCAAGATGATGGCGTCGGTCCATCAGCGCGGTGGCGCGCCGGTCGCGATCGTCAAGGGCGCGCCCGAGCGCGTGCTCGAGCTCCTCGGCGACGACGGAGCACGGCAGGAGCTGCGCGCCCGCGCCGAGGCCATGGCGGCGCGCGCGTTGCGCGTGCTCGCCGCCGTCGAGGTGCCCGTGGCATCGCCTGAGCTCGCGGGCGGCTACGCCGCGCTCCAGGGCAAGGCGCGCGCTCTCGGCCTGGTGGGGCAGATCGATCCGCCGCGGCCCGAGGTAAAGGAGGCGGTGGCGCGCTGCGCCGCGGCGGGCATCCGCACCGTCATGGTCACGGGCGACCACAAGATCACGGGTGCTGCCATCGCGCGCACCCTCGGCATCTCCCGCGGAGACGAGGAGGCGCTCGACGGCGTGGACCTCGAGCGCCTGTCGTTGCCGGAGCTGCGCGCGCGATCGGCGCACGTGGCGGTGTTCGCGCGCGTGCCGCCCGAGCAGAAGCTGCGCATCGTGCAGGCCCTGCAGGAGGAGGGTCACGTCGTCGCCATGACCGGCGACGGCGTCAACGACGCGCCGGCGCTGGTCAAGGCCGACGTGGGCGTGGCCATGGGCCTCAGCGGCACCGAGGTCGCCAAGGACGCCTCCAAGATCGTGGTCACCGACGACAACTTCGCCACCATCGTGGCCGCGGTGGAAGAGGGCCGCGTCGTTTATCGCAACATCAAGAAGGCGGTGCTGTTGCTGTTCACCACCTCGATGGCCGAGGTGCTGGTGCTACTGCTCGCGATGATCGCGGGCTTCCCGCCGCCCTTCGCCGCGGTGCAGATCCTCTGGAACAACCTGGTGAGCGAGGGCGTGATCACGGTGAACCTGATCATGGAGCCCGCCGAGGGTGACGAGATGCGCCGCCCACCCATCTCACCCAAGGAGCCGCTCTTCTCGCGTCCCCTGCTGGTGCGCATGGCATTCATGGTGCCCACCATCGTCGCGGTCACGCTCGCCTGGCTGTGGTGGCGCACCGCGCTCGGCGTGCCAGCCGCGCAAGTGCAGACCGAGACCTTCACGCTGCTCGTGCTGTGCGAGTGGTTCAACGTGCTCAACTGCCGCTCCGAGACACGCTCGGCGCTCTCCTTCGACCTGCTGCGCAACCCGTGGCTCCTGGGTGGGCTGGTGGTGGGCAACCTGCTGCAGGTCGCGGTGGTGTTCTGGCGCCCGCTCGGGCAGATCTTCCACACCGTGCCCTTCTCGCTCACCGAGGTGGTAGCCCTCGGCGCGGCGGCGAGCGTGGTCTTGTGGGTGGAGGAGGCCCGGAAGCTGGTCGTGCGGCTGCGGGCCCGTGCGCAGGCGAGTTGACGAGGGGACGGCGGCTCGCTAGGAGGTGCGCCGAGGGCGCGTAACTCAGCGGTAGAGTATTACCTTCACACGGTAGGAGTCACAGGTTCAAATCCTGTCGCGCCCACCACCTCGATGAAAAAGCCGGCCAACGAGGGCCGGCTTTTTCATGCGGGGGGCAGGGGCCACGGGCCCCTTCCCCCCTGCGCCCCCCAAACCCCTGGAGCCGCGTGGCACGGGGCTCGCTTGCGCGCTTCGCGCGCGGCGAGCCCCGCGCCACGCTCCGTGGGGGCGCTTGCGCTTGCGCTCGCTTCGCTTGCGCTTGCGAGCTGGTCCGGAGAGATACCGATGGACCTCGCCTCGTCGACGGTGGACAACGCGTGCGTGCCCCGCTGCTTGGCGTTGGTGCTGGTCTGCCTGGCGGCGTGCGCGCCGCCGGGGCCGCCTCGGCTGCGCGTGGAGCAAGCGCCCCCGCCTGGTGCCGACGATGCGCCCGTCGACGATGCGCCCGTCGATGAGGCGCCCGTCGACGATGCCCCCGTCGACGATGCCCCCGTCGACGATGCTCCCGTCGATCCGCCCCCCGACGATCCGCCCCCCGACGATCCGCCCCCCGACGATCCGCCCCCCGACGATCCGCCCCCCGACGATCCGCCCCCCGACGACGCTGTGTGCACGACCGACGACCTGCCCACACCCAACGCCGGCCTCGTGCAGCCCGTGGGGCTTCACGGCTGCCCCGACGGCATGGCCCGCATCGGCGAGCTCGACGCGTGCATGGATCGCTACGAGGCCTTCCTCGAGGAGCTCGTCGGTGGCGCGCTGGTGCCCTTCTCGCCCTACGCCGATCCCACGGGCAAGGACGTCGTCGCGCGCAGCGCGCCGGGGGCGGTGCCGCAGGGCTACAGCTCGGGGTTGAGCGCGGCGGCAGCGTGCGCGGCCGCGGACAAGCGTCTGTGCAGCGACGTCGAGTGGACGCGCGCATGCCGTGGCGCTGACACCACCACCTACCCCTACGGTGACACGCGTGAGCCCGGCGTGTGCAACGACGCGCGCGCGCTGCACCCGGTGGTCGAGTACTTCGACACCAGCGCCTCGTGGATCTGGAGCGAGCTCGGGCACCCGTGCATCAACCAGCAAGACGACACTGTCGACCTCACCGGCGCCAACCCGGGCTGCGTCGACGACAGCGGGCGCTTCTTCGACCTCATGGGCAACCTGCACGAGTGGATCGACGACCCCGCGGGCACCTTTCGCGGCGGCTTCTACGTCGACACCGTGCAGAACGGTCCGGGCTGCCTGTACCGCACCACCGCGCACAACACGGCGCACCGCGACTACTCGACGGGCTTCCGCTGCTGCGCCGACCTGCCGTAGTCGTCAGCCCTCGTCGAGGTTGAACGAGCGCTGCACCAGCGTGGGCTTGGCCGGCGCCGGAAAGCGCGCGCGCGACAGCTTGGTGCTCACGCAGCGGCCGGTCTCGAAGTCGACGTCGCGCACCTGCACGTCGCCCACCTTGCCAGTCTTCTTGATGGTGAATTCGGTCTGTGCCACGCCCGCGCCGCAGCGCTGCACGTCGTCGGAGATGATCTTGAGCAGGCCGTCGAGGTCCTTCTTGGTAAGGTTGCCCGAGAGCTTGTTGGTGGGCGCGGGCTCGCTCCTCTTCGCGTCCTTCTGTGCGCCGCCGAGCTTGAAGGGGTAGCGCACGGGCGTGGGCTTGGTGCCGTGGCTGAAACGAATGGCGCCCACCTGCGTTTTCACGCAGCGGCCGACGTGGTCATCGGCATGCGCACCCTCGACCTTCACCGCGTGCACGCCGCCCTCGACGTCGATGAGGAAGCGGACGTTGACCGTCTCGCGCTCGCGCAGGTCGCTGCCGCAGCGCTCCACCGCGGGCGTGGCGTCGCGCAGGATCTCGAGCACGCGACTCTTGCTGAGGCCGGGACCGGCGAGGGCAGGGACGGCGGCCAAGGCGGCGAGGGTAGGGAGGAGGCGGCGCATGGATACGATCCTAGGGGGGCGAACGTGCCTCGGTAGCCCGTCGGGGGTCGGTCGTTTGACGGATGGCCCCTGCGCGGCGCGCTACACTCCCTCGAGGGAGCCCACCATGAAGCGCCTGTCCCTGCTGTTCGCCCTCTTGGTCGGTGCCTGCGACTGCGACGGCAAGCTGGCCGCTGGCTCGCCCTGCGACGACGCGCAGCAATGCGCCGAGGGCCTGGTCTGCGACCCCGACGACGGCACCTGCGCGGCCCTGGCGGGCTGCGCGGGTGACGCCGAGTGCGGCACCGGCGGCATTTGCGTCGAGGGCGAGTGCCGGGCCAACGTCGCCGGCGGCCCCTGCGAGGGCGATGGCTCCTGCGTCGACGGCGAGAGCTGCATCGCGTCGGTGTGCACGCCCCCCGGCGGCGAGGGCACGCCCTGCACCACCGCCGACGACTGTATCGGCGGTCGCGTGTGCGCGCCCGACACGGAGACCTGCACCACCGACCTGCCGTGCGCGGCCCCGGCCGACTGCGGCTTGGCCGCCCACTGCGACGACGAGCTGTGCGTGCCTGGCTGCGCGGGCATCGGCTGCGATCAAGTGGTGTGCGCGGGCGCCGCGAGCACCACGCTCTCGGGCACGGTCACCATCCCCGCGGGCACCATGCCCTTGCCCGGCGTGCTGGTGTACGTGCCCACCGAGGCACTCGATCCCATCACGCATGGCGCCGAGTGCTACCGCTGCGACGCCGATCTGTCGGGCGCGCCGCTGGTGCGCGCGCTCACCGACGTGCGCGGTGCCTTCACGCTGGAGAACGTCCCCGTGGGTGCCGACATCCCGCTGGTCTTGCAGGTGGGCAAGTGGCGCCGGCAGCTCGTGGTGCCGAGCGTCGCCGAGTGCGAGGACACCGCGCTCGACGAGGTCAGCACGCGCCTGCCGAGGAACCGCGGCGAGGGCGACATCCCGCAGATCGCGCTCACCACCGGCGGGGCCGACTCGCTCGAGTGCCTGTTTCGCAAGCTCGGCCTCGACGACAGCGAGTTCACGCCCGAGGGGGGCGCTGGTGCCGTCAACTTCTTCGCCGGACGAGAAGGCGCCTCGCGCTACGCCAACGGGC
>JADZDP010000152.1 GCA_020850995.1 Deltaproteobacteria bacterium
GCCGCAACCTCTACCTCGACGCGCCGAACGCCGCGCTCTTCGCGCACGCGCAGAGCGCGCTCACAGACAAGAAGACGAAGGACAAGGATCGTCTGCTGCTCGCGCTGCGCATCCTCGTCGAGCGGCCCGTGCATGAACCGTCCCATGACGAGGTGCTGCACGAGATCCTCGGCATCGACATCAAGGCGGCCCGGAAGCGGGGACGCGAGCGCCGGAAGAAGGAGCCCGCCGCGAAGACGCCGACTGGGCGCGCTGTCGGCGGGGCGCCAGGCGCCGGCGCCAACGAGGACGTCGTGCGCGACGAGGACGACATCGACGACCACGCGGTTACATCGAGCTGAGGTTCGCCCGGTGCCGACGGAGGACGGCGCGCCTTCGGACGCCGCGCTCCGCGGCACGGAGGCGACATGAACTTCGGCAAGGTGCAGAGCTCGTTCGAGGCCGCCGCCAACAAGGCCGGCCTCTTGGGCACGCTCTTCTGGTGGGACCTAGGCAACAACCGCGTCGAACATCGCGCGCTCGTCGAGCACGCAGACCAAGCAGGTCTCGACAAAGCGCTTCTCCCGAGCGCCGTGAAGGCCGCGACGGCGTTCAAGCGCGCGTGGCGCGCGGCGGCGCGGCGCACCAGCGACGATCTGCTCCTGCGCGAGATCGCCGAGACCCCCGAACAGCTCGTGGTCGCCGTGGTCCGCGAGCATCCCGACGTCCTCAACCTCGACCTTCGCTACGAGGTGCTCGCGCGCGCTGCGTTCAACAAGAAGACCGAGACGATCGCCCTCCTCGAGAAGCACGACATCCTCGACGGCCTCGATGCGCTCCTCGACCACTACTCGGCGATCACCACGGAGGACATCCGCGCGATGGTGCTCGGCTTCGTGAGGAAGTCTGGCCTCTCGATCCGTCACGCTGGCGGCGTGTACTTCATACCGCCTGCGCTCTCCGACACGCTGCGGGCTCTCGCCGAGGTGCTGCGCGCCGTCGGGAGCAACACGACGTGGTCCCTCCCGGTCGCGAACCTCAGCGATGCGGCCGCAATGCTCGGCTCGCTCGCGCACGAGACGCTCGACGCTGAGATCGGCGCCGTCGAGCAGGAGCTCGCCGCCTTCGACGCCCGGGACGTGGATACGCGCGACAGCACCCTCCAGCGCCGGCTCAAGAAGTTCGATGAGCTGCGTGGCAGGACCAACTTGATGGCGGGCGCGCTCTCGTTCCGCGCCGACGCGCTGCTCGAGAAGCTCATCACGCTCGAGCAGGACGTGAAGCGCCGCCTCTTTGGCGAGCCTGACCTGCAGCCACTCGCATCGCCGGCAACGGACACAGCCGCGAACGAACCGCCGCGGCTCCAGCCCTTTGACGCCGACGTTGGCTTTTGAGGTTGCAGTCGTCCCGCCGCTGCGCGTGCTCAGTCGACGCCAGGGCTGTACTTGTTCCGTGCGCGTTCGAGGAACGAGGGCTCCGGCGCTCGCTTCTGGCCAGCGACGAGCCGAACGAAGGCCGGCATGAAGCTGGGCTTTCGTGAGTGCGCGGCGCGGACCTCGTCGACGAGCGCATTCCATGTCGACGCCAAGCCCGCGCGCAGGTAGCAGTCGCGAGCCCGCTCAAAGTTGACGAGCGCCTCGGCGTAGTACCTGGACTTGCCGCGGTTGACGACGCGTAACCCACAGGCACCGTACAAGCGCGCGGCGAGATCGGGATGAGCTTCCTCGAGCACACCCGCGACGGGCTCCGCCCTGAAGTGGCTCAAGTACTCGAGCTCGGAATCCGGCAGCGCGCGCACGCGCTCGGCCAGCCGCGCGACCTCTTTGCACTTCACGAGGAGTGCGGCCACCGACCACAGGTCCGCGCCGCCCGTCGCGGCCATCGCGCGCTCATGCCACGCGTCTCGCTCGCGCTGCGGGGCCAAGCTCATGACCTCGTCATAGGAGTGCTCCCACGGGTGCTTCTGATATGCCGCCCAAGCGGACGCCAGCGCCTCGTCGTCGCGGCCGACCTGTTGCAGGAGCCGACGGTGGAGGCCGCCGAGGTCGTGGCCGAAGTCTTCCGGCCATCGCTTCGTGGCCTCGAGCGCGAGTCCTCTGGTCACCCACGCTAGCGCATCCTCGTACTTCGCTTCGGCCGTCAGCATCTCCGCGATGACCTGGCAGTCGCCCGGCGTGACGCCGTCTCGCTCGGCCTTCTCCGTGAACTGAGCGACCTTCCGCTGCGCGATCAGCACGGACCGGAGAATTGGATCCCACGTCGCCTGCAGGACGCGACGCCGCTGCTCGTCCGTGAGCGCCTCCGCGGCGGCGAGCTTCGCCCGGACGACCTCTGCGAACGCGGCGAGCCCGTCCGCGTCGAGCGCCTTGATCGTTCCACCACGCTCGATCTCGAACGCGAGCCCATAGTCGTCGTGCTCAACCCACCAGACGAGCGTTCGGATGGTCTCAGCCGCGGGCGCACTGCTCGCCTGGCGCGCCTTGATCCACGCGATGTAGAGGTCGGTGGCGACGACGCCCATGTCACCGTCGTCGTCGAGCTCCGCCATCTTCGCGTTCACGCCCGCGATGAAGGACTCCAGGACGTCGGCGGCAGCACCCGCATCGCGCGCCGCGAGCTCTTCGACCTGCTCTTCGACGTCGTGGAGCCCGTCGATGAACATGCTCCGGCTCTGCCAGTCGATGTACCGACCTGGCATGAGCGCGGCATCGATCGCGTGCTCCAGAGCGGCGGCGGCGACGTCCTTCATCGGCGAGGCTCCTCGTCGGGCTCTCGCACCTCGATATGCGGCTCTTCATGGAGAGAATCGTGGTCCACGAAGATCGCTCGCAGGCCCCAGCCGGCGAAGCTCGAGACGACTCGACCGAACTGCGCCCAGGTCAGCTCTTTGTCGTCGATGATCACGCTCGGGCCCTCGTCATCGCCGCTGTCGATGAGGCACCGGAGGACGTGCCCACGCGCGCTCCATTGGTAGCCGCGCTCGAACCATTCGATCTGGGGGACGCCTAACGGCATCTCCAGCGCGGGGAGGTCGCTCTCCAAGCGCATCTCCTCCATCGCTTCAAGCGTCCCGTTGTGCAGCGCGATCACGTCCTCATCCGTCATCGAGCCCAAACCCGCGCCGATCTGGAAGTGCACGGTGGAGACGCCAGGCTCGGCGTACTCGAGGATCGCTGTGCCGTTTTCGCGCGTGACTCGGACCTGATCGATGGTCGACGGGTACGGCCTCCTCATCACCTCCGCGCGCTTGGTGCCCCCTGGCAATGGCTTGAGCTTCGGCGCTACTGGCTCGAGCATGAGGCGTGGCGCGTCGCGGCCACCGAAGGTGCGTGCAACGCCGACCAGCGCAGCCTCGAGCGCGCGCAAGTAGCTCGCGTCGAGCTCCCGGCCTCCAGCGCCCTCCATTCGGCGTGCGAGCTGCTGAACTGTGATCCCCACCAGCTCCCGCGGGTGAGCGAACCCCAAGCGCCAGAAGTCTCCTGCGAGAGACATCCCGATGCCGTCGATGGCGTAGTGCGCGACCAGAGCGCAGTTCTCGCGCGCGTGCTCGAGGGACATCTTTCCCTTCGTCGCAGCCACGACGTCCTCGGGCCGCATCTCGCCGAGGTCGCGCACCCTGATCCGCGCCTTCCTGAGCGCGGCGCGCTCGGCGTCGCTCAGCAGTAGGACGGGGTTCTGGGTCTTCGCCATCGGTGCTGAGCCTCTTGGGTCGGTGGCCTCGGCTCGAGCGGCAGGTTACCCGCCCCGAAAGCCGCGCGGGAGAGGGAACGCAGCGGCCCAGCACTTCAGTCCGGTGGCCTCGCCGGGCCGGCTTTGACCTCGAACCGGAGTTGAGCACCGGTCAGCGAGGCGACATCTTGCGGCATGCCCTGGGTGAAGACGAGCACGCCGCCAAAGAACACGCTGCCCGCGTCCGCCAAGGCCGACATCCAAGCGGAGGCCGAGCGCTCTGTTCGCGAGCACGTGAGGGTCGAGGTGCCACGCGCCGGCCACAAGTACAACTACATCGGCGGCTATACCGTGAAGTGGCGCGGCCCATACTTGCTCTTCACCGCGACGTACACCTGTCCTGGGCCGAATGCGCGAAGCCCAGAGTTCGATCGCACTTTCGCGAGGCTCGGCTGCTTTGCGCGGGATCGGTTCAACCTTTGGGCCAGACGCCACAACGACGAATGGCTCATGCTCGACGACGGACTCACGCTCAAGCAGTGCCTCAAGCGCTTGGTGGAAGACACGTGGTTCCAGGCGTGACCGGCCGCAGCAGTCGGAGCTGACCTCATCGGGGCGACTCAGATTCCTGGAGCGCGGGGTCGGCAGCGCTGTGCGCGCCCCCGCGCTCACGAGGTGCATACGATGAAAGCTCAGCTCGCCGTTGCAAAGACTCCCTCCCTCGGGCGGCTCCACTCCGTTCGCTCCTCCCTCCACGCTCGCTTCCTCGAGCGCGACCACGTCATCGACCTCATGCTCGCTGCCGTGCTCGCGCGCGTTCACGTCTTCGTGCTCGGCCCTCCGGGTACGGGCAAGTCGGCGCTGGCGTCGGCGATCGTAACGTCCATCGAGGGGACGACCGGCTTCACCTGGCTCATGTCGAAGTTCACGACACCGGAGGACGTGTTCGGCCCGCTCTCGCTGCAAGCGCTTCAACAAGGGCGCTTCGAGCGCCTCACGACGAAGAAGCTTCCAGAAGCGCACGTCGCCCTGCTCGACGAGATCTTCAAGTCGAACAGCGCGATCCTCAACGCCTGTCTCACGCTGATGAACGAGCGCCAGTTCATGAACGGCACAGCCACGCTCGAATGTCCGCTGATCACGCTCATCGGCGCGTCCAACGAGCTCCCCGACGGCGACGACCTCGAAGCGCTCTTTGACCGCTTCGCGCTCCGCCTCGTGGTTCCGTACATCGCCGATCCCGACAACGTGAGGCGGCTCCTCTCCGAAAAGACCACCATCCCAGCGGCGACGATGACGCTCGATGAGCTCGTCGCCTGCCAAGACGAGGCGAACGCCGTTGAGGTGCCCGATGCGTTCATCGACGTTATCGTGAACGCGGTGAAGCCGAAGCTCGAGGAGCAAGGGGTACGCGCGAGCGACCGTCGATGGCAGCAGATCGTCCGCTTCCTCCAGGCCTACGCGTACCTCGACGGCAAGGACGCGGTCAGCATCGACCACTGCGACGTCTTGCCCGACCTCCTCTGGCGCGACCCCGCATCGCGCGCGGCCATCACCGCGACCGTCGCTGGCGCGAGCAACCCCACCGCGGCCCGCGCCGCGGAGATCGTTGACGCCGCGAGGGAGAAGGTCTTGAACCTGAAGACACCCGAGCGCGACCCGCAGAAGCGCGCCGAGTGGCTCTCGGCGGCGAGCCTCGTCGGCGATGAGCTCGACTCCATGCTCAAGGAGCTCCAAGGCCTCGGCACCAGCCGCAAGGTGCTGGACGCCGCCGCCTCGATCACCAAGCTCAAGAAACGCATCGCCGAGCAGGTGAACGCGATGTACTCCACGGGAGCGTGACCCATGCGTGAGCTCATCTACGCGGTCGACAAGTGGACCGCCTACCTCTGGAAGAACCTCGTCAAGGACAGCGCGCTGGTGCGTGAGCATGTCGAGCGCGGCAAACGGAAGCTGCCCACGTTCCCGTCGTTCGCGCGCGAGGTGTTCGCGCGCCTCTACTCTCCGCCAAATTCGCACGCCAGGATGCGGCCCGAGGACGCGTGGGCGAAGACGCTGCACGACGCGCTCGACGAGCTGCCGACCTTCAGAAAGCTCACTGCGTATTGCGCGCGCAACAAGGAGTTCGCGAGCGCTGCGACCGCGAACCTGCTCGAACAGATCGTGGACAAGTTGCCCGAGCCACCCGCGCCACTCGCCGATCCCGAGGCGCAACGCAGGGAAGTGCGCGGCCTCCTCGACTTCCTCAACGCCACGAGCCCCGAGGACGTTGCCGGGCGCCAGCGCCTCGAAGCCGCGCTCGACAAGGCTAAACGCGCCGGCAAGGAGGCTGTCGAAGCGATGGCCGCGTTCGGCGACGCCGTGCGCCCCGACGACGTCCGCCAGGCGCTCCGTCGATCCGTTGACGACGCGGCGCTCGAGGTCGAAGAGATCACGACCGCGTCAGCAGGCCTCTCCGGCCTCGGCGGCAGCAGCCACGTCTCCGACCAGACACAAGCCTCGCTTGCCATGGCGATCAAGAGCTCAGACATGATGAAGCGCCTCGGCATCCTCGCCGGCCGAATGCGCCGCCTCGCGATGGGCAAGCGGCGCTCGCGCACGCGCGCGGCGGCGTCCGAGCTGAGCGATGTCGCCACCGGCAACGACCTCGCGCGCGTGCTGCCACACGAGCTGATGAAGCTCACCGATCCGCTCCTCGCGCTCGACTTCTTCCGCTCCTTCGTCGAGCGCTCGCTCCTCCAGTACGAGCTGACGGGCAACGAGCGGGAAGGACGCGGTCCCGTCGTCGTCCTCATCGACGACTCGGACTCGATGGATGGCGCCCCCTCCACATTCGCCAAGGCGACCGCGCTCGCGCTCGCCGACCTCGCGCTGACAGACCGCCGCGCGTGTCGGCTGGTGCGCTTCAGCCATCGGATCAACGCGACCGTGGACCTCCGCCCGGGAACGGACTCGACACCGGCACTGCTCGCGTTCCTCGCCGGCGAGGTCGACGGCGGGACGAGCTTCGAGCTGCCGCTTCGCATCGCTCGCGCTACGATCGACGACGAGCCGACTTTCGAGCGCGCCGATGTCGTTCTCATTACGGACGGCGAGGCCGAGCTCTCCGAAGGGTTCCTCGTCGAGTGGCGCCGCTATGCCGCACGAACGGGCCTCTCGACCTACGCCGTGCACATCGGCCCCTCTGCGCCGGCAGTTCTCCGCGCGCTCACCCCGAACGTCGTCGAGTTGAAGAGCCTCCTGCCCGAGCGGCTCGAGGACACCCTCTTCTCGACGATCGCCTCGGAGTAGTACGCGCGGGGATGAGCGCCATGCGCCCGCCGATGGCCACGTCCACGCCGCAGTCGGCGCACGCACGAGCGCATGTCATCAGCAGCCTCTTCGCCTCGTGGAGCGCGGCGTCAGGCGCCATCGGACCACTTCAACACGTTCTCGACGATGTAGCGCGCCTGGTCTCGACCGCCGAGCGCGGGCAGGTTCCACACGTCGAGCGCGGACTGGACCACATCCACGGGGTGCAGCGTTCCGGGGCCGCGCATCTCAGGATCCCATCGCAGCGGACGAAAGATCGATGCAGCATAGGCCGCCGAGGGAACGATGAGCGCGTCAGCGTCGCGTCGTTCGACGCGTTCCGCATGATCCCAGACGATCGCCATCGCGCGCCGATCCGCGTGAACCTCGACGGGACCGGACTCCACGACGTGCAACATCCCGCGCGCATCGCACGCGGCGAATCCACCGAGCGCCGCTGACGCCTCGCCGCGCGACACCTTCACGGCGAGCGCCTCCAACAAACGTGCTGCGCCGTACCGACTGCGAACGGGGATCCGCCAATCGCGCGTGAGCTCCATCGACGCGAACCACAGGCGCATGAGCTCGTCCCTTCGCACGACCTCGAAGCCCCGGGAGCCCCGGACCACGTGCCCGAGCTCCGCGAAGGTATCGACGAATCGCTGCGCCGACGGCAGTGACGACTCGGTCGCCGCCGCGAGCCCGCGCAGGCTCCTGGGGTGCTCGCGGTTCGGGGCGAGGAGCAGGTACTTCAGGAGCCATTGGTTCAAGTCGGTGAACGTCTCGCTCGTGCCCTTTCGCGTCGCACGCTTCGCGGAGGTTTGGCCCGGCGTCTCAACGCCTGACGCCGCGCGCCCCTCCAGGCGGAAGCGGACGTCAGGGGCGACGCGCTTCATGAAATCGTTCGCCTCACGGCTCGTCTTTGCGCTGACGAAGGGCAGCTCGACGACGAGCTCGATGGCCCCGTCATCACGCGCGCGCGCCTCGAGCACCATGACCGCGAGGGCGCCCTTGAGGTCGCTGAGGCGGGTTGTCGGCAGCAAGCGCCTTTCCATCCTCGTATCCTAACCGCGATACGTATCCTGCGCAAGGAACGTATCGCGGCTGGGATACGCATTCGCATCAAGCCTAACCGGCTGAAAACCGGATAGCCCATCCACGCGGGATCGTGACCCGCCGTGCATAGACGCGCTCATATTGGCGTCTAGGTTGTCGTCCAGATGGCAGCAGTGTCCGGCTCCGATGTTCGATCCCTTCGTGAGGAGCTCCAGCTCACCACGACCGACCTCGCCACCCTCTTGGGTGTCTCCAACTCGACCGTTCGGCGTTGGGAGTCGGTCCCGACGGCGCAGGTCGACGCGGGTTCCGCCCGAGTTCTCGCGGTGCTCAAGGATGAGCTGGCGCAGAAGCGCGGCGAGAACGAACGACGAGCGTTCAAGGCCGCCATCATGAAGGCGCTCCTGGTCGGCGGCGGGCTCTTCGCCCTGTTTGTCGTGCTCAAGGCCGTCTTCGACAAACCCAAGAACAGCGAGGAACCCGATGAGCGATAGCCCGACCGCAGTCCCCGTCCTGAGCCAGGAAGACCACGCCGCTGCCCGTGCGCAGGTCGAAGCGCAACTCCGAGCGATGACAGCGCGGGCCGAGCAAGCCGAGCAACGAGAGCGCGCGAGCAGCGCGCAGCTCGCCGCGGCGAACGACACGATCCGCGAGCGCGATGGCACCATCCGCGCCAAGGACGCGGCGATCCAGTCACAGATGCTCAAGATCGCTGAGCTTGAGCAATCCGTCTCGCGCTGGAAGCTCGGCGCCGGCCTCGGCGTTGCGGCGCATATCGTTCGCTCGCTGCTGAAGTGAGCGCACCCAACGGCGCCGCGCGCGGCCCGATCTCCTCGAACCAGCCGTCCTAGCTACGCGGCGCGATAGCGTGTCCCGCGCGCAGCACCGGTGCGCTTCACCCTCTTCGCCTTGAGGAGGCGCCCCATCGGCGCCTTCAGCTCCTTCGTCGAGATGCGCATGCTCTTGGCGATCTGCTCGATGCGACGGTCGCCCTTCCGCGTCACCTCTCGGAACAGCGCCTCCGCCCGAGCAGCACGCGCAGCTTCGATCTTCCCGCCACGCGGCGCTGGCGCTGCGCTTGTTGGCTGGCGAACGCCGCCGAGCGCCTCCGCCACGGAGTCAGCCACGGTACGACGAAGAATCTCAGTGAGGTCGGTCGCAAAGGCCTCGATTCGATCCTGCAGCTCGCGCTGAGTGCGTTCGTTCATAGCCTGCGATACCGCGGGTGAGGGCGTCACCGCAAACGGCCTGCGGCGCCTGCTGACCATCTCGCTCTCTCGAGCGCCCGCCGTCTGCTCCTCACTCGCTTCGTCAACCGTCGCGCCAGGCCGCTCCGCCAAAGCGCGGTGCTGCCGGCAGAGCCCGGCTCCTGTCACGCCGTTCGCCTCGCTCGCTTCGTCCCGACGACGTCGGTCGCTCCTGGGTCGTGTCCGCGCCCCTCAGCCCGGTGAAGGGGCGGCAGACCGACCCCAGAAAGAGAAAGAGAGCGAGCACATGATGAGCAACACGACGACGACGCAGAAGACCGATGGCGCGAAGAAGAACGTCCCCTCCCACGAGATCTTCGTCATCGAGGGCGAGGGCAAGGACGCGAAGTGGAACAAGGTCGGCGTCGCCTTCCCGACCAAGAGCGGCACGTCCCACCGCGTCTTCATCGGCAAGAAGGGCGACCCCAAGCAGAAGGTCTACCTCGTCTGCCCCAACAGCCAGTTCGACGGCCCCAACAACGGCGAAGGCAACGCGCGCCCCGGCGATGAGCCGAGGCGGAAGCCGTATGCGAGCGTCTTCGACGCGACCAAC
>JADZDP010000153.1 GCA_020850995.1 Deltaproteobacteria bacterium
CAGGCGGGCGATCACTGCGTTGCTGCGGGCCGACCATCCGTCGAGGATGGCCGGCTCCTCGCGCCTTGTGCTCACCCGCCTGGCGCGCGCCCGCTCGGTCCGGGGTTCTGAAACGAGCTCTAGCGCGGCCGCTCGCAGCGCGGCCGCTCAGGTGGACGGGCTGGAGGCGCTGGACGCCTTGCTCTCGGCGGGCTTCTTCTCGGCGGGCTTCTTCTCGGCGGGTTTCGCCTCGGCGGGCTTCTTCTCGGCGGCCTTCGGCTCCGACGGCGTGCTCTCGGCAGGCTTGCTCTCGGCAGGCTTGGGCGTGGCGCCGCCGTCGCTGGCCGCCGCGCCGCCCTTGGCGCTGTCCTCGGACTTCCCCGACGACGACGAGTACAGATCCTTGTACCAGCCGCCGCCCTTGAGCTGGAAGGAGGTGAGGCTGATGGCCTTGATCATGGTGCCGCGCTGGCCGCAGGCCGGGCAGGCGTCGGGCGCGGGATCGCTGTGTTTTTGCAGCACTTCTTCGAGGTGGGCGCAGCCCTCGCAGCGGTATTCGAACAGCGGCATCCTCAAAGCGTAGCCTCCCGAAAGCACCCGTCAATTCGGTCAGGCGCCGCAACCACGGCGCTGGTGCATCGCCGAGCCAGCGGCGGCATCGAAGGCCATAGCCAGGGCCAGCCGGTAGGCTACGATTGCCTTGGCGCGGAGCCGAGATGATGAGCTCGACACAACGCACCCCGATGCCCGCCCGCCTGGTGGAGCGCTTCGCCGAGACCACCCTTCCCACGGTGCATGGCGCGCTGCGCTGCGTGGTGTTCCGCGACGCCGCGGGCGTGGAGCACCTGGCCCTGGTGGCGGGCGACCCCACCGGCGACGACGTCATGGTGCGCGTGCACTCCGAGTGCCTGACGGGTGAGGTGCTCGGCAGCACCAAGTGCGACTGCAAGGCGCAGCTCGACCGCGCCCTCGACCTGATCGCGCGGCGCGGCCGCGGCGCGGTGGTGTACCTGCGCCAGGAGGGGCGCGGCATTGGCTTGGGCAACAAGATCCGCGCCTACGCGCTGCAAGAGCAGGGGCACGACACCGTCGACGCCAACCGCCTCTTGGGCTTGCCCGACGACGCGCGCGACTACGCGGTGGCGGCGGCCATCCTTCGCGAGCTGGGGGTCCGCTCGGTGGCGCTCTTGACCAACAACCCGCACAAGGCCGAGGCCCTCGAGGCGCAGGGGGTGCGTGTGGCGCGGCGCGTGCCCCACATCGTGGAGGTGCGCGGCCTGGCGCGCCGCTACCTCGAGGTCAAGGCGCGCCGCATGGGGCACCTCCTCGAGGATGGCACCACCTTCCGCCCCGCGCGCCACGACGAGCACGACGAGGCACACCGCGAGGCACACCGCGAGGCCCACTGCGCGGCCAAGTAGCGGGCCGCGCTATCCTGCGGACATGAGGAAGATCCGAACAGCGCTGGTCGCGCTGGCGGCGATGAGCTCAGCCTGCGCGTTCGACGACGACACGCCCGAGGGCGCCATCCTGTTGTGCGTTGCCGACGCCTCGTGCCCGAACGAGCTCGTGTGCAACCTGTCCTCGCACACCTGCGTGTCGCCCGAGCTGGTGGGCGACGAGAGCGCGCCCGGCATCGTCACCGCCACCGTGACGCCGGCGTACGCCAAGGACGGCGACACGGTGCGCATCGAGCTCAGCGCCGACGAGCCCCTGGCCGACGCCGCGCTGGTGTTCGCGCCCGGCGTGCCCGACCCCGGCTTGGTGCTCACGCTCGACGGGGAGCACGCGAGCTTCTCGCTGGTCATCGCCTCGAGCACGGCGCCGGGCACCACCGTCATCGACGCCGTGCGCTTGCGTGACCTGGCCAACAACGAGGCGGCGCGCGCCGTGGATGGGATCAGCTATCGCGTCGATCGCAGCGCGCCCCTCATCGTGCGCGCCACCGCCGTGGGCAGCGGCCCGGGCGGCCTAGTGGCCGACGTGGCGGGCTTCGAGGGCGTGCTGGTGAGCGCGCAGGTGGACGAGCCGCTCTCGTCGATCAGCGCGCGCTTCCAGGCGCTGCTCGACGAGCCCACCGCGTGCACGCCGGCGCCCGACGTGGCGCTCGGCTTCACCTGCGCGCTGAGCGCGAGCGCCGCGCTGCCCGACGGCGACAACGACGTGGTGGTAGAGGCCGTGGACCTGGCGGGCAACCGCGCGAGCGCGGCGGCCAGCCTGCACGTCGACACGGCGGCGCCGGCGCCGCTGCCGGGCAGCGCGCGCGTGAGCTTGCTCGACGCGCGCGGTGACCTGAGCGCCGCGCTCTTGCCCGGTGGCCGCCTGGAGGTGGAGCTCGACGTCGACGAGGAGCTGGCCGCGCTGCCGGTGGTGACCCTGGTGGTGGGCGTGGGTCCCGCGGCTACCAGTACGCCGCTGTCGGTGGTGACGGCGGGGCGGCACGTGCGCGCCGTGCTGAGCGACGCGCAGCCGAGCAGCGCCGGCAGCGGTCGCGTCGACGTCACCTTGACGGACGTGGTGGGCCACACGGCCACGGCGCCCTTGGCGCTGGCGGCGCCCCTCGACGTGGGCATCCCCGTCGCCACCACGGTGCCCTCGTCGTGCGCACACCCAGCGGTGGAGGGCTGTCCTGACGCCGACGGCGATGGCGCCTTGGGCACCGACGACGACTGCGTGGTGCCGGCGGGCGCCGAGCTCGACTGCGATGACGACGACGCAACCGCGTTCCCCGGCGGGCTCGAGCTGCCCGGCGACGGCAAGGACAACGACTGCTTGGGCGACGGCGACTCGTCCATCGACGAGGCGGGCTGGGTGTTCGCGCGCTGCGAGAGCCACGAGGACCCGCGCTGCGTCGACGGCAGCGACGAGGGGCACGCGGGCACGCGCGCCGATCCGCACCTCGATCTCATCGTGGCGCTGGCCGACGCTTCGGCCAGCGGCAAGGGCGTCATCGCCGACGGCACGTTCTACTTCGACGCTGGCGTGGACCTGGTGGTGGCCGACGTGCCCTTGGTGGGCGGCGTGAGCGCCGAGCTCGGGTGGCAACGCATACCGGTGGTAGGCGGCGCGCCCCTCAGCTACGTCACGGAGATCATCTCTGTCGACGTGCTGTCGAGCGCCGGCGTGGCCGACGTGGTCATCCACGACACCAGCGTGACGCTGGCGCCCGGACGGCACGCGCTGCGCACCGAAGGTGGCGGCGTGGGGCTCGGCAGCGGCGGCAAGCTCATCGACGCCCACGGCACGCCGAGCGTGTGGGTGGTGAGCGGCGCCAGCGACGTGCGGGTGCGCGGCGGCACCGTGCACTCCGTGTACGTGCAGGATCTGGCCAGCGCCACGGTGGTGGGTGTGCGCGCCGCCGATAGCTTCATCGCCAACAACGGCGCGCACCTGACGCTGGTGGGCACCGACGGCGCCGTGCACAGCGAGGGTGCGCGCGTCGACGCGTACTTCGTGCGCGCCACCACCGACAGCAACGATCGCGCCTTGCGCCTGCTGAGCGGGGAGCTGCACCTCGTCGACAGCGTCGTTGGCGCGAGCACGGGCAAGGTGCTGTTCGAGGTGTGCGAGGACTGCAGCGGGGCGTCGCAGTGGTGGCTCGACCACGTGCGCGTGGAGCTGGCCACCGGCGCGCGGGCGGCGGTGCGCTACGACAACGGCGCCACCGTGGCCGACGGCGCCGACGTGGTGGCATGCGCGGCGCTCGGCTGCGTCGATGTGGACGGCGTGGAGCTCGTGGTGCCGCCGGCGCTCGGTACCCTCGTCGGTGCTGACGCGTTTGCGCGTGGGGCGCCACCGAGCGCCGTGCAAGACGATCAGGGGGCGTGTCGGCCGGCGGCGGATGGGACGTGGCCGATCGGGCCCTGAGCGGGCGTTGCGCCGACGCGGCGGGTTGCTTACGGTGGGTGCGTTGGGGCTGTAGCTCAGTTGGGAGAGCGCGAGCTTTGCAAGCTTGAGGTCGTCGGTTCGATCCCGTCCAGCTCCACCACCTTCCTCCTCGACGCCCGGCTTGCGCCGGGCGTCTTCGTCGGAAGGTGGTCGGCCGTAGCACTTGTCGACGGCGGATCTGCACTCCGCGCGTCTGCGGCGACGGCGTCGCGATGTGCCACTTCCCCGTCGACAAGTGCGGTGAGAGCGTGCTCGCTCCGCGAGCACGCTCTCGACGGCCGGCAAGCTGTCACCCCAAGGGGCTGCGCCCCTTTCGAACCCGTTTCAGGTGCTCCGACCACAGGCGTCCCCCCGGCCTGGTCCCCATCATGTCCGACCCTTGTTGGGGGGCTTCGTGTCTTCCGGCATCGCATCTCGACGGGGCACGCGGCCACCAAGCATCAACAGCGGGACCACGGTGAACGACCTCTCACCGTGGGGCAATCTCTGCCTCCACGATCTCGAGCACACGCCGCGCATCCACCCGCCGCCGGTACCACAGCACGCGCGCGCCCCTCGGCAGCTCACCCTCGTCGCAGCGCAGCTCCTCGTCGATGCACAAGATCAAGCGCTCCAAGCGCGCCTGCCGGTAGCTGGCGAGCTTGTGCTCGAGGTACGCGCGCGTCCAGAAGCCGACCAGCTCCACGAGCCACGCGCGCCCGCCATCACGTCGGTGGCGCAAGGCGAAGTCGGGGAACACCAGGTGCTTGCCCGCGCGCACCGGTTGCGGCTCGCGCACCAGCTCCCAGTCGAGCGCGACCTTGCCGACGTCGCGAAAGAAGCGCTCCTCCACGCGACTGTCGAAACGCGTCGGCTCCGGAGCAAGCCACAGCGGCGCGCCGGTGGCGAGCTCGAGGCGGTGCTCGCGGCCTCGCAGCACGACGTCGGCGGACAGGTGGTAGCGCTCGCACCATGCCAGCACGGGCAACAGCGTCGCGAGCGCGCGGCCGTACAGCGTGGTGCGTCGAAACAGCGACAGCGGACCCGACAGCTCGAGGACGGCGCCGTCGTCGTGCGCCGAAGGTGTCACCGTGCACAAGAGCCCGCGCAGCTTGGCGTGGCGCACCACGGCGCGCGCGTTGCCTCGAACCTCGACGCGAACGCGCGCAGCGCGCCCGAGCAGCGCTTGGGCCAACGCGAGGTTGGCGCGCAACACCAGCGACGATAGCGAAAGGTCGGGTGGTACGCCGACCACGCGCCGCTCGCCGGGCAGGTCGGCGAACAGCGATGCCTGCACGTCGTCAGCACTGATGCCAAGGTCCTTGGCGGCGACCGCGAACGCCGCGTCCCGCTCGAGCAGCGCGGCCGCACCGAACAACGCGGCGCGCACCTTGGAGGGCGGCACCGCGGCGCGCTCGGTGGCGCGCACCAACGATTGCAGCACGTGGGCGGCGAGCGCCTGCTGCTGCGGTGGCGCCGCGCGCGCCAGGGGTTCCGCAAGGCGCTGCGCCAGCTCGCGGAAACGGCGACCCTGCATGCGCTCGGCCTCGTCGAACAGGCACCGCAGCCACGGGTGATCGTGTTCGGCGAGAAACCCCGGTACGAGCTCGCCATGCTGCAAGGTGCAGCACAGCAGACGCGCGGGGATCATGCACGCTCCGCGGGTTGAGCGTCCAGCATCGCGCCGTCGTGCGAGCTCACCGCGCCGCCCGCGAGGGCGCGGGCGCGCTTGGCGGCGTGTCCTTCCTCCATGGTGCCCCGCGCGATCAGCTCATACACCACTGCACGCTTGTCGGGCGCCGGGCGCAACACGCGGCCCACGCGCTGCACGTGCTCGCGCGCGCCGCGCTGCCCACCGAGCACCACGGCGACGTCAGCGTCGGGCACGTCGAGCCCCTCGTTGAGCACCTGCGCGGACACCAGGCAGCGCAAGCGGCCCGCGCGAAAGGCAGCGAGCGCGGTGTCGCGCTCCTTGCGCCCGATGTCGCAGGTGATGGGCATGACCAGGTGCTCGCGCGCCACCGCGTACGCCGTGGCGTTGTTGCCGGTGAAGATGAGCGTGCGTCGATCGCGGGTCCTTTGAAGGAGCCTCCGCAGCGCCGCCCGCTTCTCCTCCGGCAAGGCGCACAAGGCGCGCGCTTGGTGCAGCCCTTCGAGCGCGAGGCGCCCCTCCCGCGACGCCGACGCGGCGCGCGCCAGCTCCTCGAAGCGCGCGCCCGGCATGCTACGCCGGGCCTCGCGCGCCAGCTCGAGGAACGGCGCCATCAGCTCGCGGTAGCGCTGCCGCTCATTGGCGGTCAGCTCGACGACGATGGGCACCACGTCGAAGTCGGCCAGGAAGGTCCCTTGCAGCTGGCGGATGCCGAGCACGAACACCGCCCGGCCCACCAAGCGCTCGAGCTGCTCGTCGTCGAGCACTGGGGTGGCGGTGAGCCCGAGGCGCCGCGGCGCCGTGCATGCCTCGAATATTTCAATGCGTGCACCACCGGCGAAATGATGAACCTCGTCAACGATCAGCAGGGAGAAGCGCGCGCCGATGTGCTCGATCTGTCGCCAGGCGCTCTCGTAGGTCGCCACCGTGACCGGGGCGAGCTGTCGTTCACCGTCGCCGAGCACGCCGACCCGCTCGAGCCCTGCCTCCCGCAGGGTCGCGACCCACTGGTGCAGGAGCACTCGCGTAGGCACCAAGCACAGCGCCGGCGCGCGCGTCTCGGCGAGCGCGGCCACCGCCAGCTTCGTCTTGCCGGCGCCCGTAGGGAGGACCACGATGCCGCGCTGCCCGGCCATATCCCACGCGGCGAGCGCTTCCTCTTGGTAGGGGCGCAGCGCCGGAGCGCACCAGGGACCGGTCGGCGCGTGCCGGGTCGCGACCCGGTCCTGGAAGGGCACGCCGCGCCGTCCGAGCTCGTCGCGCACGGCCGACCAGGCGCAGGCGCGCGCGCGCCACGAGCCGGTGCGGGCGTCCCAGCGGACTTCGGGGAGCGAGGCCGGACTGAACGATGATGGTACGTCGTGCAGCACCAGCGTGCCGCGATCGAAGTTGAGGTGCATGTCGCGGCCTTTGCACAGGCGATGCCGCCTGCAACGCTCCAGGCGAACGCCGGGAGGAGGCACCTGCCACGAACACAACTGGAACGTCGACGTTCCCGGTGGAACGATGCGCACGTCGGCGATTCAAGGCGCGGACCGTTGGCTTGCCGCGTGGGCACTCGGCCTTGGCGCAGCCGCTCGCCCACGCCCGCGCCACCAGCCGCCAGCACCCGTTCAGCGGTCGCGCGCCGGCAGCGCCGCCAGCGCTTGCCTGACGAGCTCGATATCCGTGGGCCGCGCATCGCTGAGCGCGGTGCCCGAGGCGTGGTTCGCATCGAGGTTCACGTAGTTCCCCAAGAAGCTCGCTGGGGGATCGCCCAGCGCAGCGACGCCGTACATGAGCTGGTGGCTCGAGGGGATCACGCAATCGTGGCTCATGGGAGGAATGGGGCCGCCGGTGGAGCGCGCGATCTGCACGATGCGCTTACGGTACTGCTCCGCGAGTTGCACGTACTCCGGCGCGGGGTTCGCTGGCAGGCGCTCGCGCTCGTCGAACACGGTCTGGAACTGCTGGGTGAGCGTGGCCAACGAGACCCCGGCCGCCTTGGCCAGGAACCTCGCGGTCACGCCGAGCACGCCGCCGCCGAAGAGCGCCTCGAGGCTCGGGTTACAGCCGGTGATCGCCGCGTGCGGCATTGTGGTGTGCGTGGGGTCGTTGATGAGGCGCAGCACGCGGTGCTGCCCATGCACCACGCTGATGCGCTCGGGGTTCAAATCAGCGAACGCGAAGGTCACGCCGTTGCGGCGCTCGTGCAGCCCCGAGATCCACTTGCGCGCCGAGATGAACATCGACACCACGGCGAGCGACGCTGCGGGCGAGGGGGCCTCAGCGCGAGCGACACGCCCGCGAATGTGCACAATGCACGAGGCGAGCTGCTCATCGAGCCCCTTGATGGTGAATGGCTCGGCGCCGGGCGCTTGCGCAGCGATCTTGGCGAGCCACGCGACCAGGGGCTTCACGTCGGTGGGCGCGAGCCACTGCGCGAGGCCCCCGAGGTGCTTGAGCTTCGTCACCTCTTTGCCGGCCACCAGCTCGAGCTGCTCGGCGTTCTCGGCTCGCGCCACGGGCGAGCCGTAGTTCGGCGATTGCACCGTGATGACACCGTGGACCAACCCAAGCCGAAACACGTGCTCGTCGAGGTGTGCCACGAAGCGGCCCACGGTGCCGCCTTGGGAGTAGCCAAGCAGCACGTGGCGGTCGTCCTCGTGTCCCGCTCTGGCGTTCCAGCGCACCAGCATGCCGTAATAGCCGAGGTACGCGCGGCTGTGCATGCGGACCTCCTTGAGGGTGTCGTCGTCGGGCTTGGCGCTGGTGGGCGCGCCGGAGAAGCCCTGGTCCCAATAGTTCGAGACGTGATGCACAGCATTGGCACCGAAATACTCGGGGTAGCCCTGCAGCACCCGTGTGAGCGCCGCGTGATCGACGCTTGGGTGTGGCGGCGCGCGCAAGCGCCGCCGCAGCGCCTCCACCTCGATGCCGAGGGCCGCGTGGTCGCCCAGGCACTTCACCGGAATGGGCACAAAGTACTCGTCGAACAGGTGCCCCTCGCGCCGCTTGTCGGTCAAGCGATCGCGCGTGAGGTGCCCGCCCTCGTGCATGAGCGCACCGAGCGCCGTGTATTCGGTCCTGCCCGCGGTGCCGGGCGCTTGCTTCGCCAGCTCGTGGTCATTGACGTCGATGCCGTGGCTGAGCCGTCCGGGCGCTTCGCGATCGCCGAGCTCCGCCGTGATGGTGTCGACGTCGTTGACCCGAGCGCTGGTCAGCGCCCCCAAGAGCGTGGGCTTGTCCCACCCCTGCACGGCGTTGATGAGCCACAGCACGTAGTGGCGCGTGCGCTCAGGCATTGCCGTCGCTGTCCTCGCCGCCCTTGCTCCGGCGCGGCGCGGGTTGTTGCGGCGCCGGCCCCGCGGCGCGCAGGTGCGCCACGCGCGTGAGCAGGTCGAACCAGAAGGGCGCGCCCGCGGCCGCGGCCAGGATGGCGATAAGCCAGCCGAGCGCGTGCCTCTTCGCCGCCTGCAGGTTGGTGCCGACGTTGTTGATGGCGCAGCCCCAAAGGCCGCTGTCCTCGTCGCAGCTCACGGTGAGCCCCAGCTCTGCGCCGCTCTTGTCGAGCAGCACCTGTAGCGCCTTCACGGTCGTGGCGGCGTCGGCGCGCGCAGCGGCCTGGGCCTGCGCCTCGAGCGCCAAGGTGTCGCGCAGCGTGGCGTTCACCATCAGCGCGCGGCCGATGTGCAACGCGTCGATGTTGCAGCCGATCACCAGCGCTGTGGCGATGAGCACCAGCGCCACCTGCGTCTGCCGACGGTACCAACCGCCGCAGCGGTCCATGGTGGCGTCGAACCAATCGCCGATCTCCCGGTCGGAGTACGCATTGAGGACCTTGTACGCGTCCTCCGAGAGCCCGCGCGACATGTCCTGCCCGATGCGCTTGGCGGCGCCGACGAAGATGTCGCGCGGCAAATAGCTGGGCGCGCGGCGCAGCTTGAGGCCGAACCACCCCTTGCCGCGCAGCGCGCGCACGGTGGGGTCTTGCAGCAAGAGGTCGACGGCGCCGCTGGGCCGCTTGCGCAGCCACGACAAGAGCGTGCCCCCGAGGTCGCGGGCCAACGACGCGATGCGCGACTCGTTCTGCGTGAGCGGATCGTCGGGGCTCTCCAGCATGCCCTGCAATGCGCGGTACAGGTTTCGTTGGCGCCAACCGAACAGCGAGGCCAGGCGCTCTTGCAGGAACGAGGTCACCGTGGCGAGGCCGAAGAACAGAAACAGCATCCCCAGCAGCGTGTCGATCATGGCGCGTGCAATAGCGCGTGCCCGCATGCGCTCACAAGCAAACGGCACCGAGGGCGCGGCCACGCCGGTACGACCTGTGCTCGGCTATCTGCCGATGTCATCGTCAGCGAGGCCCTCACGATCGGTCGTACGCGCAGCCAAGCTCGGGCACTCATGCGAGGGCCCTAACTCAGGGGTCAAATCAAATCCATCGCCTCCGCCGACCCGCACCGGTGCGCGCGCTGCCGCCACACGGTGGCGCCCTCTTCCCACACGAGCCCGTCACCGAGCGTGGCCTCTGCGAGCCCGCTGTCCTGCATCGTCACGTAGGCGCCCTGCCGCGAGCTCGGGGTCGCGTCGCCCCAGGGCACGCGAAAGAAGCGCGCGCCGCTGCGCGTGGCCAGCATGCGCTTGTCGTCGTCTTTGGGGGATTGGGTGTTGAGCTCGGCGCGCAACTGCAGCGCCACGTCGCCGGCGCGGATGGCGAGGTCCAGGGCGCGCGGCTGATCGCTCAGCTCGATGGACGCGGAGCGCGTGGGGTAGCTCATCACCCAGCCCGCGAGGCCGCGCGCCAAGGGCCGGTCGATGTCGACCTTGACTACGAGCCATGCTGGTCGCTTCCGAATGAGCACGCCGACGCGCCAGAGCGCCTCGAGGTAGCCGAGCTTGACGGGGATCGAGCTCGCCCCCAGGTTCTCCAGCGCCAAGACGGTGAGGCGCACGGGCACGCGGCCGCCGGCATCGTCCACCGGCAGGTTGCCGCCGCAGCGGTCGCGCGCCGCCGCAACGGGGACCGTGCCCGCGAGCTGGAAGCCGAGGCGCTCACGTCCCGAGAAGTCCATGGCTCCCCCCTCCCCGAGGGCCACCATGACCCGCCCTGTGCGCGCGGTCAAAGAAGCATGCGGTCGGGGTTGCTCACGAACGCAGCGCTTCCGCGATAGGCTGCGCGCGCGAGGGGAGCAGCAGTGAGCGGCACGACGAGCAGGCGCAGCAAGGCCGCACGATCGCGCGCTCCCGCGCACAAGACTGCGCCGCGCGCCGTGGCACCGGCCGCCGACGACACGGCGCTCGTCGAGGGCTTGCTGGTGGCGCTCAAGCGCACGGTCCCCGAAGCCAAGCTCGAGGCTGCGGCCAAGGCGCTCGTGCGCGTCGACGCTCGGCTCACGGCCCAGGTCGAGCGCATGCCGGGCACGCGCTGGTTCCTGGTGCGCATGCGCAAGGGCGCCACGCCCGCCGACGCCTTCGCGGCGGCGCGCCTGCTGCAACGCGCGCGCGCCGTGCGCTTGGCCGAGCCCGCGCTGCTCTCGCCGGGCATCACGCTCGATGACACGGCCTACCCCGCGCTCGCCGCCGAGCTCGGCGTCACCCGCGTGAAGCCCGCGCGGCGCGCGCGCGCCTTCTCGTTGGGCCTCGACCCCACCGTCGACTGCCAGTGGAGCCTCAAGCTGGCGCGCGTGCTCGATGACAACGGCGCCCCCGGTGCGTGGAGCGTGTCGCCGAGCCGCGGCGCCGGCATCGTCGTGGGCCACCCCGATACGGGCTACACCACGCACGCCGAGCTGTGGTGCCAGCGCTTGCGCTGGCGCGAGGGCTGGAACTACGTCGAGGACAACGGCGATCCCCTGGACCCGCTCACGGGTGGCCTGCTCAAGTTCCCGGGGCACGGCACCGGGACCTCGAGCGTGATCATGAGCGACGCCGGCGATCCGCCCGCGGGCGAGCTGCCCGTGGAGCAAGAGGCTATCGACAGCGGCCGCGCGCGTCGACGCACGGGCTTCGTCAGCGGTACGGCGCCCGAGGCGCGCCTGGTGCCGCTGCGTGTGGCCGAGAGCGTGGTGCACTTCTCCTTCGCCAGGCTCGCCAAGGCGCTGTGCTTCGCCACCGTGCGCGGGCACCACGTCGTCTCCATGAGCCTCGGCGGGCCCGTCGAGTCCGACGCGTTGCGCGAGGCCATCGATGCGGCCGTGAAGAAGGGGCTGATCTTGATCGCGGCGGCCGGCAACTACTGGCCCTGGGTGGTGTACCCGGCGGCGAACCCCAAGGTGCTGTGCCTGGGGGCGTGCAACGCCGCCAGCGCCATGTGGCAGCACTCGGCCACGGGCCCGCGCGTCGACGTCAGCGCGCCCGGTGAAGACGTGTGGGCCGCGCGCGTGCGCCGCGCCGCCGGCGGCATCGCGTCGGAGGTGAGCCCCTCGAGCGGCACCTCGCATGCCACCGCCACCACCGCCGGCATCGCCGCGCTCTGGCTCGCTCATCACGGCGTCGAGCGCCTGCGGCGCAGCTTCGGCGCAGACCTGGCCGGCGTGTTCCGCGTGCTCGTGCAGCAGAGCGCGCGCCGGCCCGCGGGCTGGAACACCGCGCGCTGGGGCGCCGGCATCATCGACGCGCATGCGCTCGTGCGCGCCCCCATCGACGACGTGGAGGTGCTCACGCGCCGCGCCCGTCGCCCGCACGCCTTGGCCGCGCGGCCGCGCTGGGCCTTCGCCGACGTCTTCCCCGAGCTCTCACCCTCGCAGCTCGAGGCCGGCGTGGGCGCCCTCGCGCGCTCGCCGCGCGGGCGCGAGCGCCTGGCGCGCGATCGCTTGTTGGCGCGCGAGCTCGCCTGGCTCTTGCTGCACGACGCGGCGGCGCGCGCCAGCATGCGCGTCGCCGCCACGGGAGCGAAGCGCCCGCGCGCTCGCGCGCAGGCCGCGGCGGGGTTGCCGCCCTCCTCGAAGGCGCGCGTGTCGCCGGCGTTGCAGCAGGTGCTCCGATGAGGCGCGTCGACGTGCTCGCGCTCAAACAGCACGCGCTCGATGAGCTGGTGCAGGCCATCAAGCGCGGTGTTGGGCTCGGGTCGGTCCGCGCCCATGCGGGTCCTTCGTCGTCCACACCGGCAGCGGAGCGCCTGGCGGTGGGCGTGGTGCCCTCGACAGACCACGACCACTACCGCCTCGCGGTGCGCCTGACGGCGGCGGCGCAGGCCTGGTCGCCGCTGGTGCAGCGCCTCAAACGCGAGGCCGGGCGCGACCTCGACCTCGCCATGGTGGGCGCCATCCGCGCGCTGCCACCGACGGACGGCGCGCGCACGGCGCACGCGACGGCCGCGCGCGGCGCCGCGCAGCGCAAGCGCCAGCGGCCCCTCGCCCCCGGCGCCTCGCTGGCGCACCACGAGGTCACCGCCGGCACGCTCGGCGCGGTGGTGCGCGACCGCGCGCGCGCGCGCTACCTGCTCTCGAACAACCACGTGCTCGCCGCCGTCAACCAGGGCCGCCGCGGCGACGCCATCGTGCAGCCGAGCCCGCAAGACCGCGGCGCCGTGGCGCGTGACCGCGTGGCGCGCCTGCATCGCTGGGTGCGCCTGCGCTCGCGGGGGCGCGGCAAGAACCTCGTCGACGCGGCGCTGGCGGCGCTCGACCCCGACGTCGAGGTGCGCCACACCGTCGACGGGCGCGAGCTGCGCGGCGTGCGCCGTCGCACGCTGCCGGAGCTGCGCGTGTGGAAGCTCGGCCGCACTACCGGACACACGCGCGGGCGCATCAGCGCCGTGCTGCTCGACGAGGTGGAGGTGAGCTACCAGGACGGCACGGTGTGCGTGTTCGACAACCAGCTCGAGATCGTGGGGCTGCGCGGGGCCTTCTCCACCTTCGGCGATTCGGGCTCCTTGGTCATCGACGAGCAAGATCGGGCCGTGGGGCTGTTGTTCGCCGGATCTGAGCTCGGCGGTCCGGCCGGCAGCGGCCGGTCTTACGCGGCCCCCATCGCCACCGTGCTGGAGGCGCTCGACGTGACGCTGGCGTGTCGCTAGGATCGTGCTCGATCGTCGAGGTGCGCGATGACGTCGCTGCGCAAGCTCAAGGTGGCCAAGGACGCGCTCAAGAAGCAGCTCGGCGC
>JADZDP010000154.1 GCA_020850995.1 Deltaproteobacteria bacterium
GCCGCAACCTCTACCTCGACGCGCCGAACGCCGCGCTCTTCGCGCACGCGCAGAGCGCGCTCACAGACAAGAAGACGAAGGACAAGGATCGTCTGCTGCTCGCGCTGCGCATCCTCGTCGAGCGGCCGGTGCATGAGCCCTCTCACGACGAGGTGCTGCACGAGATCCTCGGCATCGACATCAAGGCGGCCCGGAAGCGGGGACGCGAGCGCCGGAAGAAGGAGCCCGCCGCGAAGACGCCGACTGGGCGCGCTGTCGGCGGGGCGCCACACGCCGGCTAGCGCGCACCACGTTCAACGCAGAGTTGTAGAAGCGCACCATCGACAGGTCGAACTGGACCCACGAGATGATCATGCCGCCGATGATGCCGAGGATGTTGGCGAACAAGGTCACGAGCGGCAGCATCAGCGTCGTCGCGACGACGCGCGGGACCACCAGCTTCTTGACCGTCCGCGGAGTGCCCGCGGAGCGTAACCGGCGCCGCGCCGCCGCAGGCGTCCTCGACGACCAGCTCGATCGCGTAGTGCCCGGCGTCCTTCTCGAGGAAGCAGAGGCGGAAGTGATCGCCAGCGCCTGCATTGGCGCTCGGTCGTCTGATCGCCTGGCGAGGGCGGGGGTGTAGCGGGGAGCGGGGGCGGAAGGGTCGGGGCTTGGGGACGCTCGTTCAGGGCGCAGATCCTCCCGCGCAATTGGTGGCGGGTAGCGTCGGATGGTCTGCGGGCAGCGGAGGCTCACACCGGGAGTCGGCATTGGCGTCTGGGGTCGACGATGGACAGGCGTGGGAGCGGTGGGTCGGCGCCGCGTCGTCGTCCCTGGGCGCAGGGTACCGGCCGCGCTCGCCGGAGGGCCCCGTAGGGCGAGAGCAGCCGATCGAGGGCCTCGATCACCGGCCGCTCGTCGACGCCTCGTCCCAGCCGCACCGCGAGGTCATGAAAGGCGCCCTCCGCGCCAACCAGCGTGGCGGCCGCATCGCGCTCGAGCCACAGCACCGCGTAGCGCGCGTCATCCGGCCAGATGGCGCCGGGGGGCACGACGTAGAGATGCTCGGGTGAGCCGCCGATGCCGACGATGGTGAGACATACGCGGCGGCCGTTGACGGTGGCGGCGAGCGGATCTCCGAGCTTGAGCTTGTGCGCCAGGGCGAAGGCCTCGTTCACCACCACCTCGTCGCCGCGGCCCCAGGCCGGCGCGCGGCCGAGCCGGAAGAACACGCGGTTGAGCGCTCCTTCGTCGTCCCGCATCGAGGTGACCAGCGCCCGCACCGGCTCCGCGAAGCCCGGCATGTCGAGCACGGCGGGCGCCTGCACGCGCGCGTCCACGGCCTCCACGCCCGGAATTGCCATGGCCTGCGCCGCCACCGACAGCGGCGCGCGCACCACCGGCGCCACGATGTCAGCGAAGCGTCCCCGCTCGAAGTACGAGGTGCGCGCCCCTTCCAGCGAGGTGTAGACGCCGCGCAGTGAAACCCAGGCGGCGACGCCTGCGGCGACGACGAGCGCCGCAGCGATGGCCGGCCCCGAGAGGTGCTTGAGATCGCGCAGGAGCTTGCGGTTCAGCGCGCGCATGCTTTACCACTGCAATTCGTCGGGCGTGAGCTTCTCGGTGTTCTTCTGGATGCGCGCCACCTTGCCGTCGGCGAAGTACACCACCCGATCGGCCATGCGCGCGATGGCCTGGTTGTGCGTGATGATGCACGTCGTGGTGCCGAGCTCGCGGTTGGCGCGGCGGAGCGCCTCGAGCACCACGCGGCCGGTGGCGATGTCGAGCGCGCCTGTGGGCTCGTCGCACAAGAGCAGGTCGGGCCGCTTGGCCACCGCGCGGGCGATGGCCACGCGCTGCTGCTCGCCGCCCGAGAGCTCCGCCGGAAAGTGGTCGAGCCGGTTCGTCAGGTTAACGAGCGCCAGCGCGTCCTCGGGCTTCATGGGGCTCGGGCTGACCTCGGTGACGAGGGCGACGTTCTCCCGCGCCGTGAGGCTCGGCACCAGGTTGTAGAACTGAAAAGCGAAGCCCACGTGCTCGCGGCGGCAGCGCGTCCGCGCTGCCTCGTCCTTCACGGTCAGGTCGTGGTCGCGGTAGCGCACGGTGCCCGTCGTGGGGACATCGAGGCCGCCGAGGATGTTGAGCAGCGTCGACTTGCCGCTGCCCGAAGGGCCGAGCAGTACCACCAGCTCGCCGGCGAAGAGCTGCATGTCGACGCCGCGCAGCGCGTGAACGGCGGTGTCGCCCTCGCCATAGACCTTGGTGAGGGCGTGCGCCTCCAGCACTGCGGTCGCCTCGCCCGCGGGTGTCGTCGTGGCCCCATACGACCAGGCTAGCCCTGCAAAGGTAGCGGTGCCACGGCCCATGAAGCGACCCCCGCGCCTTGATGCCCGCTACGTGCCGCGATCGAGCGTTACCTGCTTGCGAAGAGTGACCGCGCATCCCAGAACGGTCGCTGCGCCATGCCAATGACCGCCCCGTCTTTGCTCACCTATATTGCGGCTGCGCTGGGGCTGCAGCTAAGCATCGCCGCGAGCGTCGCCTGGTGGCGACGGAGCAACCGGCAGCCACCGTCCCAGGGGACTTATTCCGCCGCCCCTCCGCGCTCAGGTGCCTGGCCGGGCTGGCGGGAGTTTCGGGTCGAGCGCCGGGACTTTGCGGACGCCGCACACACCCAGTGTTCCTTTTTCCTCACCCCAGTCGACAGTGCACCATTGGCCGCGTTCGAGCCCGGCCAGTTTCTGACCTTCCAGCTACCAGTAGCAGAAAACCGCCGCATCATCCGCTGCTACTCCCTGTCGGACCGCCCCGCCCCCAACCACTTTCGCGTGACCGTCAAGCGCGTGCTGGCACCATCCGACCGTCCCGACCTTCCAGCCGGCGAGGGCTCCCGTTACTTTCACGAACAGCTCAAGGCAGGGGATACCGTTCAGGTGCGTGCACCCGCCGGCCGCTTCGTGGCCGTCGACGATCCGCGCTCACCAGTGGTGCTGCTGGCCGGCGGCATCGGCATTACGCCGCTCCTGTGCATGTTGCGCAGCGGGCTGCTTGCGGAGCCGGCCCGCCAGGTCCACCTCTTCTACGGCGTTCGGAATGGAGGCGAGCTCGCCTTCCGCGACGAGCTCCTCGAGCTGGTTCGACTCCACGCCAACTTCCACCTCCATTTGTCCTTCAGCAAGCCCACGGCCCAAGATCTGCTCGACCGCGACTACCAGCACGCCGGACACATCGATGTCGACCTCTTGCGCCGCACGCTGCCGAGCGGCCGGCATCGCTTCTATGTCTGTGGCCCACCAACCATGCTGGCGAGCCTCCTGGCTGGTCTGGCCGCATGGGGAGTGCCGCCTGACGACGTCCACCATGAAGCATTCGGGCCGGCGTCCTTGCAGGCGGTGCCCGGCCACGCGTCGGCACCTGTGTCCAGCAGCGCTGTCGGACTCGAGGTCGTGTTCTCTCGCTCGGAACGGACGTTGGTCTGGGACGGCGCGGAGGCCAACCTGCTTGAGTTCGCCGAGCGGCACGGCATCCCGGTCGAGTCGGGCTGCCGCTCCGGGAGCTGCGGCAGCTGTGAGGTAGGGCTTGCCTCGGGCTCGGTTCGTTACGCGGAACCACCGGAGCGCGAGATTCGCCCTGGGAGTTGCCTGCTGTGCGTGGCCACGCCCACGACCCCACTCAAGCTTGAGGTCTGATGTCGATGCGAGCCCGCTTGCTCAGTCGCGAGGTCCTGCCGCACGTCGTTGCGTTCATCGCGCTTGTCGTCGTTACGCTCTTGGTCGACGCCTTGCTCCACTTTCTCGGGGCGGTCTGGCTTGGCCGCTACCTGGGCATTCCCGGCACGCTGCTCATCATCGGGTCGTTCGCCTACTCACTACGCAAACGTAAGATCATTCGGGTGGGAAAGCCGGCCACGCTCCTGCGCTGGCATGAGGGCATGACCTGGGCGGGCTCATTGCTCGTGCTGGTCCACGCCGGCATCCACTTCAACGCGCTCCTGGGCTGGCTTGCCGTGGCGGCCATGCTCGTCAGTGTTGGCAGCGGCATCGCGGGGAAGTTTCTCCTCGATCGCTCGCGACGCCGGCTGGTGGCGGCCCGGGTGCGGCTGCGCGAGCACGGTCTGTCCGAGGTGGATCTGGAAGACCGCCTGTATTGGGACAGCCTCACCTTCGACGTCGTCAAGGCCTGGCGGGTCGTGCACTTCCCCATCACGCTGGCGTTTGCAGTGCTCGCCGTCGCGCATATCGTTGCCGTGACGCTCTTCGCGGGTTTGCCATGAGACGCCGCATTGCCAGCCTCATCATCCCGGCCAACCTGCTCGTCTTGGTGGCTCTTGCCTTCGTGTACCCGGAGGCGATGGTGAGTCCGGGGCCACTTGTGCCCGCCCACGCCGAGCTCGGATCCCGGTGCTTCACCTGCCATGCGCCCTTGCGCGCGGCCCCGGCGGAACGATGCGTGGCCTGTCACGCCGTGGCCGACATCGGCCTGCGCACCACGACCGGCGCGCCGGTCACGACACGGCGCCCTGGGGCCACCGCCACCGCGTTTCACCGGGAGCTGCTCGAGGAGAACTGCGCGGCGTGCCACAGCGATCACCAGCGGCCCGCACGACGGCGCTTCTCCCACAGCCTGCTACGCACCGACACCCGCACGCGCTGCGAGAGCTGCCACAAGGCGCCGAACGACGATCTCCACGGGATGCTGAGTGAGGGCTGCCAAGCGTGCCACTCGATCGAGCGCTGGACCCCTGCCACCTTCAACCACGACCGCCTCGCCCCGGCCAAGCTCGCGCAATGCGCGGGCTGCCACAAGGCGCCCCTTGATGACATGCACCGCGACGCCGGCGACTCCTGCCGGGAATGTCACAGCACACAGCGATGGAAGCCATCCACGTTCGATCATGACAAGTACTTCCTGCTCGATCGCGACCATCAGGCCAGCTGCGCGACCTGTCACCCGCGCAAGGATCTCAAGCAGTACACCTGCTACGGCTGCCACGAGCACACGGCCGCCAACATCCGCGAGGAGCACGAGGAAGAGGGCATCCGCGACTACCAGGACTGCGTCCGTTGCCACCGCAGCGCCGACGAGGAGCCAAACGAGGGCGGCGACCGCCGCGAGCGCAGCGGGGGGCGGGAGCATGATGATGACGACTGATGCCAGTGGCGCGCCGGTCGCTTTCAAGGAGCTGCCGTCGGCGGCTTCTACGTGGAGCTCAACCGCCCCTTGCTGACCGGCGCCGTGTCCAATCCCCACGCCGAGTTGGCGGCGCAGCCCGAAGGTGAAACCCGGGTTTCTGGGTGGAACGCGACCGCCCGACGGGCCAACCGCCGCGGCGCCCCGACGCGGTGCGGCGGCGGGCATGGCGCTTGCCCTTCGGTGGGCACCAACCCCCCGAGGCCCCATGCTCCGCGCCCACTGCATCTCCTCCGCCTATCTCTCGCTGCTCACCGCCCTACTCGCGACCACGCTTGGCTGTGGCGAGGGATTGCGCGAGCGGGGCGACGACGCTGATGACGAGCGCCGCGGTTCAAATCGGCCGGGCGCCAGCGAGGACGATGACGACGCCCCCGGCGGCGACGACAACGACGACGGCGACGACAACGACGAAGCCCCCGGCGGAGGTGCCGACGGTCCGGGTGACGGCGACGCCCAAAACCCCGCCGACCCTGGGACGAGCGATCCCTGCCGTGGGGAGACCGATCTGGGACGCTGCGATGGCAACACGCTCGTCGTGTGCGACGGCGAGACCGTTCAGCGCGTCGACTGTGGCGACGAAGTCTGCGCCCTCGTCAACGAGGAGCTCGGCTATCGCTGCGCTGCGCCCTGGGCAACGTCGATCCTCGACGCCGAGAACCCCTCCTTCCTGTGCGAAGAGCAGAGTGGTGGGCGGTTCCTGCTCGCGCTGCACGCGCGACTCGCCGTCGCGGTCACTGCCGACCAGGTCCAGCACCCCGGTAGCTACTCGTTCACCAACAGCGGGACGATGCACCTCACGCTGCCTGGAGTGGTCGACGCCACGTTCGACAGCTACCTCGTCGACGCCGACATGATCCTCGCGATGAGCGCACCCGGTCTTACCTGCGAGGCGTATAGCTACGAAGTCGACTCACCCATCGAGACCACGGCGGTCTGCGAGGGGTCGTGGATTGAAATCGGCTTCGTGTACACGGACACCACCTTCCAGTTCCACTCCGACGGATCGGTGACGGTCTACGAGGACATGCTTCTTGGCGACGACGAGATCTGGAGCCAGTTCGAGGGCGTCTACCGCGTGACCGGCAACGAGATCGGCATCGCCTGGTTGGACGATGGCGAGACCGAGGGCGCCGTTGGCTACTTCGACAGCGCCGGTACTCTCGTCATCCCCGGCTTCGACCACCCGGCCTGCGACGGCTGAACGGGCTGCCCCGCGCGGCATGAGGAAGAGGTCGGCGCCGGCCTCCACCTGGTGGGCGTGCGGCTCGTTGAACCCCGAGCTGTAGCCCACGCGGTGCGGGTAGGCCTGCGCGAGCAGACGGAAGAACTCCTCGTAGCGGGGCTCGCTCTTGCCGAGCACCACGAGCTGGAAGCGGTGATGGTGCAAGAGGTGTGGCAAGACCTCGACGGCCAGGTCGAGGCCCTATTGCCAGACCAGGCGAAAGACCAGGCCAAAGGCCGGCACCTCGGGGCGGTAGGGCAGATGCCACGTCGAGCGTAGCGCCTGCTTGTTCTTCTCCTTGCCCGACAGGTCGCTCGACGAGAGGGCGCTGCGAGGTGGTGGTCGGCGGGGTTCCACTCGTCGTCGTCGGGATCTCGCGCGCGGGCGGCTTTTTTCGACCCATCGAAGAGGGAGCCGTGCTCAGCCATCGCGAGATCGACCACTTCATCCTGCTGGGGTCGAGGAAGTTGATGCATGCACGGTGGGCACTCGACGATGCCGAGCTCGTTTCGTCGGCGGGCTCGTGCCTCTCTTGTGGGAAGCGCACGCACGCGCAGGCGCAGCTGTTCCAGATCGGCGACACCGACTCACACGACGCCTGCCTCGACGCGTGCTGCTGGGAAGGCAAGGTATCCGCGCAAGCCGACAGAGACCTCGCAGCCGCGTTCGAGAAGGGACAGGACGTCATCGATCCGAAGGAGGCGAAGACGCTCTGGCGCTTCGGTGGCGAACCCGTCGACGGGTGGATCGACGTTGAGCACCACCTCGAGTGGGCGATCAAGCGGCAGCACCACGCGACCAGCGCCGAGCGCGAGCGCGCCCTCGAAGACGTGTTCCCCGAGCGGGCCGCCCACCAAGCGGCGCTCGACCAGTGGAGCCTCCGCGCGGGGGCCTACCTCGAACAGCATCAGCTCGCCGAGCTCCCGCAGGACTTCGAGCCCGAGCCAGAGGAGCCGACGAAGACGTGGGCCGACGTCATCGGCATCGAGCACCCCCGCATTCGGGTCACTCTCGACAGGGACGGCCACGCTCGCCGGCTGATCACCCAAGCGGACCTCGCGACCGTGCTCTGGGATCTCGGCCACAAGGACGCGAACAAGATAATGCGTCCGTCGCACGAGGCGCCGCTGCCCGGTTCTCCCGCCCATACCCGCGCAGATCGCGACGCCGGCGCGTGGAAGCGTGAACAAGAGCGGCGAGACCAGCGCGTCTACGAAGCGAGCGCAGTGCGGGAGGCTGCGCTCGCGGAGGCGGCCGGCCTGGACGTCGGCGAGCTCGTCCTCGCCACCACGCTCATGGTGTGCCGCTACGGCGTCCATTACCACGAGGCCGAGATAATCCGGAAAGAGCTCGGGCTTGCCGCGGGCAAGCAGAGCCGCAACCTCTACCTCGACGCGCCGAACGCCGCGCTCTTCGCGCACGCGCAGAGCGCGCTCACAGACAAGAAGACGAAGGACAAGGATCGTCTGCTGCTCGCGCTGCGCATCCTCGTCGAGCGGCC
>JADZDP010000155.1 GCA_020850995.1 Deltaproteobacteria bacterium
ACCAGCGATGGTCCGTTGCCCGCCGCCCGAAGCCCGCGGCCCGACACCGACGCCCGAGGGCCGGCGCCCGCAAACCGAAGCCCGCAAGATCGAGCGCCCGACAACCGATGATCTGTCAGCCCTTGAGCTCGTGTGCACTCATGCGCGCGGAACGCGCGCGCGCGCGAACGCCGACGGACGCGCCTGGCCTCCGAGGGTGGCGAGCGCCGCGCGCATGGCTACGCCGCGGTGCGAGATCGCATGCTTCTGCTCGGATGTGAGCTCGGCCATGCGGAGCGGCGCGTGCGCCACCGGGATGAAGAGCGGGTCGTAGCCGAAGCCACCGCTGCCGACGCGGGCGCGCGCGACGTGCCCCTCGACGGTGCCGAAGGCCTCGTGCATGGCGTCGCTGTCGACGGCCACGGCGCACACGGCGCAGGCGAAGCGCGCGCTGCGCCGCTCGTCGGGAACGGGGGCGAGCAGCAGGAGCAGCAGATCGTTGTTGGCCTCGTCGCCTGCGCCGGTACCGTGGTCGGCCGCGAAGCGCGCCGAGCGCACGCCGGGTTTGCCGTCGAGCGCGTCGACCACGAGGCCGCTGTCGTCGGCCAGCACCCAGGTGATGTCGCGCACCACCGCGGGCGCCAACGCGGCCTTGACGGCGCGCGCCTTGATGCGCGCGTTCTCGGCGAAGGTGGCGCCGTTCTCGACGATGGCCAGGTTCGCCAGGCCGACGTCGGCGAGGGTCTGCACGCGGAAGCGCCCGCGCGCCAGCTCGGCAAGCTCACGCCCCTTCTTGGCGTTCTGCGTGGCGAGCAGGATCGTCGTCACGCCCAGATCCCGCCGAGCGCCGCCCGCTGCTTGGCGCACAGCTCGCGCACCGCGGCCGTGCCTTGGTCGAGGATGGTGAGCAGCTGCTCGCGCGTCATGGGCTCACCCTCCGCGGTGCCCTGCACCTCCACCAGAGTGCCGTCGTCGCGCGCCACCAGGTTGAAGTCGGTCTCGGCCCGTGCGTCCTCGGCGTAGCACAGGTCGGTCAGCACCTGAGCGTCGAGCACGCCCAAGGACACCGCCGCAACCTGTGCCGACAGCACGTCGCGCAGCTTCTTGGCCTTCATGGGGGCCTTCTTCTTGAAGAGCCCGTCGAGGCACAGCGCCACCGCGACGAAGCCGCCGGTGATCGACGCCGTGCGCGTGCCGCCGTCGGCCACCAGCACGTCGCAGTCCACGGTGAGCGTGCGTTGCCCGATGACATCGATGTTGACGACGTTGCGCAGGGCGCGCCCGATGAGGCGCTGGATCTCCACCGAGCGCGCGTCTTGCTTGCCGCGCGAGATGTCGCGCTGCTTCCGATCGTGTGTGGCCGCCGGCAGCATGGAGTACTCGGCCGTCATCCACCCGCCGCCGCTGCTCAGCCGGTGGGGCGGCACGCGCTCCTCCGCAGTGCACACGCACAGCACGCGGGTGGTCCCGAAGTGCACGATGACGCTGCCTGGGTGGTGCGGCACCACGCCGGTCTCGAAGCGGATGTCACGGAGGTCGAGCGGGGAGCGGCCATCGGGTCTGGGCATGGGCCGGACATGACCAGAAAATGGAAGGAACGCCAAACCCCGCAACCATCCCCCGCGCGCGCAATGCACTCGCCTTCAACGTGCGCAGCATGCGGCCGTTAAAAAATCGAGAGCTCGACCACGGCACGGGGGGGACGCCGCGTTCGAGCTCTCACAGACAACCGAATCGACCTGGGGGGAAGTCTGTTTAGCCGGCTGCCTGCGTGAGTATTCTTTGCAGCACTCATGCCATGGCTCTCTGCGGCGTCCGTACGCGGAGCGGAATTGCTGGCTGTGGTGTGACTACCATAACCACTTGGATGAATTCGGCCTCGCCGCTTGGAGATCGGGAAGTTCGAATACACCACGAGTGAGGTATGTTCACCACAGCCGACGCTCGCGGCTACTCAGCGTCGCCCTCCCGCGCCGCCGGCTTCGCTGCCCGCAGCGTCGGCACCGCCGTCTGGGGCATGAAATCGAGGAACTTCCTGGCGGTCTCGAGCAAGCCTCGACCCTCCACCGCGGCCAGCTCGCCGAAGTTTGCAGCCAAGGCCGACAGGAGCTGGGCGTCACCCAGGCGCGTCAGCGCGGCCACCAGGTCGGGGGCGAAGGCGCCGGCCTGCCGCACGGCGGCTTCGGTCTGCTCGCGCAGGCGGGCAAGGTCGAGCTCTTGCTGGCGCTGCCGCTCGAGCAGCGCGACCTCGGCCTCGCGAGCTTGCATCAGCAAGCGCTGCTCGCGCACCTCGGCCTCGCGAGCGGTATCCGCGATCTCGGCCAGGCGCTTGAGCTCGAGCAGACGCGCGTGCTGCGCTTGCCGGTGCTCTTGCAGCACGAACAGCCGGCCCTCGCGCTCCTCGTCGAGCTGTGCGCGCAAGAGCTTGGTCTGGTGCTCGGCCTGCGCGAGCTGGCGGTCGATCTCCTCGAGGCGCCGGCGGTCGGCCAGCGCGCTCTCTTTCTCGGCCACCTCGACGGCGCTCTGGATCGCGTGCAGCTGGGCGCTCGAGAGCAGCTCCCCTACCTCTCCGTCGGTGACCTCGAGCTCGTGCACCTCCACGTCGGTGACGCGCATGCCGTTCTCGGCGAAGGCGAGCCCCGCGCGCGGCCCCTCGCTCTTCTTGCCGAGCACGGTGTCGCGCACGATCTCGGCGATCTCGGCGCGCAGGCGGCGCACGGGGATCTGGCGCGCCGCCGCCTTGATGAGCGAGCTGGCATGGTCGCACAGGAGCTTCACGTAGTTGTCGACGGCGAACCAGCGCTCTTCGGGCCCCTCGAAGCTGACGCGGTACTTCACCGATACCGCTGCCTCCACCAGATCGCTCGACACCACGTCGACGCGGTCGCTCACCTGGTTGCCGGCGATCTGCAGGAAGCCCGTGTGCAACAGGTGCTCGGTGCTCTTGGGCGTGCCCGTGGAGAGCGCCAGCGCCTCCAGCGTCTCGCCCCACTCGAGCAGCGCGGTGACGGGCCCGCGCACCACGCGGCGCGCGCCCGCGCGGTCGACGATCTGCGCGGCGTAGCCCGACCACACGTCGACGGCCACGGCGCCGTCGAACTTGGTGTCGAGCATGATGGTGCGCGGGGCCACGAAGCCGCGCGCGAACATGTTGACGTTCGAGGGTGCGAAGGGATCGCGCGCTCCCGCGCCGGGGCCGGGCACCGGCGGCGGCACCGGCGCGTCCTTGCGCGGTGCCGCCACCGGTGGCGGCGCCGCCACCGGTCCACGGCGCAGCCCACGGTTGACGGCGAGCGCCTCGTCGTTGCCGGGGTAGAGCAGTGCACACTCGCGATCGGAGAGCACGCGCCGCGTGATGACCTCGCGCCGCGGGTCGGGCAGGAACATCTGCGGCCCGCGCTTGAGCTCGATCTCGCCGCTCAGGCGATTGAGCACGTAGCGGCCCTCGCCGGCGGGGATGGCGATGGCGTGGTGGACCTCGGTGAGCTCGCTCTTGATGACGGCATGCTCGTCGCGCGGGAAGTAGATCTTGTTCTTGCCCGTGAGGAAGAGCTCCTCGCCTTCGGCATGCGCGACCCCGGCCTCATCGACGTAGGGGGCGATGACCTTGACGTGCAGGCCCGTGATCTCAGAGAGCTCGATAGCGCGCCTCTTGCGCCCGCCCTCGTCGACGAAGCGCTGCGAGGGCTCGGGGAACACCACCGCCTCGCCGCGCACGTAGCGCTTCTTGCCGTCGTCGCCGACGAGCACACAGTACTCGAGGCGCTGCAAGGTCACGGCGTCACGCACGTAGCGGCCGTCCTCGTCGGGCAGCACCTCCACGCCATTGGGCGGCATGTAGAAGGACACGTCGGTGCCGCGGATGACGCGCTTCTCGCCGGTCTCGAACGAGATCCTGTCGTCGTCCGCGTCGTCGACCACGTCGAGGCCGAGCACGGCGGCGCGGTCCTTGTTGGCCTCGGCGGCGTCGTACACGCGGATCAAAAGGTACTGGTTCATCTGCAGGCGGTGGCCCTCCACCACCTTGACCATCTGCCCGGGCCAGAGCGCGAAGCTCACGGGCCCGGGGATGATGAGCTTCTTACCCACCTGCAGCTCGACGAAGCCCGAGGCGAGCCCGGGCTTGGGGTTGTGGCCGTCCTTGCTCGGGTTCTTCAGCACCATGTACCAGTTGGCCGGCGCCGTGGCGAAGAGCTGCACCGCCGAGGCGAGGTCGTTGGCGCTATCGAAGCGCTTCGTGAGCGCGTTGAAGATCACGGGCTGATCGGTCTGCGCCAAGCTGGTCTTGTTGGGGCCCACGTAGCAGTTGATGTGGCCCTTGGTGGTGTCCAAGACGTAGGCGTACTCGTTGGGCGAGAGCACGAGCTCGCGCTCGCGCGGGGGACGGCGCTCTTCCATGGGGTGACCTCCGGTGCGAGGAGGCGTTGAGCAACGCCCGCGCCACCGTGCGCGCCGCGTTCGGACGCGGTCAGGGCGCGCGCGCCTGCCCCGTTTGGAGGCAGGGCGATCGCTCGTGGCCCACCGGGGTGGTGTGTGATGTGCCGAAAACGATGAGGGCCGGGGCGGTGGCCAGCGCGGCGGCGCTGATCCATCGCTCCGGCCCTCGGTGGCGACGCGCAGAGCGCCGCCCGCCAGCCAGGACGCTCAGAAGGGGCTGTAGTTGATGGCGCCCGCGAGCTGCACGTCCACCGTGATGGTCATGACCGGGGCACCTTGGTCATCGTTGGTCAGCTGCCCGAGGTCGGCGAAGTCGAACTGCACGTCGGAGGTACCGGTGCCCACGACGCTCTCGCCGGCGTTGACGCCCGCGGAGAGGATGGTCGCGACCTGCACGCCGTCTTCGGTGTAGGTGACCTGGTCGTCGGTGAAGTCGCCGCCGTCGGGGTTGTCGATGACGAGGATGTCCGGCACGGTGACATCGCCACCCGTGACGTTGAGGTGCGCGTTGTAGGGCCCGAGGTTGCTCAGCTCGAACGCGCCGCCGGTGGCGGTGGCCACCTCGACGTCGACCTGCGCGAACACCGCGTTCTCGAAGCTGATGGTGGCCTTGGTGGGATCGAAGCCCTGGTTGCTCACCTCGGTGTCGATGTCGTCCTTGAGCGACTCCATGTCGGCGAGGCTGCCGCTCCACTCCTCCACGTGCACGATGCAGTAGGTGGGGTAGTCGGTGTCGCCCGGCGTGGCATCCGCGTCGCCGTCGTGCTCGTAGTTGTAGTGCACCTCGCCGAAGTCGCCGGTGGACACCACGTTGCCGTTCACGATCGTGTCGTCCGTGCCGGGCTCGCACCGTGATGAGCCGCCGACCTCGGTCTTCAGCGTCATGGTGATGGTCTGGTCGAAGGGGATGGCGCACTGGCAGCCCGAGCCGAACAGCACGAAGAGGGCAGGGAGCCGAAGCGAGCGAAGCATGAGGAACCTCCAGGGTGGGCGGAGGATGGTCCGCCTGTGGGTCGGTGCAATACCCTTCCGAGCGCTTTGGGCGCGTGCGAACGCGCTGGTGCGCGCCGGTGTTCCGTTGCTTGCCCGTCGTGGCTCGTGCCGAAAATCCTGCGCCGGGCCCTCGCCACCACGGTGTCCGCCATCGCAAGGCTCCACCTGCCTGTGCTCGATGACGATGCCGCCAGGGCGCCAGTGGCGGCACCGCGCTCGTGCCGAACGTGAGCCGTGTGGGCCACGCCGCCGCCAGTGTGCCATCGGTGTGCTCGCGCCCAGCTCGGCCGCGATGGCACCCCCTGGTGGTGCGCATCACGCTCGGCACGGGCGATGCAGTTGCCCGCGGTCTGCCGCGAGGGGGCCATGGCGTCTCGAGAACAAAGCACACGTTCCTTGTCGTACGTCGAGCTGCTCGGCCTGCTCGACGACGCCTGCGACGCGCTCACCGAGCTCGACATCGCGCTGGCGGACGCCGACGGGACCGCGCCCGCGCCGCGCGCGCAGCGCCTCGATCGCGATCTCGCCCTGCGCACTATCGAGCCGAGCTTCCGCGCCATCGAGGCCCTGGCCTCCTGCTGCGCGCCAGACCTGCCTTGCTGCGAGGCGGTGCTCCGTCTCGACGGCGAGCGCGTGTCGGTGGCGCGCCTCCCCGAGGCAGCGCTGCGCGCGCTGGCGCAGGTCCACGAGCGCTCGATGGACGCGCCGCGCCGATCGGCGACGCCACCGGTGGGTAGCGGCCTCGGGCACGGTGTCGATGGAGCGCGCCAGTCCACCGATGTCGACGAGAGCAGCGGGCGCTTCCTGCTTGGCACGTGAGCGCCGAGGCGCAGCCACGGCGCGATGCTGCACCACGCGCCCCTCAGCCGGGCCGATACTCCGCCACGCTCTCCACAGGGTGCAGCGACTCGAACACCCGCACGCAGGGCACGCTGACGCGCGCGTCGGCGAGGGCGCCGTTGGCCGCCCGCCAGAGCCACTCGGCGAGGCGCTCGCTGGTGGGCGAGAAGGGGAACAGCGCCACCTTCATGCCGCCAGGCCAGCGGCTCTCGGCGCCGGCCAAGCTGGTGCTCACGCGGGGCGGGCCCTCGACCGGTGCGCCGTGCACGCGCGCGCGGCTCTCGAGCAGGCGCGTGCCCATGCCCTCGAGCTCACCCGCCACCTCCGCGAAGGTCTCCTCGCCCAGCGCCAGCGCGTGATCGAGCAGCGCGTGTGCCGGCTGTAGCACCTCGCCATGCACGCGCCGGAAGTCGACCACGAAGCCCTCGGCGTCGAGCGTGGCGGCGGCGGCGCACACCTCGAGCTTCCAGGTGTGGCCATGCAGGTTGATGCAGCTGCCGCGATGGCCGCGCACGTGGTGCGCGAAGCTGACGTCGACGGAGCGCCAGATCGTGTACACGGCGCCAGTCTGACAGCCGCGACGGCGCGCGCAACCGGTTGCATCGCAGGGGGAGCGCGCGGCAGGCTCCCCCTGTGCGCTGCACCCTCGCGCTCACGCTCGTGCTGGTGGCTGGTCCCGCGCTGGGCCAGGTGGACCCGTCCGACGAGGGCGCGACGCCGGCGCCCGCGCGTGCGCCGCCTCCGGCCCCCGTCCCCGCCCCCGTCGACGACGAGGAGCGCGCGCTCGCCGGGCTGCGCGTCTTCGAGGCTCGGTTGTCGGCGGGCGAGACCTTGTCGGCCCCGGAGACGGCGACCTTGGTCACGGCGGCCACGAGCAACCACGTCAACGTGCGCGCGCTGGCGGTGGCAGTGCTGGCGTGGCTCGACCCGCCCACCGCGGCCCCCGTGCTGCTCGGCGCCGACGCCAGGCGCGGCATCACCGATCCCGAGCCCCGCGTGCGCGCCGTGGCCACGCAGAGCTTGCTGGCGCTGGCGCGTCGCCTCCCCGAGGAGACCCGTCGCGCCACCGTGGCGGCGGCACTCTTGCTGCTCGACGATCCCGCCGATGAGGTGGCCTGCGCAGCCGCCGAGCTGGCGCTGGCAGTGGCGCCGAGCGCCGTGGTGGAGGCCGTGCGCGTGCGCGCCCCCGCCGTCGACGATGTGCGCTATGCGTGCTTCGCGCGCATCGGCGGGCTGCCTATCCGCGCCATCGTGGTACCCGACCTGCCGCGCGCAGCGGCGCCCGAGGAGGGCGAGGCGCCGCAGCCCGCTCCCCTGCCACCACCGCCGCCCGATGGTCGCTGGGTGGCCGTGGCGGCGCTCGGCTCGGCGGGCCTGTTGGCCGGCGCGCTGGTGCCCACCACCATCGTGCCCGGGCGCGACGTCATGCTCTACGACGACGACCGCACGGTGGTGACCCGCGAGGAGCTATCAGTGCTCACGCAGGCGGCGGCCGGCCTCGCGGGCGCAGCGGCGCTCGGCGGCGGTGCCTACGCCATGGCCGGCGCCATGGCCGACGCCGGCCATCCCCTCACCGTCGACGAGGCTGGCGTCATCGCGCTTGGCACCGGCGCCCTCGGGTTGGTGGGCGCCGGGGTGCCGGTGGCGCTGGGTCTGCGCGGCGGGCTGCCGTCGGGCATCACCGCCGCAGGCGTCGCCACGGGCGCGCTCGGCACCGCCGCCATGGTTGCCTTCGCCGACGTCGACAAGAACGACGAAGCGCTGGCGCTCTCGATGGCGGGCCTCGGCGCCATGGGGGGTGGCCTCGGGGTCTTCGCCATGGTGCCCGTGGGCGTGGACGCCGTGGGCGACGTCGATCGCACGACCTTCGGCCTCGCCACGGCCGCTGCCACGGCTGGCGCGATCGGCGGCGCGGGGCTCGCTCTCGGCCCCTTCGTCGACGTCGCGCCCGGGCGCTCGTTCGCGCTGCTCGCGGGCGGCCTGGTGGTTGGTGGCCTGTTCACCAGCGTCGCGTTCCTGGCGGTGCCGAACATCGACGTCAAGAGCCGGATCGCGTGCGGCATCGGCCTTGGCGGCGAGCTCATCGGCGTCACTGCGGCGCTGTTCGTGCCCGACGCGTGGCTGGGCGTGGGCAAGGAATAAGGCCGTCTCCCCCCGCGTAGACGGTGCCGACCCCAAGGGCTAATCCGGTTGTCATGCGCGCCCCTCGCTCGGCTCCACCTTCGATCTTGCTCGCCGGCTGCGTCGCCCTGGTGCTCGCGTGCGAGACCACCCCCGAGGCGGCGCCCGCCGCGCCGGCGCCGCCGCAGCCCTCGTCGGACGTCGACGGTGCCGCGCTGTGCCAGGTGGTGGCGGAGGTGGAGGACGCATCCGAGCGCGGCAAGGCGCGCGAGCTGCGCGCCGCGCTCGAGAGCGCGCCGGCCGCGGATCGTGCCAAACGCTTCGGCGCGCTGCTCGCGGTGGCGAACGATCAAGAGCGCTTCCGGAGCTTCCGCGAGGACGCCGAGCAGCACCCCGGCAGCGGCGTGGCGCCGCTCGGTCAGTGCTTCGTGTACGCCGACTGGAAGATGGAGGACCAGGCGAGCCCGGTGTGCCTCAAGGCCGACACCGCGCTGCGCGGCGCCCCCATCGTCGACGTGGCGCGTGCGCGGCTCATGCGCAAGAAGGGCGCCCACGACGCGGCGCTGGCGCTCGTCGACAACGCCGTGTCGCGCGACGGCTCGTGCGTGGCTGCGCACATGGAGGCGGGTCGCGTCCACGCGGCGCGCGGCGACCCCGACAAGGCGCTGGCCTCGTGGGAGCGGGCGCGCGCCTCGTGGCCGGGGTGCTTCCTGTGCGCGGTCGAGGCCGCGCGCCTCGCCGAGGCGTCGCCCGAGCGGGCGCGCGCCATTCCGCTGTGGGAGGTGGCGCTGCAGATCGACCCGGGCTCACCGCTGGCGCTGAAGCATTACGGCGCGGCCTTGGCGCAGAGCGAGCCGCAGCGCGCCCTCGATGCGTATCGGCGCGCCATCGAGGCCGGCGCCGACGATCTGCCGACCCTGCTCGGCGCCGCTCAGCTCGCCGCCAGCGGCGGCGACGTCGCCGCTGGGCTCTTGTTCGCCGAGCGCGCGGCGGCGGTGCAGAAGAACGAGATCGACGCATGGCGGCTGGTCCTGTCGTTGGCGCAGCGCCGCAACGACGCGGCGCAGGGCGATCCCGACCGGGCCGTGGCGGCGGCGCGCGAGGTCTTGCGCCTCGTCGACGAGGACGTGGCGGCGCTCTTGGTGCTGGCGCGCCGCGCGCGCGCCGCCGGCGATCTGGTCGACGCCGTGGTGCGCTACGACGCCGCGGCGCGCGCCATCGGCGCCGGCCGCGTGGCGGGCGTGGAGGCCGCCGACCTCGAGGCGGCGAAGAAGGAGCACGCGGGGCTGCTTGGGGATCTGCGGGTCAGCGCGACCGGCGCCAAGGGCAAGCCCGAGACCGTGGTGCGCCAGGTGCAGGGCGCTGTGCAGCAGCTCTTCCTCGAGCGCCTCAAGAAGAAGAAGGGCCTGGCCGGCGCTCTCGACGTCGCCGTGGTGGTGTCGGCAGCGGGGACCGTGGACTCGGTCGAGATCGTCAGCGACAGCGTGGGCGACGCCGCGGTGGCCGCGAGCGTGGTGGCGAACCTGCGCCGCGCCACCATCAGCGGCGGCGCCAAGCGCTATTCGTTCACCATGGAGCTGAAGTAGCCATGCCCGTGCCGTCGAAGAGCGGAACGCTCGACCAGAAGCTCGAGACCCTCGGCGTCCAGGTCAAGGACCAGCCGACCAAGCACCCCAAGCGCCCCATGCACGTCGCCGTCGTGGGGGCCACCGGCGTGGTGGGGCGCGAGACCCTCGCCATCCTCAAGGAGCGCGCCTTCCCACTCGCCACCATCAAGGCGCTCGCCTCCGAGCGCAGCCAGGGTGAGCGCGTCGCCTTCGGTGACGACGAGCTGGTGGTGGAGGCGGTGCGGCCGGAGTCGTTCGCTGGCGTCGACCTGGTGTTCTTCGCCGCCGGCGGCGGCGTCTCCAAGGTGTGGGCGCCCCGCGTGGCCGAGGCCGGCGGCGTTTCGATCGACAAATCGAGCTCGTTCCGCATGGACCCCGACGTGCCGCTGGTGGTGCCCGAGGTGAACGGGCACGCGCTCGCCGGCTTTGCCAAGAAGCGCATCATCGCCACGCCCAACTGCTCGACCATCCAAATGGTGCAGGCGCTGGCGCCGCTCCATCGCAAGGCAGGCGTGCAGCGCGTGGTGGTGTGCACCTATCAAGCGGTGAGCGGCGCCGGCCGCGGCGGCGTCGACGAGCTCGAGCGGCAGGTGCGCGACCTGTTCAACCTGCGCGAGCCCAAGATCGACACCTTCGATCAGCGCATCGCCTTCAACGTGCTGCCGCGCATCCCGGCCAAGGACCCCATCCCGGCCGACGGCACCACCGGTGAAGAGCGCAAGATGATCGACGAGACGCGCAAGATCCTCGAGGCGCCAGCGCTGCGCGTGGGCGTCACCTGTGTGCGCGTGCCAGTGTTCAACAGCCACTCCGAGGCCGTGCACGTCGAGCTGGCGGCGCCGCTCTCGCCCGAGGATGCGCGCGCGCTGTTCGCCGCCGAGCCGAACCTGCTGGTGATCGACGATCCGGCGCGCGGCCTCTATCCCACGGCCGAGGACGCCAGCGGCGAGGACAAGACCCTGGTGGGGCGCGTGCGCGTCGACGCCAGCGTACCCGACGGCAGGGGCCTGGCGTTTTGGGTGGTGAGCGACAACCTGCGCACCGGCGCCGCTCTCAACGCGGTGCGCATCGCGGAGGCGCTGTGCGCGGACTGGCTCTGACCCTCGTTTCGGTCTGTTATGCCGGCGCGGCCGCCGGGCAGACCGTCTCCGAGCTGACCGTCGACGGCAAGACCTCGCTCACCGAGGGATACAACCGCGCCGACTGCGCCAGCACCGACACCATGCTCTTGCGCCTGCGCGTCAGCGTGCCCGAGACGCGCTACTACGCGCGCTTCGTGCTCGCGCCCGCCGGTGTGACGGGCGGGCCGTGTCCTACCGACCTGCAAGAGCAAGAGCTCGAGGAGGTCATCGCCGCTGAGGCGCTCGACGCGATCTCCGGTGTCCTCGAGCTCGATCGCTCGGTGCTGCCCGCTGACTTGATGGGTGCGTCCGCCTGCGGCACCGACGGTACGCGCTTCACCGGCGGCTCGTTGTGCCTGCAGCTCACGCGCAACGAGAGCGACGTCACGGCGGTGCTGGCCCAAGGGCTCACCATCGACTTCGACACCACGGTCCCGCCGGCCATCACCATCGACGAGGTCGCGCTCGGCGATGCCAGCGCCACGCTGACCATCGGTGGCATCCCCGACGACGACGACGAGAACTACACGGTGCAGGTGCAGTACCGCGCCTGCCCCACCGACGGGGCCGCCGACGCGGGCACCGCCGACGCCGACAGCGCGTGTGGCGCCAACGGGTCGTATACGTCGGCAGAGGTGGACGAGAGCAGCACGGTCACGCTCGAGGGGCTCGAGAACGGCGTCAAGCTCGAGGTGCGCGTGGCGCTGCAGGACGACTTCGGCAACGACGGACCGTGGAGCGCCCTTGCTCTCCTCGAGCCCGTCCCGTCGCTTGGCACCCTTGAGCTCTACGACGGGCACGGGGGCGACCTTTCGTGTTCGCCTTCGTGCGGCACCGGGGCCACCGGCACCTCGGCCGCCAACCTGGGCATGTTTGGCGCCCTTGCGCTCGCGCTCACCCGCCGCAGTCGGCGCCGGGCGCTGCGGGTGCTACGCCGAGTGACAACGTCGTTGGGAGTCGTCGTGCTCCTCGCCGTCGCCGTGGGCGCCGAGCCCGCCGCCGCCGACCTCGGGCAGCAGACCCTGGCGCTCGCCATCTCGCCCTACAAGCCCGCCATCGATACCGAGCTCGTCCAAGGCTACCGGCGCATCTTTCCCGTCTACGGCTGCCTGTTTGGCGGCGCCACGCTCATCGAGGTGGGCGCTGACGCCGATACGCACCTCTACGACGGCTTTGGCAGCGTGCAGCTCTCCGCCGGGCTCAACCTCGCGCAGGCGCGCGGCAAGGCCCAGCCCACCGACGCGCTCACGAGCGGCGAGTGCCAGGCCGCCACCGACACGGACGTCGAGCTGAGCCTCCTCAAGCTGCGGCCGGGCATCACCTACCGCGCCGATCAGCTCCTCGATCTCTTCCAGGTGCCCTTGGTGCCCTACGGACGCTTGGGCTTGGTGGCGACGGCGTTCGCCTTCACCAAGGAGGGTGCCTTCGAGCAGGGCACGGTGGAGCCCGTGGGCCTGCGCTTTGGCTGGGAGGCGGCGGCCGGCCTGATGGTGGCGCTCGACTTCCTCGACGCCATCGATCCCTTCGTACCCGACACGACGCGCCGCGCGCGGGCCAATGGCACCTTTGATCACACCTTCCTGTTCGCCGAGGGTGCGTGGCAGCAGATCGACACCTTCGGCCGGCCGGGCTTGGTGCTATCGCCCGATGACGAGTTCCTCGGCACGCGCCAACCGGTGCTGTGGAAGCTCGGTGTCGCCGTCGAGCTCTTGTGAGCGATCGCGCCGCCGCGACCGCGCTCATCGCGCCGCTCGTGGCTGCGTTGCTGTTCTCGTGGTTGCGCTTGCTCGGCGCGGGCTGTCACGTGCCCGACGACGCCGACTACCAGGCCGCGCGGCGTGTGCTCGAGGGGCAGGGCTTCACCCCCACCACCGACGCGCTCGCGGTGCTGCCGCCGTGGTCGCTGCGGCCGCTAACCGTGCTCGGCGATCTCGATCCCATCTCGGGCGACGCGCTCGCTGAGCAACCGCTCGAGCGCTACGCGCGCCTGTTCGTGCTGCTCGAACCCGACGGCGACGACGCGTTCGCGGCAGTGTGCGCGCGCCACGGCGAGCCCGTCGCGCTGGAGCGCGCGGGGCGAGTCGCGGTAGCGCGCTGGGACTTGCCGCCGCCCTCGGTGCGCTTCGACTTTCGCGCGCACCTCGCCGAGGCCACCGTCACCATGGGCGACGCGGCGTGCGAGCGCGAGGTGCGCGGCGGTCATGGGTGCGGCGGCGAGTCGTGGCGCCGCGTGACGCGCGAGTGGCTCATGGTGAGCGAGAACGCCGACGACGCCGTGTGGTCGCACCCGCCCCCGCGCGGCGAGACGCTCGCCATCGCCTGGGACGCGGTGCCGCTCGGCGACACGCTGGTGGTGCGCGCCGGCTTCACGCGCGAGGGGGCGGACCAGGCGCGCGCGCCGGTGCGCATGCGCGTGTTCGCCGATGACGTCGAGCTCGGGCAGGTGACGCGCGCCCCAGCCTTCGCGTTCATCGTGACCCGTCTCGACACGCGCGCGTTCGTCGGCACGCAGGCGCGCGTGCGCTTCGTCATCGACACCGAGGACAACGACGGCGCGCGCTTCGCGTGGGACGCCATCGCGATCGGCGGTGCACCGTGAACGCGCCGCCGATCGCGCGCGCCGACCGATGGCTGGCCGTGGCCCTCGCCGTCGCCGCCACGGTGCTGGTCGCGGTCACCGCGCAACAGCTTGGGTTCACGCGCGACGAGGGCTACTACTTCAAGGCCGGCGAGCAGTACTGGCGCTGGTTCGAGAGCCTGGCGCGCCACCCCGTGGAGGCGCTGTCAGCGGGCGGCATCGATCGCGGCTGGGGCTACAACCACGAGCACCCGGCGCTGGTGAAGACGCTCTTCGCCTGGAGCTTTGGCGTCGCAGAGGCGCTTGGGCTCTCGGGCAAGGACGGCGTGCTGCACGTGCACGACGCGCTGCGCTTCCCCGCGTGGTGCTTCGCGGGCCTCTCGGTGGCGCTGACCTTCCTGCTCGCGCGCACGCTCTTGTCGCGGCGCGCCGCGCTGGTGGCCGCGCTCCTGTGGCTGTCGCTGCCGCACCCGTTCTGGCACATGCACGTGGCCTGCTTCGACGTGGCCATCAGCGCCGCGCACACCTGGCTGGTGCTCGCCTACCTGCGCTGGCGTCACACGCCGAGCGGCGCGCTCGCAGTGGGCGCGTTGTTCGGCCTCGCTGCCGCGGTCAAGCACAACGTGCTGGTGGTGCCCGCGCTCCTCGTGCTGCACTGGCTCATCACCGAGGCCGAGCCGGTGCGTCGCGAGCCTGCGGGGTGGCGTGTGCCGCGCATCCCGCTGGTGTTTCCGTCGCTCGCCCTGGTGGGGCCCTTGGTCTTCCTGCTCACCTGGCCATGGTTGTGGCACGATCCCTTCCTGCGCGTGGGGCAGTATCTCGGCTTTCACCTGCGCCACGAGCACTACCCGATCCTCTACTTCGGCAAGCTCTGGACCCACCCGCCCTTCCCCATCGAGTTCCCGTTCGTGATGTCGGCCGTCACCATCCCCACGGCCGCGCTGGTCCTGATGGTGCTCGGCGTGCTGTTGGCGCTCGTCGTCGTGGTCCATGGGGCGCGAGCGCGGTGGGCGCGTACCCCGACGTCGTCGGGCGGCGCCGAGCTCACACGGGTGCCGCTCGGCGACGGCGCGAGCGGCTCGTCGTGCGACACCGCGCTGCTCGTGCTCCTGAATGCCTTCCTGCCCTTCGTGCTCATCGCCTTGCCATGGACGCCGATCTTCGGTGGCACCAAGCACTGGATGAACGGGTTGCCCTTTCTCTGCGTGCTCGCGGCTTGGGCGCTCGAGGAGGCATGCGCGCGCTTGCGCGCCATCGAGGTGCGCGGCGCGCGCGGGGCGTTCGCGCTGCTGGCGCTCCTCGTCATCGTGCCAGGCTTCTGGATCAGCGCGCGCGTCTGGCCCTACGGGCTCGGCAGCTACAACGAGCTCATCGGCTTCACGCGCGGCGCCGCCAACGTTGGCATGCAGCGCACCTTCTGGGGCTACGAGCCGCGCGCCGCCTTGCCGATCGTGAACGAGCGCGCGCCGAGAAACGGCCGCATCCATTTCGGCGACACCAACCACGACAGTTGGCGCATGTACCAACGCGACGGCTTGTTGCGCGCCGACATCGCCTGGTCGGGCACCGTGCGCGGCGCAGCAGTGGCCTCGGTGCAGCCACAGGGTGAGTTCAAGCAGCAGTGGCTCGACGTGTGGAACGAGTGGGGCGATCGCTCGCCCGACGTGGTGCTGCACACCGACGGCGTGCCGGTCGCCACCGTGACCGTCCATGCCGGGGAGGCGCCGTGACCGAGCAGGCGCTGCCCGAGGCCATGGAGGAGCAGGTGCGCACGCTCCTCAAGCGCGGCGAGCACGCGGCGGCGGCGGCGGCGCTGGCGGCGGCCGGCCACCAGCGTCGCGCTGGCGCCATCCAGGAGCAGATCTTCGAGCACCGCGCAGCGCTGGCGGCCTACGAGGCCGGCGGCGACCTGGTGGGCGCCATGCGCATGGCCATCGAGCTGCACGACGCCGCGGCCATCGATCGGCTCGTCACCGTGGCCATCGCCGGCGGCCAGGGCGACGAGCTGTTGGCCGGGCTGCAAAAGGCGGGACGCGCCGCAGAAGAGGCGCGCGTGCACGTGGCGCGGGGCGATCCCTTGCGAGCTGCAGCGTGCTTCGAGCGCGCCGGCCAACTCGACCGCGCCGCCGCGTGTCAGGAAGAGCTTGGGGCCGCGCGCGAGGCGGGCGTCCTGCTCGAGCGCCACCTCGAGCTGCACCCCGGCGACACCGAGGCCGGTCTGCGCTTGGGCCGTATCCTGGCTCGCTACGGCCGCAACGACGACGCCATCGCGACCTTGCAGCGCGCGGCGCAGCAAGCGAACGACGGTGGGCGCGTGTTCGCGCGCGCCGCGCCCACCATGATGATCGCCTTCCTCCAGCTTGGCTATGAACAGGCGGCCCGCGCCGTGCTCGCGCGCTGGACAGCCTCGCACCGCGCCCTCGACGACGACGACCTGCTCGAGGCGCCGCCCGCCTCCTTCGAGGAGTTCCTGCGCAGTGAGCGCGCGGCGGCCATGGCCGCGATACAGAGCGCCAGCAGCGGGTCGCACGGGGCCGCGCAAGGTGCGGTGGGCGCCGGGAGCGACGGCGCGCGCGATCTCGACGCGCTGTTCGGCGCTACGTCTGGGCCCGCCGCCACCGGCGAGCACGCGCCGGCGCCCAGCACGGCGGCGGCCAACACGCTCTTGCTCGGTGGGCGCTACCTGCTCGGTGAGCCCATCGGCGGCGGCGGCGTCGGCCAGGTGTTCCGCGCGTACGACGCGTTCTCCGACCAGCCCGTGGCGGTGAAGATCTTCGGTGCCCAGGCGCTGCGCTCGGAGGCGGTGCAGGCGTTCGCGCGCGAGGTGCGCGCCTACGCCGAGCTGCGCCACCCGGCAGTGACGCCGCTCGTGGAGCTCAACATGGCCCACGGCTTCGTCGTCACCGAGCTCATCACCGCGTCCTCGCTCGACGAGCGCATCGTCAGCGGCGGCGACGCCGCGTGGCTCGTGCCCGCGGTGCGCGCGCTGCTCGATCTGCTGGCGGCGTCGCACCGCACCGGCCTCGTGCACGGCGGCCTCAAGCCCACCAACGTGTTCTTGGTCCCTGGCGGCGTGCGCGTGGCCGACGTGGGCGCGCACCGCTTGCTGGCGCTGCGCGCCACCGAGACCGGCGGCCTCGCGTCGGTGTGGCCCTACCTCTCGCCCGAGCAGTTGTTCGGCGCGCCCGCCTCGGTGGCCGGCGATCTGTACGCCGTCGGCGCCATGCTGTTCCGCGCCCTCACCGGGCGCCCACCGTTCCTGCGCGCCGAGGACGATCGGCGCCTGGCGCCACCCCGCGCGCCGAGCCTCAATGCCGCGGTGCCGCCGGCGTGGGACGCCTTCCTGGCGCGCGCGCTCGACACCACGCCGGAGGCCCGCTTCGCCGACGCCGACGAGATGGCGGCCGCCATCCCTGCGCTACCGCCGTCGTTCACGCTGCCGGCAGGCGCGCCGCTGGCGGTGCCGCGCAGCTCCACCGTGCTGGGCGCCACCGATCGCTACGCCAAGGGCGGCCTGATGTGGCGTGGCGAGGTTGCGGTGCGCGTCTACGAGGGCACCGACCTCCTGCTCGAGCGCCCGGTGTGGCTGGTGGACGCCGAGCGCTTCGAGGACCTCCGACACCTCGTGGCGTGTGCGCCGCTCTGGCGCGGCGTGCAGCCGGTGTACGACGTCATCCCCGATCGCCAACGCGTGGTGGTGGCGCGCGATCGCGTCGAGGCCAAGGCGGACCTCGCGGCGCTGCGTGCCGTGCCGCATGCGCTCATGCGCGACCTCGGCGGCGTCGCGGTGGCACTGGCGCGCCTGCACGCGCAGGGTGTCGCGCTCGACGGCTTCGCGCTCGATCGCGCGCTCGGCCCCGTGGGTCCGCGGCTCAATCTGGCGCCGGCGCCCTTGCCGGTGGAGGCGAGCGACGCCGCCAAGGCGCGGGACTGGCAGAGCTTCGGCGCGCTGGTCGACGCGGCGTTCGACCTCCCCGCCGACGATACGCTCGATGGGCGCGGGCGCGTGCTCGCCATGTTGCACGACACGCGGCTGCTCGATCGGGCCGACCTCGAAGCGCTCGGGCGCGAGGCGGCCACGCTCACGGAGTGGCCGGCGTTCCTCGACGCGGTGATCGCGCGCCTGATGGCAGGCGCGTCGGCGCGCGTGGTGGCCAAGCTCGTGGCCGGCGTGGTGCGCGGCGCGCCGGCGTCGTGATGCGGCGTTGAGCAAGCGCGGCCGGCGCGCTAGTGGCTGCCCATGCACATCCGCACGATCCCCGTCGTCTCCGTCGTCGCGCTCTCTCTCGTCGCTGCCGCCGTGTGCGCACAGGCCCCCGCGGCACCAGCCGACCAGCCCGCCAGCAAGCCCACAGACAAGCCGGCCGACAAGCCGGCCGACAAGCCGGCCGACAAGCCGGCAGCGAAGGCCGCGGGCAAACCCGCGGAGCACCCAAAGGAGCACCCCGCCGCTGGACACGCCGCTGCTCCGCACGAGAAGACGCCGGTCGCGCGCCCCGACGAGAAGCACCTGAAGAGCATCCGGCAGCTCACCTTCGGCGGCGAGAACGCCGAGGCCTACTTCGACGCCACCGGCAACGAGCTGAGCTTCCAGAGCAAGCGCGGCGACGCCAAGTGCGACGCGATCTTCCGCATGTCGGCCGACGGCAAGAACCAGCGCCAGGTGTCGGTGGGCAACGGCCGCACCACCTGTGCGTACATCATGCCCGACGGCAAGAACGTCTACGCGTCGACCCACGGCGCCGGGCCCGGCTGCCTCGACGAGCCCGACCGCTCGCAGGGCTACGTGTGGAAGATCTACCGCGAGTTCGACCTGTGGTTGGCCGACGCCGACGGCAAGAACGCCAAGGTGCTGTTCAGCTCGCCGGGCTACGACGCCGAGGCCACCGTGTGCCACAAGGACGGCCGCATCATCTTCACGTCGTCGAAGTCGGGTGACCTCGAGCTGTACCTCATGGACAAAGACGGCAAGGGTGTCACGCAGCTCACCACCACGCCCGGCTACGACGGGGGCGCGTTCTTCTCGGAGGACTGCAGCAAGATCGTGTGGCGTGCATCGCGGCCCACCGGCACCGAGCTCGAGGACTACCAGCGGCTGCTCAAGCAAGACCTGGTGCGCCCGAGCAAGCTCGAGATCTTCGTCGCCGACATCGACAAGAAGAACGTCGTCACCAACGTCAAGCAGGTGACCAAGAACGGCAAGGCGAACTTCGCGCCCTACCTGCATCCCGACAACAAGCGCCTGCTCTATGTGTCGAACCAGGCCGACGCCAAGGGCCGCGACTTCGACATCTTCCTCATCAACGTCGACGGCAGCGGCAACGAGCGCGTCAGCACCAACCCCACCTTCGACGGCTTCCCGATGTTTTCCCCCGACGGCAAGCGCCTGATCTTCGCCTCCAACCGCAACAACGAAAAAGACGGCGACACCAACCTGTTCATGGCCGACTGGGTCGACTGAGGTGGCGGGAGCCCTCGACAGCGAGGAGAGCCTGATCGACGCCATCAAGGCGCTCTTCTTCGTGGCACCGGGCGCGCTCGAGCTGCGCGACGACGCGGCGCTCCTGCCCCACGTCCCGGGCCGGCAACGGGTGGTCACCACCGACGTGGTCGTGGAGGGCGTCGACTTCGATCGCGCGCTCTACCCGGCGCTGTACGCCGGCACACGCGCGATGCTGCAGAACCTCTCCGACCTCGGCGCCAAGGGGGCGGCGCCGCTCGGCTTCGTCTGGTCGCTGGCGATTCCAACCTCGTGGAGCGAGGCGGACCTGCTCGACTTCGTGCGCGGCGCGGCAGTGCCAGCCAAGCTGGCGCGCTGCGCGCTCTACGGCGGCGACGTGTCGCGCACCAGTGGCCCGCTGGTCTGCTCCATCACCGCCTTCGGCGACGTCGAGGGCGCACCGCTCTTGCGCTCTGGTGCGCGCCCCGGCGACGAGCTGTGGCTGTCGGCCCCGCTCGGCGCCTCGGCCGCGGGCCTGCGGCGCTTGCGGCAGGGCGACGCGCCGCGCGAGCTGGCGCCGTTCCGCGCGTGGCTCGCGGCACTGCCCGAGCTCGAGGCGCGGGCGGTACGCGCGCATTTGCATCCGGTGTTGCCCGAGGGCGCGCGCCTGGTTGGGCACGCCAACGCCTGCATGGACGTCAGCGATGGGCTGGCGCTCGACGCGCACCGCCTGGCGCACGCCTCGCGCGCCCGCCTGGAGCTCGACGCGCTCGCCGCCGCCGTCGACGCGGCGGCCACGCGCGACGATGCGCTCGCGGGCGGCGAGGACTGGGCGCTGTTGTTCACCGCGCGCGGCGCGCCCCCCATCGAGGCCGTGCGCATCGGTCGCGTCGCCCAGGCGCGGACCGATGACGATATCGGCGTCTTCGTCGACGGCGCGCCCTTGGCGCCGCGCGGGTGGAATCACTTTGGAGCGCGCCGGTAAACGGGTGATCGACCGACGCCGGGGCCGCCCGGATCGATAGCGTCCGCTTCGATGTCGATGGCTCGCTCGTTGGTGATCACGCTCGCCGTCATGGTGGCGGCGGGCGTCCTCGAAGGTTGTGCGTCTACCCGCCCGGCCGCCGCCCAGAAGCACAAGAAGCGGGGCAGGCGCGCGCCGGTATCGGCGGCGAACGACGCGGCGGATGGCGCCGTGGCGAGCTCCGCGCGCCTGGCAGAGGCCCTCGACGCCGGCGAGGTGGAGCTCACCGACGCCGTCGACGAGGGGCTGGTCAGCTACTACCACGACTCGCTGGCGGGCAACCCCACGGCCAACGGCGAGCGCTACCGCTTGGCCGGCGCCACCTGCGCACACAAGACGCTCCCCTTCGGCACCATCGTGGTCATCGAGGACACCACCACCGGCAAGCTCGCGACCTGCCGCGTCAACGACCGCGGCCCCTTCGTGAAGGGGCGCGTGCTCGACGTCTCCAAGCGCGTGGCGCGCGACCTCGGTCTGCTCGACCGCGGTGTCATCCGCGCGCGCCTGCGCTTGATCATCCCCACGGCGGCGTAGCCCGCCTGCCGGGCGGGAAGGGGCACGCGGATTTGCGCCTGACGCGACCGCGCGCGTAGCGTTGCCCATGCTGCGCGGCCGGCTCGCCCTCAAGATCCTGTTCGGCAACGCCATCACCGTGGCCGTGGCCATCGTGCTCTACCTCGGTGTGGGCTGGGTGTTCGACGACCAGCGCATCAACGTCGAGAGCTTCCTGGTGTTCGCCGGCGTGCTGGCGCTGGTGGCGCTGTTGGTGAGCCTGGTGTACTCGCGCGTCATCACCCGCAACATCGACGTGCTCTACGAGAGCGCCTCCACCATCTCGCGCGGCGATCTGTCGCGCCTGGTGCAGTTCGAGATGCCCTCGCGCGTGCCCGACGAGGTCGACTCGCTGGCCTCGGCCATCAACCAGATGCTCGAGAACCTGCGCGAGCTGGTGGCGCGTCTGCAGAAGACCGCGCGCCACGTGGCGTCGTCGGCCAACACGCTGTCCGCCGCGGCCGAGCGCGTCACCACCGCCAACAACGGCGTGGCGCAGTCGGTGTCGTCCATCGCGCGCTCCGCCGAGCTGCAGCGCGAGCTGGTGCTCAAGGCGAGCCAGCTCATGAAGGAGATCGCCGAGGGCATCGAGAAGAGCGCCGCCGCCGCCGAGGCCGCCGCCCGCGCCGTGGCCGAGACCCACACCGCGGCACGCACCGGCACCGAGGTGGCCAACCTCGCGGTCGAGAAGCTGCACCAGGTGTTCGAGCGCGTCGAGAGCGCGTCGGAGCGCGTGTTCGCGTTCGGCGAGAAGAGCCAGGCCATCGGCAAGATCGTCGACGTCATCACGCAAATCTCGCAGCGCACCAACCTGCTGGCGCTCAACGCCACCATCGAAGCCGCGCGCGCTGGCGAGTACGGCCGCGGCTTCGCCGTCGTCGCCGACGAAGTGCGCAAGCTGGCCGAGTCGTCGGGCCGCTCCGCGGACCAGATCACGGTGCTGCTCTCGGACCTGCGCAAAGACGCCGACCTCGCCGTGCAGGGCATGAGCGAGTCCACGCGCGACCTGCAGGAGAACCGCGAGGACCTGCGCTCCATCATCCAGTCGCTCGACGGCATCGTGGCCTCGGCCATGCGCGGCGCCGAGAAGGCCGAGCAGATCGCGCGCTCGTCGTCGGGGCAGTTGCAGGGCAGCCAAGAGATGGTGACCGCCATCGGCCACATCTCCGACCTGGCCGCGCAGAACGCCACCAGCACGGAAGAGGTGCAGCGCGCCACCGCCAACCAAACGGTGGTGATGGAGCGGCTGTCCTCGTCGGCGCTGGAGCTCTCCAACATCTCGCTGGAGCTCGAGGAGGTGGTGAGCCGCTTCAAGCTCGAGCGTGACAAGCCCAACCGCTCGGAGTTGCCCCAGCTCGTCGAGCAGCCGCGCGCATGAAGAAGCTGACACTCACGCCCTGCGTGATGTGCAAGGTCGGGGTCGAGCGCATCGCCGTGCCTGTCGCCGATGTGTTCAAGGTGTTGCCGGCGACCCGCGCCTGCCGCATGCCGCGCCTGCCCGCGGCCATCATCGGCATCGCGCACCACCGGGGCCGCATCATCACGGCCGTGGACCCGGGGGCGCTCCTGTTCGATGCCCCCGTGGCGCAGGCGGGCGCCGAGGCGCGACTCCTGATCCTCGATCGTGGCCAGCGGCACCTGGCGCTGGCGGTGGACGCGGTCGAGGAGATCGAGCCGCTTCGGCTTGGGCCAGAGCTGCCCGATGGCCAGCGCCCCGGGCTGAAGGTCGCGGAGCACCGCGGCAGGGCCGTGTTCGCGGTCGACACCGACCGCCTGGTGGCGAGCGTCTTGGCCTTGTGACCGGGGACCCAAGGCGCCCCCCGATCGCCTCCTCCTCTCACGAATTTCCTTTACGGGCGGGGTTCGGTGTAGAACCCGAGAGACTCTTGGTGTGATCGGGCGGCCCGTGCGGGGCGCGCCCAGAAGGTGGCTTGCATGCCCAAGCGGGTGCTCATCGTCGACGACGCCGTGTTCATGCGCGACATGATCAAGGACATCTTCAGCGGCGGCGACTTCGAGATTGTCGGCGAGGCCGTGCACGGCGTCGAGGCCGTCGACAAGTACAAAGAGCTGCGCCCCGACCTCGTCACCATGGACATCGTGATGCCCTTCAAGAGCGGCATCGAGGCCACCAAGGAGATCCTGGCGTTCGACGAGAAGGCGACCATCATCATGTGCTCGGCCCTGGGCCAAGAGTCGTTGGTGATGGAGGCCATCGAGGCGGGCGCGGCCGACTTCATCGTCAAGCCCTTCAAGGCCGACGACGTCCTCGCCGTCGTCAACAAGGTCCTCGCCGCGCGCGGCAAGTAGGCCCGCGCGCCCGTGGCCATCGACCGCGGCAAATACCGGCGCATGTTCATCGAGGAGGCCCGCGAGGGCCTCCGCGCGCTTGGCAACCACTTGGTGGAGCTCGAGAAGCTCGAGGTGCTGCCCGCCGACGGCACGCGGCCCACGGGCCATGCGAGCGCGGCGCAGGAGGCGATGGACGCCGCCTTTCGGGTCGCCCACAGCCTCAAGGGCATGGGCGCCGCCATGGGCTACACCGCCTTCGCCGAGCTGGCGCACCGGCTCGAGGACCTGGCCGACATCGCGCGCCAGGGGCGCTCCATCGGCTCCGAAGGCTACGACCTGTTGCTCGAGGGCAGCGACCGCCTGGAGGAGCTGGTCGAGCGCGTGGCCGCCGGCCACGAGGACATGGAGCTTGGCGAGCTGCCGGGCCGCGTGCAGGCGTTGGTGGCGCGCTTGCGTGCCCAAGACGCCAGCACCGTGGTGCCCACCGAGGGCGCGTCGCTGCCGCGCGTGCCACCGCCGCCGCCCGCTGGGCAACCTGGGCTGCTGACGGTGCGCGTGCGCATCGCCGACGACGCGTCGCTGCCGCAGGTGCGGGCGTTCATGGTGCACAAGGCGCTCGGCGCGTTGGCAGGGTGGCGCGAGACCTTCCCCGCGCCCGAGGCGCTGCGCACGCGCGAGCTGCCCGATCGCACGTTGACCTTGCGCTTCGACCCCGAGCTGGCCGACCGCGACGCCGTCGAGCGCATGGCCCGCGCCGCGCAGGGCGTCGCCGAGGTCACCTTTGGCGATGTCGAGGCGCCGCCGCCAGCGCCGGAAGATGCGCCGGCAGCACCCGCCGAGCGCGCCGAGGCCGATCGCACCGTACGCGTGCGCACCGCGCTCCTCGACGAGTTCATCGACTCCGTGGGTGAGCTCTTGTTGGCGCGCTCGCGCATGCGCGCCTTGGCCGGGCGCGTCGACGTACCCGAGCTCTTCGACCTGGTGGACGAGGTCGATCGCCTGACCCGGGATCTGCACGCGCGCGTGGTGGCGGCGCGCATGACGCCGTTGTCCTTCCTCACCGAGCGTTTCCCGCGCGTGGTGCGCGACCTGGCGCGGCAGGCGCGGCGCTCGGTGGACTTCACCATGAGCGGCATGGACATCGAGCTCGACCGCGCCATCCTCGACGAGCTATCGGCGCCCTTTCTGCACATGCTGCGCAACGCCATCGACCACGGTCACGAGGGCGACGATGTGCGCCGCGAGCGCGGCAAGGCGCCGACCATGAAGCTCGCCATGCGCGCCAGCCGCGATCGCGACAACGTACTGCTCGAGCTCGAGGACGACGGCGCCGGCCTCGACCCGGCGCGCCTGCGGCGGCGCGCCGTCGAGCGTGGCCTCATCGGCCAAGCCGCGGCCGACGCACTCAACGACACGCAGGCCGTGGAGCTCATCTGCCTGCCGGGATTCTCCACCGCCGAGGCGGTGACGCAGACCTCGGGGCGCGGTGTGGGCATGGACGTCGTCAAGGCCACGCTCGAGCGGCTCGGCGGCGTCTTGCGCATCAGCTCGGTGCACGGGCGCAGCACACGCATCGGCCTCGAGCTCCCGCTGACGGTGGCCATCATCCAGGTGCTGGTGGTGGAGGCAGGCGCGCCGGGCAGCGGCATGCGCGACGCCTACGCCATCCCCATCAATCGCGTGGAGCAGGCGATCGACGTTGACGCCGCCGCAATCTCGTCGGCGCGGGGGCGGCCCTGGGCCAAGATCGGCGCAGAGCTGGTGCCGCTCCACGACCTGTCGGGAGAGCTCGGCTACCCGGCGCCCGGCCCGCGCGGCGGCACCGTGCTCCTGGTGGGGCGCGGCGCCGACACCACTGCCCTGCGCGTCGACGCCATCGTGGGACAAGAGGAGGTGGTGGCCAAGCCCCTCGGGCCGCCGCTGTCGGAGCTCGCCTACCTGGCCGGGGCCACCTTGCTGGCCGACGGGCGCGCCGCCTTCATCCTCGATCCCCTCCGGCTCGTGCGCGCCGAGGTCGTCCGAGGGTAGATTGGCGACGATGCCCTTGCGCGACGCCGAGCGCGATTTGCTGGAGGCTGGCGCCCGCGACGCGGCCGAGGCCATCCTGCGGTTGGCGCAGCGCGAGAGCGCGCGCATCCTCTCCGTCGACGTCGAGCCCCTGAGCGCGCTGGTCGCACGCCTGGCCCCGCGGGCAGTGGTGGTCGGCTTCGTCGTCAGCGGCGGCGTGCAGGGGCGCTTCGCGCTCGTGCTCACCGAGCCCGCCGCGCGCGTCATCGCACAAGCCATGGTGGGCGGCCGGCACACGCTGGTGCCGAGCGAGAAGCTCGGCAAGCGCCTGACCGGCGCGCTCACCGAGCTCGGCAACATCGCGGCCTCCGCGTTCATGAACGGCGTCGCCGAGCTGGTCCATCAAAGCTGCGTGCCGTCGGTGCCGGCGTTCGGCCACGGCGACGCCGCAGAGGTGCTGCCAGCTGCCCTGGGCGACGCGCTCGAGGTGCAGGTGGCCCGGCTCATCATCGGCGAGGTGGAGGTCGAGCTGGCGTTCGCGCGCTGACGTTACTCGCCCTCGCCCTCGCCCTCGCCCTCGGCCGGGCAGACCCCGCCGCTCGGACAGGGCGCAGCGTCGTCGGCGTCAATGCCGCACGAGGTCACGCCCACGGTACACGGCGCTCCCGGTGCATGAAGGCAGCCGGCGTCGACGACGCAGGCGGCGCCGAACAGCGCGCAGTCGATGGAGTAGGGCTGGCCGTCGGTGACCAAGGGGCCCACAGCGCCCACGCAGCGCTCGATCGCGACGGTGCCGTCGCAGGTGCCGACGTCGGCGCGCGCGCAGGTGCCCACGTCGGCGTGGCAGCGGGCCACGCCGTCGGCCTCCATCACGCAGGCCGCGTCGGTGCCGGCGCAGAAGCCGAGGAAGAGATCGCCGACCTCGTCGAGCACGCAGGCCTCCCCGGCGGGCAGCACGCAGTCGACGCCGTAGCTCGGGATGGCCGTCTGGCAGGTGGCGACGCCGGCGGGGTAGGGCGGGGCATCGCAGCTATAGGAGAACACCGTCTCGTTGCCGGCGGCGTCGACGTCGCAATAAAGGACCACGTTGTCTTGGCAGCGGCCGTCGATGCCGAGGTCGCCGCAGGGACCCTCGCCCTCGCCCTCGCCCTCGCCCTCGCCCTCACCTTCGCCCTCACCCTCTCCTTCACCCTCACCCTCGCAGGCGGAGGTCGCCGGCAGTAGCGGCAGGCACAGGAGCAGCAGCAAGGATGCGCGCGCGAGATCGCTCATGCGCAGAAGTCTACGAGCTTACGCCCGACTCCGCCGTCAGGCGTTTGAGCACCCCGTGCAGGAGCTGCAGCTGGCGCACGTGGTTGGCGAGCGCGAGCTCGTTGCCGGCGAAGGGCTCGAGGTACTGCAGGGCTTGCTCGAGCCCCCACAGCATGGGCGCGATGGCCGCCACCAGCGCGGCCAGGTTCGGCGCCAGGCTGTTGCGCGGCCCGGCCCGCGACAGCTCGTCGCGCAGGCGCGCAACCTCAGCCTGCAGCTCCCCGAGCCGTCCGAGCTCGCTGTGCTTCTGTCGTTCCGCCTCGAGCTCGGTCAACAGGCGCCCGGTGGTGATCTGCGCGCTCTGCAGCTCCTCGGTCAGGCGGGCGACCTCGGGGGCATGGTTGGCGGCGGCGCGGGCGCGCGCGAGCTCCTCCGTGAGCTGCAGGTTGCGGGCCTCGGCTTCGGCGGCCAGGTTTGCGCGCGCCGCAACTCGCTGCAGCTCCTCGCGCAGGCGAACGACCTCGTTCTCGAGGGGCACCTGGTTGGCGCGCGCGTCGGTGCGCGCGCCCTGCAGCTCGCTCTGCAACACGATGAGCTGTGCCTCGGTCTGCTGCAGGCGCGCCTCGGCCTCCTGCGCGCGCCGCTCGCCCTCGGCCCGCCGGTGCTCCTGCTCCGACAGGCGCTGCTCGAGGGTCTCCTTGGCTCGCGTGAGCTTCTCGACGGCGCCGGCGATCTCGTTGTCCGAGTGCTTGGGTGGCAGCGCCATGAACTGCGCGTTGCACGTCGGGCAGCGCAGCTCCGCGCCGCCGGCCGGGACGGCCTCGTCGCGGACGCGATACTTCGACGCACAGCCCGGGCAGGTGACGATCATCGCTTCCTGAGTAGCCCGGCCGTCGGCAAATCGAAAGATTCCGGCACCTTGGGGGTCATTCCAGCGACACGACCGTGGTCTCGCCAGGGACCACCGTGATGCGCGCCGGGCGGCTTGGCCCGTCGCCGCGCTGGACGCGCACCGCCAGCGTGCCGCTCGGCAGGCGGTACACGTTGCCCTGCGGCGAGATCTCGAGCCGCTCGTTGCCGACGAAGAGGTAGCCCGAGTAGCGGGGCGTGCGCACCAGCACCGAGACGAGCTTCGAGCGCGGTCGCGTCCGCGGCGCGCTCAGGTCGTCGTCGGCGGCGGGCGGGGGCGCGGCCGCCGCTGGTGCGTCGACGGGCGCGGCCGCGATCGGGGCTGCGGCGACGGCGGCCGCGGTCGGCGCCAGGGCGGGCGGGGGCGGAGCGTCGTGCCCGGGCGCTGGCGGCGGCGCCTCGCCGGCGGGGGCCACCCGTTCCACGGACCCGGCCAGGTCGGCGCCGGGCTCGGCGCGGCCGCGCAGCACCAGCGCGAGCGCGATGGCGCCGACGCCAGCCACGAGCAGGGCCGCGACCGCGAGGCGAACGCGCCGCGGGCCCGGCAACGCGACAGGGGACGCCTCGTCCGTTGTCAACAAGGGGAGCGTGGGGGGCTCGGGCGGGCGAACGGTCGCGCCGGCGCTGGCGGGCACCGCGGTGTGCGTGGCCGGCGTCCCGCTGGCCTGCTCCTCGGCCTGCTCCTCGGCCTGGCGCGCCCGCTCGGCCTCCTCACGCTCCAGCTGCGACAGGCTCGGCAAGCGCTCGTCCTCGCTGGTGGCGGCGCGTCGCGACACCGGCGTGGCCGTCGCGGTGATGGCCGGCGGCGGCGCCGCCTGCGCCTCGACGGGCGCGCTCCTCGGCGGGTCGCGCAGCATTGGATCCCCGACCAGCTCGAGCGCGCGCGGATCATCCTCGCGCATGGTGCGCGCGTTCGGATCGGGCCCGCTCGGCTCGAGCTCGGTGTGCGGCGCGAGCGCTCGCGACAGGGACGGCGACGAGCGGGTTGGGCCGGGGGCGGGGGCCATCTTCTCGCTCGAGGCAAACACGGCTGCGACGCTGCCGCCGGCCTCACCGCTCGACGCGCTGCTCGCGGGCTCGTCGGCCAGGCGCGAGTGGCTCTCGGTCATGGCCGGCGGGGGCAGGCCCACGATGACGGGCGATCCCGATACCGGCGGCGGCGCGCTCGCCAGCGCACCAGAGTCGAGGACGGCGGTCTTGCGCGGCGACTCGGCCGCGCCACTCATGATGCCCTCGTACATCGAGCGCACGTCGGCGGTGGCGGGATCGACCGCGCCCGAGAACAGCACGCGCTGCAAGGCGACCTCGAGCTGGCGCATGTCGGCGAAGCGGTCGGCGGGCGCCTCGCGCAGCACGCGCGCGAGCACCTCGTCGAGCGCGGCGGGCACCTCCGGACGCAGCGCCGCCAGCGGCGGTACCTGGCAGGCGAGCACCTTCTTGAGCGTGCTGGCGTCGTTGTCGGCCGCGAACAGCCGTCGGCCCGCCAGCATCTCCCACAGCACCACGCCGGTGGCGAACTGGTCGAGGCGGTGATCGAAGGGAAGTCCTTGCGCCTGCTCGGGCGCCATGTAGGCGATCTTGCCCTTCACCATGCCCGTGGACGTGTGCGTGGCGCGCTCGGCGGCGCGCGCGATGCCGAAGTCGGTGACCTTGACCTCGCCGGCCTTGCTGATCAGCACGTTGTGCGGGCTGACGTCGCGGTGCACGATGCCGAGGGCGCGCCCGCCGTCGCTGAGCGTGTGCGCGTGGTGCAGGCCCTTGCACATGTCGATCGCGATCTGCAGCGCGGCGCCCACCGCGATGGAGCGCCCCTGCTTGCGGGCGGTCTCGAGCACGCGACGCAGGTCGCTGCCATCGACCAGCTCCATGGCGAGGAACAGCGTGCCTTCGACGTCGCCGAAGTCGAACACCTGCACCACGTTGGCGTGCTGCAAGCGGGCCGCGGTGCGCGCCTCGTCGCGGAACATGGTGATGAACTCTTCGCTCTCGAGGTAGTGCGGCAGGATGCGCTTGATGCACACCCGCTTCTCGAAGCCCTCGGTGCGGATGCGCGCGCTGAAGATCTCCGCCATCCCGCCCATCGCGAGGCGCTGCTCGAGCTCGTAGCGGCCGTAGTGCTTCCCCGACACGCCGCGGAGTCTATCGGCTCCGCGGCTCCGATCGAACCCCTGAGTTCACGTGAGCTCAGGGGATAAACGAGGGATCAAAGGCAATCGACGGCGGGACTGAATTGCGCGCTCGGCGCCACCGCGCACAGCGGCGCGTCGATGCCGATGCGGCCCACGCCGCCCCCGCCGCCTCCGGCGCCATCACCGTCGCCCTCCGCGCTGCCCGCCGACAGCAGCGGACCCGCCCCGTCGGCGCCAGCGCCCGGCCCGCCGCTGGAACCGCCGCTGCCCGCGAGGCCGCCAGGTGCACGCTCGGCCGGAGTGCGCGGACCGTCCTGGCCCGCGGAGCCGGCCGCAGCGGTGGACCCACCGGCGCCACCGCCGCCCTGCGCGCTCACGGTGCCGCCGTTGAGCTGGATGTACCCGGCTTGCAGATACACGTCGCCGCCGCTGCCGCCGCCGGAGCCACCGCGATCGCCCGTGGGCGACGCGCCACCACCGCCGCCGTTGGCCGAGATGCTGCCCCCGAGCGCGAGCCGGCCCGCCACCGAGAGCTGGAGCGCGCCGCCCGCGCCGCCGGGTGCGGCGGCGAACGACGACGGCGAGCCCCCGCCGCAGCCGCCGACCAGCGCGTCGTGGGGCGTGCCGACGGTGACGACGTTGGCGTTGCCGCCATTGTCGTTGCTCTCGTCGCCACCGTCGCCGCCCATGCTGCCGTGGCTGCCCCCGCCGCCGCCCGCCTCGGGCGCGCCGCCGTCGCCGCCGGCGCAGGAGCGACTCGAGGACCCCGCGCTCGTGCCGCGCGCGTCGACGCTCAGGGCGCCGTTGATGTCGGCGTTGCCATAGACAGCGAGCACCACCTCGTGGTTGCCCACGAAGCGCAGGTCGGCGCCCGAGGTGACCGTGAGCGAGCGCATGGTCAGGATCAGCGCCGTTCCGTCGACGTGCGCCGCCACCGCTTGACCGCACAGGTCGAGGGTGGCACCGGCGGCGCTGGTGTCGACGTCGTCGACACAAGTGAGCGCCACGTCGGTGTAGTATGCGTGTGACGCGTCGTCGCTGAGGCCGGGCGCGGGGGCTTCGGCGTAGCCGTGCGCCAGGCTCTCGAGGTCGCGGTAGCAGAGCGGCGGGCCACCAGGGCACACCAGCGTCCCGCCCTCGCCTTCACCTTCACCCTCGCCTTCACCTTCGCCTTCGCCCTCGCCTTCGCCTTCGCCTTCACCTTCGCCCTCGCCCTCACCCTCGCCTTCGCCTTCACCTTCGCCCTCACCTTCACCTTCGCCCTCACCTTCACCAGCGATCACGCTGCACGCTGCTGCGCGGCACACTTGTCCTCCGGGGCAGTCGGTGTCGCGTTCACAGGGGAGCGCGGCGCCCAGAAGGTGGCAGGCGCTGAGGGCCAGCAGCAACGCGAGCGGCCACGAGAGGAGCGCGAGCTTCACGAGCTCGATGCTAGCGCGTCGGCCGCCGCCTGCACCGGCCCTGCTCGCTCGTCTTCTCGCGCGCTGCTCGTTGGGCTATCAGGCGCGCTCCCGGCGGATCTGCTGTGCGGTCGGCGCGCAGCACACCATCACCGGGTCGGGGTCTTCATGAACGGCAAGCTCGTCACCGCGTCGCTCGTCTCTTTGCTCGTGCTCGCCTCAGCGCCGAGCCGCGCCGAACCCGTGGTCGCCAAGTGCGGCTCGGTGGCGCCGGAAGGCACACCCTGGGCCGAGTGGCTCGACGGCGTGCGCGCGCGCATCGAGAAAGAGGCCAACGGGGCGCTCAAGCTCAAGGTCTTCCTCGCCGGCAAGCTCGGCGGCGAGAAGGAGATGGTGGAAGACACCAAGAAGGGTGCCTTGCAGATGTTCGGCGGCTCGGTGGGCGCCATCGCCTCCACGCATGTGCCCGAGCTGAACGTGTTCGAGCTGCCCTACCTGTTCACCAGCGACGCCGAGGCCGACTACGTCATGAACAAGATCCGCGGCGACGTCACCAAGCTGCTCGACGCGCGCGGCTTCGTGATGGTGATGTGGGCCGAGAACGGCTGGCACGGCTATGGCGTCAAGGGCAAGTGCGTGGAGAAGCTCGACGACCTCAAGGGTAAGAAGATGCGCTCGCAGGAGAGCTACATCCACCTCGAGACCTATCGCGCATATGGCGCCTCGCCGGTGGAGATGCCCGTGCCCGAGGTGATGACGGCGCTGCAAAACAACGTCGTCGACGGCTTCTCCAATACGCCGCTCTTCTCCTTCGCGACCTCGTGGTACAGCGGCATCGACAGCTACACGTACACCAAGCACATCTACCAGCCGGCGCTCATCGTCTTGTCGAAGAAGTGGTTCGAGGGCCTCTCGCCCGAGCTCAAGGCCATCTTGAGCAAGCCCACCGAGGAGAAGCAGGGCTTCCAGCTGGTGCGCGGGCTCACCGATCCCCTGCTCGAGAACTTCACCGCCGCGGGCAAGAAGGTCTGCAAGCTCACGCCCGACGAGACCAAGAAGTTCGCCGACGCTTCCAAGAAGGTGTGGGACACCTTCGGCAAGAAGAGCGCCAGCAACAAGAAGATCCTCGACGCCGTGCTGGCGGCCAAGGCCGAGTTCGCCAAGGGTGCGAAGTAGCCTCGTGGACCAGCTCGCGCGCACGCTCGACGAACAGATCAACCGAGTCGAGCGGCTGATCATCCTGATCGCCGTCGCCGGCATGACGCTCTTGGTGGGCGCCGACGTCGTGCAGCGCACCTTCTCGCGCCCGGTGGGCAAGACCGAGCAGCTGGTCGCGTGGCTCGGTGAAGCCCTGGCGGGACCGCTATCGCCCGAGGCGCGCGCCGCCCTCGAGGGCCCGGTGGGCGGCGCGGTGTTCCTCGTGCTCGCCGTGATCGCGTTCGTGTTCGCGGCGCACGCGGCGCGCCTGGTGACGGCCGAGCGCGCTGGCACGGCGCAACCCGCGCTCCTCGGCAGCGCGCTGCGGGGCCTCGCCGTGCTCGCGGGCTGCGCGCTCGCGGTCAAGCTCTTGTTGTGGGCCTTCCCCTCGAGCGTGCCGGGCGCGCAGCGCTTCGCGCTCGGGCTCATGTTGTGGGCCGGCATGCTGGGCGCGTCGGTGGCCACGCGCGAGCGGCGCCACATCGTGCTCGACACGGTGGTGAAGAAGCTCGACGCCGACACCAAGGGGCCGGTGGCATTGGTCTCTGGCCTCGTCACCGGCGCCTTCTGCGGCGTCATCGCGCTGCTCTCGGGCATGCAGCTCGCCGGCGAGATCCACGAGTGGGCGACGAACGAGGGCGTGGGCCTCTACGAGTCGCTGCCCATCCCCACCTGGATCGCCACGCTCGCCATCCCCATGGCGTTCACCATCATGGGCGCGCGCTTCGTGGGCTACGGCATCCGTGATTTCCGCTTCGGGCCACCCAGCGGCGGCGACGGCGGACACGGCGTCGACCTCGACGAGCTGCAGCAGCAGACCGTCGAGACGGGCAGTGAGGCGAAGGCATGATCGCCACGATCCTCCTGGTGGCCGACCTCGCCTTCGCGCTGCTCGCCTACCGCAAGCGCAAGGCAGGGCTGGTGATCTGGTTGGCCCTGTGCGTGGGCGTGTTCGCGTTCACCTCGAAGGTCAGCTTCCTGGTCATCGGCACCATCGCGGCCGCGCTCTTGCTCGGGTTGCCGCTCTTCGTCGTCATGGGCGCCATCGGCGTGCTGCTGCTCTCGCAGGTGTCGGGTCTGAGCACGCTCGACGATCTCACCGTGGTGCCACGCAAGCTCCTCGAGCTCGCCTCCAAGGAGGTGCTGCTCGCCATCCCCTTCTTCGTGGTGGCCGGCGAGCTGATGACCCAGGGCTCGTTGGCCCGTCGCCTCATCGACGTCATGCAGGCCTTCTTCGGCTTCTTGCCCGGCGGCCTGGCGGTGGCGGGCGTGGCCGGCTGCGTGTTCTTCGCGGCCATCTCGGGCTCGTCGCCTGTCACGGTGGTGGCCATCGGCTCCATCATGGTGCCGGCGCTGACCAAACAGCGCTACCCCGAGGGCTTCTCCATCGGTCTGATGACCACGGCGGGCTCCCTCGGCATCCTGATCCCGCCGTCGATCCCCATGATCGTCTACGCCATCATGGTGTCGTCGACGACGCCCATGGACCCGCGCGACCTGTTCATGGCCGGCGTGGTGCCCGGCCTGTTCATCGGCGCGCTGCTCGGGCTCTACGCCATCGCCATGGGCGTCAAGCAGCGCATCCCGCGCGCGCCCTTCTCGTGGGCCACGGCGCGCACGGCGCTGCGCCGCGGTGTGTGGTCCTTGCTCTTGCCCGTCATCATCCTGGGCGGCATCTACACCGGCGTGTTCACGGCCACCGAGGCGGCGGCGGTCAGCGTCATCTACGCGCTGGTCATCGAGATCTTCGTGCACAAGGAGCTCGACGCCAAGAGGCTCGTGACCGTGGCGACGACCTCGATGACGGTGATGGGTGCGTTGCTCGTGATCATCGCGCTCGCGATCACGCTCAACTACTTCCTGGTGCTCGAGGGTGTGCCCGACGCCATGGTGGAGTGGCTGCGCGGCCTGGGGCTGGAACGCGCGGCATTCCTCGTCGTCGTCAACGTGCTCTTGCTGGTGGTGGGCTGCTTCATGGACATCATGAGCGCCATCTTGATCATCGCGCCCATGTTGGCGCCCATGGCGCTGGCCATGCAGATCCACCCCATCCACATGGCGATTGTCTTCATCGTCAACCTCGAGATCGGCTACCTGACCCCGCCGGTGGGTCTCAACCTGTTTGTGTCGTCGACGCTGTTCAAGAAGAGCCTGGGCTTCGTCATACGTGCGGTGCTGCCGACCCTGGCGATCATGTTCGTGAGCCTGCTGGTCATCACGTGGGTGCCGGGCATGTCACTGGGGCTCTTGCGCCTCATGGGCAGCGAGGCCGTCGTCGACGATGAGCCACGCGCGCAGCCCGCCGTGGTGGATGCTGGGCCGAGCGCGGCGGTCGACGCCGGTCCCGCGCGCGCCAAGACGCTCGCCGAGCTGATGGCCGACATGAAGGCCAAGGGTGACGGTGGCGTCGACGTCGACGCGGGTGGAGCCGCAGGTGCGCCCGCGCCGAGCAAGCCGAAGACCATGGCGGAGCTGATGGCGGAGATGAAGGCGCGGCAGGCAGCAGACGCCGGTGACGCCGCTGTCGACGCCGGGCCTTGAGCGCTGGATCCGCGCTGCGCGGCCGGGACCACGGGGCACGACACCCGTGAGCAGGCGCAGGGGCGCTGCCCTCCAGCGTCTCCGTCGCTCACGACAGGCTCTCGTCGTCGCGATCGTCAGGCGAGCCAGCCGCGCGCCTTGATCCAGCTCGGTACCTCGGTCAGCTTGGCCGCGTCGATCTCGATCCACGCGCGCCCGTCGTGGACGAACAGCGCGTCGTTGGTGCTGGCCATGCGAACATCGAGGCCATCCATGGGGAACGCGATCCAGCTGCAGCACCCCTCGCCTGCCGCCACCGGGCCGGTGAGCGGGCGCACCCAGTAGACGTCGACGGTCGGGCGAAGCTCGAAGTCGAGCTTGTGGATGGCGACCATCCGGCGCGCCGGCACCACGGCGAGCGCGTACGCATCGGTCATCGGCTCCTCGAAGAGCACCGTGGTGCCGCGCGACACCACGAGCGCGCTGGCTGTCAGCTCGACCCGGTTACCACCGAGATCCAAAGGCGGCGAGGCGCCGGGCTCCTCGACCGGGCGCCCGGGCAAGGGCGCCAACGCCTGCGGCGCAGGGAGCTCGCCGTCGATCACCACGCGGTAGCCCACGCCGTCTCCGGCGCGCGCGATCAACGCGCCGTCTCGGTGGTCGAGCCGCTCGACGTCGAGCTCGAAGCCCGTCACCTGCACCAGGCGTCTGCCGCTGATGCAAACGACGGTGACGAGGCCGTTGTTCGGTGCCATCGGCGCCGCCGCGTTGGCGGGTCGTACCAGCGCGACCGCCGGCGTCGGCGCGCCCTGGACGACGGCGAAGGCGGGTGCGTACTCGGGCGCTCCGCCGGTGCCGCGCAGCGCCATCGCGGACAGCGCGCGTCCCTGCGAGCGCAGCACCAGCCGAAAGCGCCCGGGTCGCTGTTCGACGACGTGCAGCGACAGGTCACCGAGGCTCGCCTCTGTGACCAGCGTTGCCGGTGCGCCCTCGGCGTCATCCCGCACCAGGCGCACTGGACCCGAGGTCGCGAGCAAGCGGCGATCGAGGTCGGCGCGGCGTCGTGCATTGGCCGCCCGCGCGGCCACGGCGGGGTCGGCGATGGTGCGGGCGACCTCGACTCGCAGCGCGCCGACCTTCTTGAGGGCGCCCACCTCGGAGCGCCCCGCGAGCAGCTCACGGATGAGCGCGGCGCTGTCTTTGATCCAGCGCGCCTCACTCTGCTCAGCCGCCCCAAGCACCTTCGTGAGCGCGGCGTCGTTGCCAGAGAAGAACGCCAGCCACATCGCGTACATCGCGGTCGGCGGCCAGTTGCGCACGTTGGTGAGCAGCGCCGGGTGCTCCCACCCGATCTGCTCTGCGTGCAGGTACAGGTCGAGGTCGAACACCCCGCGCGCGAGCAGCTCGACGATGAAGGCGCTCCGGCGTGCGAAGCGCAGCGGCGCGTCGACGCTGCCCCGCGGCAGCGCTGCCTCCGCCTCCGCCACGTCGTCGTCGCTGGCCGGCTCGAACGCATCGCGCTCGTGGTTCCACAGCAGCGCCGCAGGCGTCGCTTGCGGCTCGTGCGGCCCCGGCACGTAGAGAAACAGCATGTCGCCGTTGCCGAGCGTCACCGCCGGCAGCACGCTCATGAACGGCTCCCAAAGGTTCAGTCGGTGGCTGTCGGCCGACGACGCCACCGCGGCCTCGAACACGTTGGCGCATTGGCGGAAGCCCGCCGGCCGATACACCGACAGCTCATTGGCGGCGCTGGCTGCCCACGCAGCGGCGGTGGGGTGCAGCGGCCGTCCGTGCAGCTCGCGCCAGACGCTCTCGAATGTGTCGCTCATGGCGTCCTCCCGTGCCCCACCCTACAGCGGAGACCAGTTGCGTTGATGGTCGCCGGGCTTGGTCCTTGCCACGATCCCTGCGTCGCGTCCTCGCCGCGTACCACCAGGTACGCGGCTGCGGTACTCCTTGGGCTCCTGGCAAGTCCCTGCGCCGGGCTCGATCAACACAACTGGTCTCCGCTGTAGCGCTCCCGCGGCACGGTCGCCTCCGGTGCAGGCAGCTCGAGCGCGCTGGCGCCGGCCCTGACCCCACCGCGTGCAGCGCGAGCGCCGCGTCCATCAGCGTCGCAAGCGGCCGATCGCGCACAGCCCGAGGGACGCCTCGGGCTGTGCACGACGGTACGACGGGGACAGTGGCACCGCCCGGCGGGTCAGCCCGCGGCGACGAACTTGCCGTTGGCGTCGACCTCGATGGGCAGGCGCGCGCGCACGCTGTGGTTCAGGAAGTGCGCGACCTTGAAGACGACGTCGTAGGTGCCGCGGTCGTTCGGCTTGATGGTGTCCACCAGCACGGCGTCCGAGCGCGAGAGCGCAAAGCCCGCGTCGTTGGCGACGATGCTACGGGCGTTGGCCTCGAGGGTGGCGCGCAGGTTCTTCGGCAGCGCCTCACCGAGCTTGGTCGGCCCGAACCAGCGCGTGGGCAGCACGCCCGGGGGCAAGAGGCCGCCCGAGACGGAGAGGTAGAACTCGCCCTTCTTGAGGTCGACGAAGGCGTTGCGCGTGGGGTAGTCGGCGGCGCCCTCGGGGTAGGGCAGGCGTACGAGGAAGAGCTTCTTGGTGTCGGGCGCCTTGTCGAGCGGCGTACCCCAGCCACCTTTGGCGAGCGCCGAGTCGATGCGCTCGAGCATGAGCTTCTTCTCCGCGCCGGCCGGGATCTGGTTCTTCTGGAAGAACGCGTTGAGCGCATCCTTGGCGCCGGCCTCCATGACGACGTCGCCGGGGTGCTCGGGGATGGCCAAGGTGACCATCATGCCCGGCGGCACCTCGCGGTTGCCCCGATCGAAGAGGTCGGCGATGGCCTTGGCCTCGCCGATGGTGACGGGGCCCTTCTCGGCCTCCTTGACCAGGCTCTCGGCCTCGACCTTGGTGATGAAGGCATCGGCCATCGCGGACTTGATCTTCTTGGTGACGGAGAGGGTCGACATGTTGTGCTCCTGCGTTTGACGCGCTGTTTCTTTCCTGAGCATCGGATGTGGTCCGATGGCGTTGCGTGTGTGGAGACAAACGACACATCAGGATCTGGCGCTTCGTGACGCACCTCACCTACGTCGGAGAATTCCGCTGTCTTTGAAATGGCTTGGCCCTGCGACCGGGCTATCGGCTGATCAGCCGAGCCTCAGTCCTTGTCCGAGTCGATCTCGGCCTCGAGGGCCTTGGCCACAGCATCAGCGTTCTGCGCGGTAAGGGGCTGCTCAGGCGTTGGGGCAGGCGACGTGGCCGTCGTGGGTGCCGGCGCCACCGGGGGCGTTGGTGGCGCGGCGGGTGCGGCGGGGGTCGGCGTCGATCCCTCGCACCCTGTGAGCGCAGCGATGACGGCGACCAAGAACAGTGCTCGGCAGTGGTGCATGGCAGTCCTCAGGGGCTTGCGGGTGCGGCCTGGTCGTTGGCCGCCTTGCCCTTCGCGCGCTTCTCGGCGCGCGCTTCTCGACGGTCTTTGCGGCGCTCGGCCTTCTCCTCGCGGCGCTCCTGGCGCTGCTCGAGCTTCTGATCGCGCTGCACCTGCATCGACTCCAAGCGCGCGAGCACCCGCTCGTGGCGGGCGTTCTCCTTGTCGCGCATGCGCGCCACCGACGCGAGCAGCGCCTGGTTCGCGCTGTCTTTGCCGACCTGCTCGAGCTGGTCGAGCTTCGTGAGCCGCGCGCTGTGTTTCTGGCGCTCCTTCTCGGCGCGCTCCACCGGGGTCAGCTCGGGGCCGCCCTCACCACAGGGCTCGGTGACGCGCTCCGGGGCCTTGGCCGGCACGGCCGCCGGCGCGTCCTCGGCGCGCGCGCCCTGCGCGAGCGAGAGGGCGAGGGCGCCCGCCATGACGAGAGATGAGACGCGCTCCATCGTTCCTCCAGATCCCAGCGAGGGCACTGTCAACCTCGGGCTCAGCCTTGCGGGCTCGGATCCGACACCCGCTCGACCACGCCGTCCTTCAGCAGCACGCTGACGGCGCCAAACACCGCCACCTCACGCGTGCTGCCGTCGACGGCGTCGCGCGTGATGGTGTCGGGGAAGCCCAGCGCCGCGGTGAGCGCGTCGTAGTCCATGCCAGGCACGGCGCGCTTGAGCGCGATGGCGTGCTGCTGGTCTTCTGGCAGCGACAAGAGCCACGGGTTCGGATCCTCCGATGACAGCGCGGCGTCGAACCAGAGGTCGAAGGACTCGCCGTCGACGATGCCGCCGGGCAGGAGCAGGATGTGACGCTGCTCGCGCTCCACCGTGACCTCGGGGCCGCGGTCGGCGGCCACGCGCAGCACCACCCAGGTGGTGTAGCGCGGCGTGTAGAGCGGGCGGCGGAACACCACCTCACCCGAGGGCCACTCGAGGCGCTCGATGCGCACGCGGGTGCCCGCGGGGATGATGCCCTCGGCGGCCGGTGGCGGGATGGGGTCGCCCTCGACGGTGCGCAGGTAGGTGAGCTCTTCGAAGCGGCGATCGTGCACCAGGCGATAGCGATCGTCGTCGTAGAACTGCCCCACGAACATGGAGTGGCGGAAGAACAGCAGCTGTCCGTTGTGCGCGCGCTCGAGCTGCTCACGGTCGGCGTCGGGGACCACGGTGTAGCTCGGGCACGCCGTCAAGGTCGCAAGGATGGGCAGGAGGAGCGCTGCACGCATGAGCGGGTCATTCCACAAGCGGCGGGCGAGATCCATAGACGTGCGCCCGGCGGCTCGCTACCTGTTTGCTCATGGCGCGCGCCTTCTGCAAGCTCGAGGGGCTCGGCAACGACTTCGTGCTCCTCGACGAGCGCGAGCGCGAGGCGCCCTCCCTGCCGGCGGCGGCCCTGTCGGCGCTGTGCGATCGCCACCGCGGCGTGGGTGCCGACGGGGTGCTGACCTTGCTCCTGCCGCGCACGCCGGGCGCCGTGGCGCGCATGCACCTCACCAACGCCGACGGCTCGGTGGCGGAGATGTGCGGCAACGGCCTGCGCTGCGTGTCGCTCTACCTGTGTGAGCGCGGGGCGGTGCAGCCCGGCGCGCCTCACGTCGTCGACACCGACGCGGGCGCGCGCGGCGCGACCGTGCTGGCGGCGCCCGTCGGCGCGAACGATGAGCGGCGCGTGCGCGTCGACATGGGGCCCGCGCGCTTCACCGAGCCGTCGCAGTTCACGGCGGCGAGCTTCCGCACGGCGTTGGGGCGCGACGACTGGCTCGCCACCACCGTCTCCATGGGCAACCCCCATGTCGTGCTCGAGGTGCCGGAGTTGCCGCCGCTCGACCTCGCCACCACCATGGGCGCGGCCATCGAGCGCGACCAGCGCTTTCCCCAGCGCACCAACGTCGAGTGGGCGCGGTGCGCGCCAGACGGCAGCATCGACGTCGTCGTTTGGGAGCGCGGCGTGGGCCTCACCCAGGCCTGCGGCACCGGCGCGTGCGCGGTGGCGGCGGCGTTCGCTCGTGCCGGGCTCGTGCCCCACGACGTGGACGTGCGCGTGCGCCTGCCGGGCGGCGCGCTCGCGGTGTGTGTGCCGCGGGATGGCAGCGCGGTCTGGATGACCGGCCCCGCGCGGCGCGTCTTCGACGGTGCGCTGCCGACCTGACGCTGCGCGTCGCTGCGCGATGGGCGCTTGTGTCCCGCGCCGTCGTGGCCTAACCCACGCCGCGTCGACCCACGAGGCGGAGGATTCCATGGGCGTGTTCGAGGAGCTGGCCAAGAAGGATCACGAGCAGCTGGTGTTCTGCCAGGATCAAGACTCGGGGCTGAAGGCGATCATCGCCGTGCACGACACCACGCTCGGGCCCGCGCTGGGCGGCAGCCGCATGTGGCCCTACGACAACGAGGAGCAGGCCCTGCGCGACGTGATGCGGCTCTCGCGCGGCATGACCTACAAGAGCGCCGCTGCCGGCCTCAACCTCGGCGGTGGCAAGGCCGTCATCATCGCGAACCCGAAGACCGACAAGAGCGAAGCGCTGTTTCGCTCCTACGGTCGCTTCGTGCAGGGGCTGGCGGGCCGCTACATCACCGCCGAAGACGTGGGCACCACCGTGCGCGACATGGAGTGGGTGCGCATGGAGACCGACTTCGTCACCGGCATCTCGCGCGCGCTCGGCGGCTCCGGCGATCCCTCGCCGGTCACCGCGCTCGGCTGCTACGAGGGCATCAAGGCCTCGCTCAAGTGGCACACGGGCAACGAGAGCCTCGAGGGCAAAAAGGTCGCGGTCCAGGGCGTGGGCGCGGTCGGCTACCACCTGGTGCAGCACCTGACGCGCGATGGCGCCAAGGTGTTCGCCACCGACATCGACCAGGAGAACCTGCGGCGCGTCACCACCGACTTCCGCTCCGTCGAGATCGTCGCGCCGGAGAAGATCTACGCCGTCGACTGCGACGTGTTCGCGCCCTGCGCGCTCGGCGCCGTCATCAACGACGAGACCATCACGATGCTCAAGTGCGGCATCATCGCCGGCAGCGCCAACAACCAGCTCGGTGACGAGGACAAGCACTCGGTGGCGCTGGAGAAGAAGGGCATCCTGTATGCGCCCGACTACGTCATCAACGCCGGCGGCCTGATCAACGTCGCCAACGAGCTCGAGGGCTACAACCGCGAGCGCGCCGTGCAGCAGGCAGCGAGCATCTACAACATCATCACGTCCATCTACCAGATCGCGCGCGACGAGAAGATCACGACGCTGCGCGCGGCCAACGCGCTCGCCGAGCGTCGCATCCAGCGCCTGGGCCGCATCAAGGGCACCTACGCGGGCTTGCCGGTGCAGAAGCGCGCGCGCGGCATCATCTAATGGCGCTCCGTCAGCCTCCTCCTTGAGGATCGCGAGGCGCCTCAATCGTTCCCCGAGATCGGGGGAGCCCGCAGAAGGGTTGCCAGGGCCTCCACCGATTTCGGGGGAGGAGTCCGTGCCACGGGAGACGACGCGCGGGAGGGGGCGGTGCTGCGACGCAGCGGCCCACGGGAGCGACGATGAACCTCGGCCGCTGGCACCTCGATCTGATCTCGGCGGGGACCTTCGCGCTCGACGGCGGGGCCATGTTCGGCATCGTGCCGAAGCCCTTGTGGGAGAAGAAGATCCCCGCCGACGACAAGAACCGCATCCCGCTCGACACGCGCTGCATGTTGTTGCGCGACGGCCAGCGGACGGTGCTCGTCGACTGCGGCATGGGGGCGCAGTGGAGTGACAAGGAGCGCGACATCTACCGCATCGAGGGGCACCTCGACGCGTCGCTGGCTGCGGCGGGCGTGGCGGCCGCCGCCATCACCGATCTGGTGCTGACCCACCTGCACTTCGACCACGCTGGCGACGTGGCGCGCCTCGACGCGAGCGGCATCGCTCGCCTCACCTTCGCGAACGCGCGCGTGCACGTCGGCCGGCGCGCTTGGGAGCACGCGCACGCGCCCAACGAGCGCGATCGCGGCTCCTTTCGCGCGCAGTGCTGGGCACCGCTCGATGGACCGGAGCGCGATCGCGTGGTGCTCGTCGAGGACGCCGGCGGTCGCGCCAACATCCTGCCGGAGCTCGAGGCCCTGGTCTGCGAAGGCCACACCACGGGGCAGCTCCTGCCGCTGGCGGGCGCGCGCGACCAGCGGGCGCTCTATGGGGCCGACATGGTGCCGACGCGCGCGCACGTGCCGGTGCCGTGGCACATGGGCTACGACCTGCGCCCCGTCGTGGTGATGGAGGAGAAGCGGCGCCTCGTGGAGCTGTGCGCCGCCGAGCGCATCACCCTGGTGCACGAGCACGACACCAGCTTCCCCACGTCGTCGATCGTGCGCTCCCCCAAGGGTGAGCTCGTCCCCGCCTGAGCCCCGCTTGTGCCCGCGCGCCATAGGTCGTAACGCGTTCGCGTGGGCGACCAGCTCGTCGTGAACGTGACCTCCTACGAGACGCGGGTGGCGCTGCTCGAGAGCAACGTTGTCACCGAGGTGTTCATCGAGCGGCACCGCGATCGCGGCATCGTGGGCGACATCTACCTCGGGCGCGTGCAGCGGGTGCTGCCCGGCATGCAGGCCGCGTTCGTGGAGATCGGCCACGAGCGCGCCGCCTTCCTCTACGTGGGCGACGTGGTGCCACCCGATGAGCCGCTCGACGAAGAAGAGCATGAGGCCCACGCGCCGGCCGAAGGCGAGGACGAGGCCGAGCGCCCCGCCGAGGAGAAGACCGAGAAGCTGCCGGCCTACAAGAGGAAGCGCTTGGCGCTCCGCGAGCGGCGCATCGAGGAGCTGCTGCGCCAGGGCCAAGAGGTGCTGGTGCAGGTCACCAAGGACGCCATCGGCACCAAAGGACCGCGGGTCACCTGCAACGTGTCGCTGCCTGGGCGCCACGTGGTGTACATGCCGACGCACAAGCACATCGGCATCTCTCGGCGCATCACCAACGACGAGGAGCGCGCGCGACTGCGCGCGTTGCTGGAGGAGCTGCGGCCGCGCTACGTCGACGCCGAGCACCCGGACGTGGGCGGCTTCGTGGTACGCACCGTGTCCGAGGGGTTGTCGGCCGACAAGCTCGCGGCCGACGTGGAATTCCTCATCACGCTGTGGCGCGACATCGAGAAGCGCGCCACCAAGGCGTCGGCGCCGTCGCTGGTGCAGCCCGAGCTCGATATCGTGTTGCGCACCACGCGTGACACCTTCACCGGCGGCGTGGACAAGCTCATCGTCGACGACACGGTCTCGTTCGAGAAGCTGACGCGCTTCGTGGGCCTGCTCGATCCCTCGTTGGTGCCGCGCATCCAGCACTACCAGGGCATTGAGCCGCTGTTCGAGCACCTCGGCATCGAGACCGAGCTGCAGCGCGCCATGAGCCGGCGCGTGTGGCTCAAGTCGGGCGGCTACCTGGTCATCGATCAAGCAGAGGCGCTCACCGCCATCGACGTCAACACCGGCCGCTTCGTGGGCAAGCGCAACCTGGAAGACACCATCCTACGCACCAACCTCGAGGCGGTGCGCGAGGTGGCGTACCAGCTCCGCTTGCGCAACATCGGCGGCATGGTGATCATCGACTTCATCGACATGGAGGACGAGCGTCACCGCGAGCGCGTGCTCCAGTCGCTCTCGGAGGCGCTCTCCGCCGATCGCGCGCGGTGCAACGTCGTCAAAATGAGCGAGCTCGGCTTGGTGGAGATGACGCGCCAGCGCACGCGCGAGAGCCTGGGTCGGCAGCTCACCGAGACCTGTTGGTATTGCGAGGGCAAGGGCACGCTCAAGAGCAAGCGCACCGTGGCGTACGACATCTTCCGCTCCCTCGAGCGGCAGGCGCCGGGTCTGCTCGAGCCGGTGGTCGTGGTGCAGGCGCACCCCGAGGTCATCGACGTCATGGTGGGCGAGGAGGCCGAGACGCTGGCTGGTGTCGAGACCGCGAGCGGCAAGAAGATCCTGGCGCGTCCCCGCGGCTCATTCCACCAGGAGCAGTTCGACATCTTCGGCACCAGCCGTGAGGCCGCCGACTCACAGAGCAAGGGCAAGAAGGACCAGCGCGAAGCGAAGGGCACCGCATGACCGACGAGCAGCGCCCCACCCGCCGGCAGGCAGAGCGCGTGGTGATCAACCACGAATTCCGCTCCATCGAGGAGTTCATCAGCGAGTACGTCAGCGACATCTCGCGCACCGGCGTCTTCATCCGCACCGACGATCCGCTGCCCGTGGGCACCAAGGTGGACCTGCGCTTCACCGTCATCCACGACGACTTCGAGACCGTCGAGGGCATCGGCGAGGTCACGCGCGTGGTACCCCCGGGCCAACCCGTGCCGGGCATGGGCGTCGTGTTCGTGGAGCTGACCAATGCGTCACAGGGGTTGATCGAGCGGCTCCTGACGCGCAAGACACCGAAGAACGGCTGAAGGAGGGACCATGACCTACGTGAACACCGCCAAGTGCGTCGGCGAGGTCTATGCGGCGTGCCAGCAGGTGTGCCCGCAAGACGCGATCCACTTTGTTCGCGCCATCCCCGCGGGGTACCCGAGCGAGGGACAGCCGTGGATGGCGATCGATCCCGCGCGCTGCAACGACTGCGGCAAGTGCGCGCCGGCGTGCCCCATCGGCTCCGTCGTCGAGGGCGCCAACGCCGATAGCCTGTGGGCGCAGATCAACGCGAACCTCGGGCCGGTGTTCCAGGGCCAGCGCGCGACGCCACGCGGCACCGGCGAGGCGCCACGTCGGCCCGACAACACGCTGCTGTCGCGCTGAGCATCTACGAGCGAAGCTGCTGCGCGGCTCGCGGGCTGCGTTGCCGACCCACCGCTGGCGTCAGGTACGCCAATGCGCTCGCCTCGCGGTCCGGCCCGCGCTTTGGCGCCGGCAGGCCGTTCGCGACGGCTTCCTGGCAGCTCGTGACGCCACGTGGCTACTCCGCGTTCTCCTCGAGGTAGCGGCCGAGGGCGCGTAGCACCGCGGGGCTCACCTCGGTGAAGCGCAGGCCCATGCCGAGCCCGTCCTTCACTTGGGGCGTGTTCACGATCTCGCCCGCTGCCTCCATCACGTCGGTGGAGCCGGGGAGGGAGAAGCGCAGCTTCACGCGCGTGCCGAGTGCGTGCGGGATGGTCTGCTCGAAGTAGATGCCGCCGAGCGACACGTTGCCCGTGCGCCGAAAGTACAGCTCGTTGCCCTTCTCCTCCTCGACCCAGAGATCGAGGGGGATGCGACTGGCGGTGCGCCGGTCGCGAGAACGCCGATCCGTGGCGCGGCGGTCACGGGCGATCGGCTGCGCGCGGGATCTGCGATCGGAGCGGCGACGATCGGTCATGGGCCGACCTTAGCACCGCTCCGGCGCTGCTCAACCGGCTGTCAGGCGGAGCGCGCGCTCGACCACGCGCGCGGTTGGCAGCGCGCCCTTGAAGACCACCAGCGTGCTCGACGACAGCTCGGGCAGCGCCTCTTCGCTGACGCGCAGGCGATCGGACACACAGAAGACGACCTTGAAGGGCAGCCCGCGCTCTACCAGCTCCACGCGGCGCCACACGGCCTGACGGCTCCAGAAGCCGAGGATCTCGACGAACACCTGTTCGCCCGTGGCCCCGTGGGTCAGCACCAGATCGGGTACGAACGCGCCCGTCCCCGGCACGCGCAAGATGTCGCGCGCCGCAGCAGCGGAGAAGGGACCCCCGCCGCTCTCGAGGTCCGCGAGCAACTTGGCCGCCAGCGGGTGCAGCTGGTCCGCGTCCGGCGCGTCCGAGGTGCGCTCGCCGCCGGCGACGAAGGTCTCGACGCCTCGGCCCTTGTGCAGGCGCACCTGCGCCTCGATGTGCCAGCGCCGGCAGCGACGGATGGCGGGCACCAGGAGCGCGAGCTTCAGGCCGTAGCGCGTGCTCGACGAGAACAGGGACAGCGGCCCCTCGATGGTCACGCGCACTGCTTCGTCGGTGTCATCGAGGTCGGCGCTCTCGACTTCGAACAGGAGCTGGTGCAGCTTGGCGGCGCGCAGCAACCCGCGCAGCTCCGCCGGTGTCCCCGTCACGGTCACGGTCAGGCGCGTGGCGCGCAGCAGCACGGCTTGCAGACGCCCCACGTCGAGGCGCCGGTCGATCTCGTCGACGTCGGCGATGTCGATGCGGCCCACCGTGTGCGCGTCGGGCAGGTCCGCGAACAGCAGGCGCTCCACGTCGTCGGGCGGCAGGCCGTGCTCGCGTGCGACCTCGTCGACGACCCGGGCGCGCGCGAAGCCGCCGCTCGCTCGCGCGCGCGCCGCCGCCGAGAACAGCGCGGCGCGCAGCGCCTCGGGCGCTTCGCCGTCGGGCACCGTGAAGTCGCAGGCGTCGAGCAGCACGCGCTTGCAGGCGAGCGCCAGGCGTCGATCGCCCGCGCTGGCGTCGTCGGGGAGCGTGAGGGCGTCGTCGAGGGCGTCGTCGAGCGCGGCGCGCGCCATGCCCTCGTGCGCGCGCACGACCTCGAGGCCGCAGGCGGCCAGCGCACGGGCTTGCGCGCGCGCCGCGTCGGTGAGCGGCACCAGCTCGACCACGCCGGCGCGTCGGCGCACGTGCACGTGCTCAACGGTAAGCAACGTGATCCCTCCGGCGCTCGCTGGTGTGCGCCTCGCCGGTGCCGGCGGTGATCAGCTCGTAGAGCACCGCGCGCTTCCCCTCGCGACGACGCAGCACGCGACCGAGGCGCTGCACGTGCTCGCGCACGCTGCCGGTACCCGAGACGATGATGGCCACCTGCGCGTCGGGCACGTCGACGCCCTCGTTGAGCACGCGCGAGGTCGCCAGTACCGGCAGCGTGCCGTCGGAGAACGCGCGCAGCACGGCGCTGCGCTCGCGCACCTTGGTTTGGTGCGTGATGACCGGCACCAGGAAGCGCCGCGCGATGGCGTAGGCGGTGGCGTTGTCATCGGTGAAGATGAGCGTGCGCACGCCCGCGTGCAACGCGAGCAGGCGTTCGACCTCGTCGAGCTTCTGGGGCGCCGCGAACGCGATGGCGCGCTGACGACGGTGCGCCGCCAGCGCCGCCCGTCCTTCGGCGCTGCGCGCGGCGCGCTTGACCAGCTCATTCCACCCTTGCGGAGACGACAAGCGCACGCCGCTCTTCTGGACGAAGGCACGGTACTCGGCGCGCGCGGCGTCGTACGAAACGCGATCGGCGTCGGACAGCGCGACCTCGAGGCGCACCACGTCGTACTCCGCCAGCCACTCGCCCTCGAGCTCGTCGATCTCCTTGCGATAGACGATGGGACCCACCAGCTCCTCGAGCAGCGCCTCGCGGCCATCGGCGCGCTCGGGCGTGGCCGTCAGGCCCAAGCGATAGGGCGCGAGGCACAATCGCGCGGCCTGCGCGTAGCTCTCGGCGCACAGGTGGTGCACCTCGTCGAACACCACCAGGCCGAAGCGCGCGCCCAGGTGCTCCATGTGCGCCCACGCGGAGTCGTAGGTCGACACCGTCAGCGGGCGCACCTCGTGCTGGCCGCCGCCGAGCACGCCGATGGCGCCCGCGTCGTCGTCGCCGCCGAAGGCGTCGCGCAAGAGCTCGTGCCACTGGCGCACCAGGTCGAGCGTGGGCGCCACCACCAGCGTGCTGCGGCGTCGGTCGTCGATGGCGCGCAGGGCCACGTGGGTCTTGCCGGCGCCCGTGGGCAGCACCACGACGCCGCGCCCGCGCGCGCGACGCCATGCGTCGAGCGCCTCGCTCTGGAAGGGGCGCGAGGGCGGTAGCCCGCGCGCCCCTTGCGTCAGCTCCTGGTAGCGGCGTGCCCGGTCCTCGAGGGTCAGGCCGCGATCGCGCGCCCACAGCACCAGATCCGCGTAGCTGCTGGCGGGCGCCCTGTGACAGGCGTCGCGTTCGTCCCACGCGCACCCGGGCGGCGCGGCCGCGCCAGCGTCGAGCCCACGCAGCTCGAGGGTGCCGGCGAACCAGGTGAGCGCGAGCGAGGGCCCCATGCCCGGCCAATTCCAGGCCCAACGGGATAGAACAAGCGCCCTACTGCATCTCGGAGCCCCCATGCCCGTCATCACCCGCACCCCGCAGCGCCTCCCCACCCTCAGCGCGCAAGACACCGCCCAGACGGTGGCGCAGAAGATCCAGGCCGAAGGCAACCTCGGCACCAAGCTCTCCAAGGTGGAGCAGCAGTGGATCGGTGACGTCGTCACCAAGTTCGGCTCGAGCCCCGAGGTGCAGGCCGCGCTGGCGCGCCTGCTCGGCAGCCTCAAGCCGGGCGAGGCCGACAAGCTCGGCGCCTCTACCTTGGCTACCATTCGCGGCGGTCAGACACCGGTGGTGCCCGGTGCCAAGACGCTGCCGGTGGCTGTGGCCGGCATCCCGGGCGTGCAAGACGCCGACGCCGCCATCAACCCCGGCAAGGCCAAGCAGCACGCCGAGCAGACCTGCGGCCTCACGCGCGAGCAGGTAGGCAAGTACGTCAAGAAGCCCTCGGACCTGTTCCGCGGCGTCGTCGAGATCGACCCAAAGAACATGATCCCCGACGCGCAGCTCGCCCAGCTCCTCGGTGGCACCATCGCCATCGAGACCCACACGAACCAATACGCAACGGCGCCCGGCAAGATGGGCAACAACGTGCTGCTCAACGGCGCCAACAACGCGGAGCTGATCGCCGCGCTCGAGAAGATGCAGGACACCGGCATCTTCGTGAAGGACATGACGCACCGGGAGCAGGGCGTATGGGTGGCGGGCCCAGAGAACGACAAGCTCGGCGTGGCCTTCAAAGACGACCGCGGCGTCAAGGGCACCACGCACCGCGGCTCCCTCGACGTCGGCGTCGACGCCAGCGGTAACAAGCAGGTGATCTTCACCGATTGGCCCGTGGGCTACGGCCACCACCTGAACGGCAACTACACGCCGCTGGTGTCGCGCTGGTCCATCGACGACATGCGCTTCTCGGGCACGCCGCCGAGCGCCGCCGAGAAGAAGAGCTACTACGACACGGTCAAGAGCTACGAGCTCTTGTTCGCCATGGGCGTTCCCTTCACCAACAACGACACGCGCACGGGGTTCAACGACTACCACTTCTCGCCCATGGAGGACCTGACGCCGCAGGACATGGGCTCACGCCTCGACCTGACGGCCAAGGTGCTGGCCGGTGACGCCAACGCGGCCACCGAGATGCGCGATCGCACCTTCTATTGCGCCGAGGGCATCGTCGCGTGCATCCACGCTGCCACCATGGTGCCGCTCAACAAGGCCTCCGTCGACAAGGGCCTGATGAAGCCCGAGACCCTCGACTACCTGAAGAAGATGGACACGGAGTTCCGCGCCGCCACCGCGGACTACAGCAAGCCCGCCGAGCTCGGCTGGAAGGCGGTGCTCGCCAAGAAGCTCATCACGCAAGAGCAGTACGACAAGCTCGTGCAGCAGAACATGCAGCACCGGCCCTTCAAGCTCTCGCTCGACGGGCTGCCGCCGCTCAAGGACAAGGGCGCCCTCGACGTCGACGCCAACGGGCTCATCGTCAAGCCGCAGCACATCGGCGGCCTGGTGCAGGGCATGATGGCCACGGCATTCCCGCGCGAGAGCATCGCCAAAGGGCTCGCGCAGCGTCTGGCGGAGCGCGTGCAGGCTGCGGGCGCGCAGGGCGCGGCCATCACCGCCGGGGTCGCCAACATGCTCGGCTTGCCGGCGCAGACGCCGCTGCCGCAGCTCGCGGCGGCCTTCGGCTGGGCCATCGGCGCCAAGTTCCAGGCGCAGATGCTCGGCTCGGCCGAGATGCAGAAGACCATGAAGGACGCCATGGGCTACGACCACATGGACCCGCCGTCGAAGACCAAGGTCGACAACATGATCAAGGAGTACATCGCCGTGGTCGGCGATCCGCGCCTCGATCGGGCCGCCCTCGACGCCAAGCTGCGCGAGCTCAACGACAAGGCCGAGAAGACCGAGGTCAACTTCCCGGCGCTCAACTGGAAGGGCCTGATCCGCCACGTGCCGCCGCAGGGCAGCCGCGACGTGCTCCTCGGCGTCGACGGGACGGGCTGGGCGGGCCTGCGGCCTGCCTTCGACATCCTCGACAAGTCCATGGGGACCTGACGCGTTGCCTGCGGGGGCGCGAGCGTGTACGCGGGGGGCACGCGCCCGTAGCTCAGCTGGATAGAGCGTCGGTCTCCGAAGCCGAAGGTCGTGCGTTCGAATCGCACCGGGCGCGCCAATCGTTGCCCTTCGTCATTTCCGCGAGGATGGCGAAGGGCTTTTTCATTTCCCAACGGACCGTTACGCCGTCGAGGCGCGGGTTCGAAAGCACCATCTCGAGCAGTTGGCGCTTCTCCGCGGGGCTGCGCTGGTTCCACAACGATCTCGCGCGCTTGGCGAGTTCGAAAATGCGGTCGGCGGTGGCGAGGTACTTGTCGTCGAGCTCCTCGCTCGCGGCGCTCAGGCGCTCGGCGGCCTGGTGGCGCTCGGTCATGAACAGGTCGCGCTGGCGGGCGTAGGTGACGTCGTCGAGCTTGCCGTCGATGTAGAGCGACACCAGCTTGTCGTCCCGCGCCTGGACCTCCTCCAGCGTGCGCCTCAGGGCGGCGATCTCGCGGCGGCGCTCGCTGCGCGTGACCTCGTGCGTCTCCCGCAACACGCGTGAGATCTCGGCCGCGAGCGCCTCGGGCATCTCGATGTTGGCGATGGCCGTCTCGAACTGGCCGAGGAGCTGCGCCTCGGTGATGTGGACGCGCTTGGCGTGGGCCCGGTGGCCGTTGGCGCAGCGGTAGTAGTCGTAGCGCTTGCCGCTCTGCTTCACCTTCGGGTCGTAGGTGATCCGGCAGCCGCACTGTGCGCAGGCGAGGAAGCCCGAGAGCGCTCCCGCGGCGGCGAGCGGCGAGCCGTAGTGGCCGCGCGTGAACGTGGCCTGGAGGCGGTCCCACTCGTCGGCGGTGAAGATCGGCTCGTGTTTGCCACGGTAGCGCTCGTCTCGCCAGGTGAACCAGCCGGCGTAGAACTCGTGCTTGAGGATGGCCTCGACGTCACCGGCGCGGAGCACGCGGTTCTTGCGGCCGAGAGCGGCCCAGAGGCCCTCGGCGACGACGGCCGCGCCGATGGCCTCCAACGAGTGCCCAGCGAGACGCAGCTCGCACATGCGGCGCAACAGGGAGCGGCCGGCGGGCAGGAGCTCGATGGTGCCGCCGCGGTCCTTCACCACGCCGCTTGGCCCGACGAGCTTGGCGTTCCGGTACCCGGTCGGGGGCCGCGTCGGGTACCAACCGTCCTTCGCCTTGGCGTCCTGCGACTCCTTGGCGCGCCGCGAGAGCTGCCGGGAGTAGGTCTTCGCCACCAGCGTGTTCATCTCGGCCTTGAGCCAGTCGCCCTCGTCTGAGCCCGCGTGCAGCGCCCAGCGCTCGTGCGCGACGTGCAGCACGACCTGGTCCTTGCGGATCAGATCCTCGAGCAGCTCGTAGTCGGTGAAGTTGCGCGTGGTGCGGTCCCAGACCCAGAAGATCAGGTGGCGGACCTTCTCCTTCTTGGCGCGGGCGAGCGCGGCGTGGAACTTCACGCGCGCGTCGGAGGACTTCGCGCTCTCCTCGATCTGCACGATGTCCACCAGGTGCAGGCCGATGGCCTTCGCGTGCGCGGCGATCCCGTCGCGCTGTACGCCGGGGCTGTTGTTGTCGCCCTGCTTCTTGGACGACACGCGCACAACGCCGATCGCCTTGGCCGACTTGCCGAGCCACCGGGAAGTCTTCACGTCCATGGTGCACCTCGCTGGGCTGATCAGATCACGACGGCGCGCGGGCGTCATCGCCGGCTGCGCGCTGGTCGGTCTCGCGGGCCCACGCGTCGAGCAGCGCGAAGGCGTCGGCGATGACCCGCACTTCCCCGCGAGTAATGCGGACGCCGGCGTCGCGGTTCTCGGGCCAAAACAGGAGCAGGTTGCCGCTCGGTGTCTCATCCAGCAGCATGGCGGACCTCCGTCGGGAACAGGTCGCGGACCGCGCGCCGCCGCCTCATGACGCGCGACACGTCGCGCCGTTTCGCGTTCTTGGTGTCGCCGTCGCCGTCGCCCGCTGGGGCGGCGACGCGACGGCGGGGCCGTCGCCCGAGCCTGAGCCCCACCCGGATGCCGCCGAAGAACAGGTTGGTGCGGTCTACCTATGGGTCTGGTTGTGGCCAGCGACCTCCGCCGCTCCCGCGGCAGCGATGGAGAGAGTGCCGTTGCGCTCCTCGACATCACGTGCCGGCCCGTCGCCGTCAGGCGACACGCAAAGCGTGCCGGCTGGGGAGTGGCCTTCTTGGCCATGACCCAGGAGGTCGCTGGCTCCATGTCACTATGATGTCAACGCAGGTATTTCGGGCGCTTGGATGTGCTCGGGATGTCAGATGTGTTTACCCGTCATGGTGACATCCAACGGCGGGACACATGTGTCCGGAAACGACCGACCCTGCGGGCTGGTGAGACTCCGCGCGACGTTGCGTTCCGCGCGGGCGGTCGGATAGGCTCGGCCCCACTTCACGACCGGGGGGTCGATGGAATCGAGTCTCGCTGCGACCAATGGCGCGCGCAAGTCCGTGCTCCGTTGGGCGGCACTGGCGATCGCCTTGGCTCTCCTCGTCGCGGCCGTCGCCCTGTTGGTCCGACGCGACGAGGTCGAGCGAGCTGAGGCTTTTGCCCCGCGCCGGGACGATGAGGCCGGCAGCGCGGGAACGCCGCACTTTGCTGGCGGAAGGGAAGTTGCGCCCGCTGTGAACGACCCCGGCGGAAAAGCCGAGGCAGTGCGAACCCTCTTCCCGGAACGCGCGCTTGTCGACGGCATCATCCGGACAGGCGCCGGCTCCGCCGGCGTGCTCGAGTCAGCGAATCGCAGGGTGTTGCTGGTGCCGGGCGAGCACATCGAGATCCGCCTTCGCCCTTCAACATCGGGCGCTGCTGTGACCGTGCGTGCCGACGATGGCGGCGTCATCAACGGGCTTCAGCTGCAGCCCCAGGTCGAGCTGCCCGCGGCGACGACCAGCTTCGCCTTCGCCGCTGGCGGCCATCGTGGGCTCTACACCGTCACGATTACTCGCGGTGACGAGCTGCAAATTCTGGAAGCGTGGGTCGGCAACGAGGCGCCAACCGGGCGCGCCGGACCACCACGCCAGATCGAGCTACCTCGGAACATCGTCGCTGACACCTCGGAGCATCCATGACCACCAGGCGTTCCCATTCTTTGTCGCTCCTCGTCGGGTTCGGCTTCGTGGTCCTGGCTGTGGCGGCGTCGCCATCGCGGGCGCAGTCGTGCACGAGCGACAACGACTGTGACTTCCCGTCGACGACCTGCGTGCTCGGCACCTGCGAGCCATACATCAGCTCATGCGCGAACGACTCGCAGCGCAACCCCGTCAACAGCACGTGCCCGGTGCCGAGCCAACAGCCAACCACAGGGAGCGCGGCAATACCGAACTCCAGCGCCGGCACCTCGCTGAGCCCGGCGGTGGGAGACCCCGTGTCCGCGGATCAGGGCAACCTGATCCGCGAGGTCAAGGACATCGAGACCTTCGGCAACGCGCCCATCACCTTCGGGCGCATCTACAACAGCCGCACCCTGAGCTTCAACGCGGACTACTGGGACTTCGGCAACCAGCAGACGTGGCAGCACAACTGGAATTACGAGATGCGGCAGCTCTCGTCGACGACCTTCGGGTTCTTCGACATCAAGGTGCGCTACCCGGATGGCCGCGAGCACAACTTCAAGGCGACCGACGAAGGCGGCGAGCAGCTCGCTCCCGCGGTGGACAACGGCGATCGGCTCTACCGCTGGCCCGGGGAGACCGTTGGCTACACCATGATCACGCCGCAGGCCTGGGAGTTTCACTTCCAGCGCGTCAGCTCGCCGAAGTTCAGGATGCTCGAGGTCCGGGACGGACAGGGCGCCTACTGGACGCTCTCGCACGACGCCAACGGCAAGATCACGAAGATCGAGAACCCGTACGGGCGCTTCATCGAGATCACCCGCGGCACGGTGTCCGGTGTCGAGTGCATCACCAGCGTGGCGACGAGCGACGGGCGCGAGGTGAGCTACGGCTACGACACCTGGTCGCCGACCAACAAACCCGTTCTCGTCGCGGTCGACTACCCAGGCACCGAAGCCGCGAGCTACACGTGGGTCGGCGCCGACAGCGAGACCACCGGCCGTCCACTGCTTGCGAGCGCGTACGATCCGATGGATGGCGGCCCGAACGCCGTCATGGGCTTCGAGTACAACTACGACGCCATCTTCGACTTCGGCAACGGCAGCTACCTCGTCACGGGCGTCATCCTACGTGAGGTGCATCCCGATACTGAGGTCGAGGTGCTGAGCCTGCCACTAGGACCCGGAGAGCATCCGCAGATCCTCGAGGGGAGCGGCGCCGAGATCCACCGTTACTTCCAAAACGGCCTGCTCGCGAAGGTCGCGGACGCAGAGGGAAGAGTCACCTCGTTCACGCGCACGGATGACGGCTTCGGCTGCCTGGAGTCCATGACCGAGCCAAACGGCGCGGTGACGACGTACACGCGCGACTTTGCGAACCGACCGCTCACCGTCACCGACGCGTATGAGCACGTTCGCACCTACGAGTACAACGATGACGGTTTTCTGACCTCCCTCACCGATGAGGAGGGCAACACGACGACGTACACGCGGGACTCGGGAAACCGCGTGACACGCGTCGATTACCCGGACCTGACCTTCGAGACCTGGACGTACGACGCGAACGGCAACACCCTCACGCACCAGGCGGCCAGCGGCGGCGTGACGACGTACAGCTACTACGAGGAGGAGGAGGAAGGTGGCCTCCCCGGCGATCTGAAGACCGTGACCGACCCGCTCGACGGCGAGGTGATCTACACCCACGACGACGCGGGACGCGTGCTCACCAAGACCGATCAGCTCGGCCATGCCACGAGCTACGCGTACGACGCGCGTGGCCGCGTGGTCGGTGTCGAGTTCGCCGACGCGACGACCCTCGCCTTCACCTACGACGAGTTCGGCAACCCGATCGAGCTCGTGAACGAGTTCGAGGAGGCCTGGACGCTCACCTACAACGAGTTCCAGCGCCTGGCGAGCATCGCCAACCCGCTCGAGGGCACTACCACGTTCGAGTACGGGCTTGCGCCTGACGACACGTCGACGGCATACGTCGGCAAGATCGCGCGCGCAACGCAGGCGTCCGGCCGGGTCATCGAGCTGACCTACGGCGGCGACGAGCGGATCGCGACGAAGGTGGTGGCGCCTGGTACTGCCGATGAGGCGACGTGGTCTTGGTCGTACAACGCCGCGGGTGAAGTCGAGACCATCACGGATCCTCTGGAGAACGTGACGGCGTTCGAGTTCGACCTGCTTCACAGGTTGGCGAGCACCATCGACCCGCTGATGAACGAGACTACGCGAGGGTACGACGACGTCGGCAACCTCGTCCTCGTCACGCTGCCCGACGCAACGACCATCACCAAAGCGTACGACTCGATGCGGCGGTTGACCTCACGCACCGACGCCCTCGAGCTGACGACGACGTTCGGCTACGAGGACGGCAACCTCACCACGATCACGGACGCCAAGAGCCAGGTGCATGCCTACGATTACGATGCGCTCGATCGGCGCACACGGCTCACCTTCCCCGACGAGAGCTTCGAGGAGTGGAGCTACGATGCCGCAGGCAATCTCACGTCGTACACGACGCGGGCGGGGCAGGTGCGCACGCACGTCTACGACCTGAGAGACCGGGAGATCTCGCGCGACTGGAGCGACGGCACGGCGGACATCCTGAAGAGCTATGACGCCGCGGGACGGCTGCTCACGCTGTCGACCGGCGTGCTCGCGCAAGGCTCCTTGTCCTCGATCTTTACCGAGCTTGGCTACAGCTACGACGCGGCGGGACGCTTGCTCTCGGAGACCTCCGACCTGTCGTCGTCGGATGCTGACTTCTCGGCGTTCACGACCGGCTACGATCACGACGAGGGTGGGCAGGTTTCCGAGATCGCCTACTCGAGCGGCCCCGTCGTCAGCTTCGTCCGCAACGGCCACGGGGCGATCGTCGAGGTCTGGACCGGAGGAACCGGGCCGCTTGCCGAGTACAGCTACGACCTCGCCGGCCGCCGCGACGGCAAGACCTTGGAGAACGGCACCGAGACCGCGTACGACTACGACGACGCGGGGCGCCTCTTGTCGATCGCGCACACGAGCGGCATGACCACGATCGCGAGCTTCGAGTACACCCATGACGACGTCGGCCGCCGCGCGAGCATGGAGAGCACGCTTCCTGGCCTGGCCGCGCGCATGGACGACTACAGCTACGATGACATCGGCCGGCTCGTCGCCGTCGAGTACGGAGTCACGCGGGACGTCGCCTACAGCTTCGACGAGGTCGGCAACCGGGTGAACGTCGACGACTCCGTTGCCGGAGTGACCGACTACACCGCGAACGAGCTCAACCAGTACACGATCATCGAGCCGCCGTCGGCGTCGCTGGAGCTTGCCTACGACGACAACGGCAACCTCAGCTCTGACGAGGCGTGGGCCTACCAGTACGATGCCGAGAGCCGGATGATCTCGGCTGAGAGCTGCACGCGCCGCATGACGACGCTCTACGACGGTCGAAACCGCGCGGTGCTGCGCACGGAGTATGAACCCGAGCAGCCAGGGGTCGTCATCAGCCAGATCTACGGCGCCGGCGGCAACACGGGCTCGACCCTCGCGAACGACTTCGTCGAGCTGCATAACCGCGCCACCTGCCCGGTCTCGCTCGCCGGCTGGTCCATCCAGTATGCGAGCGCCACCGGTACCAGTTGGACGAAGACCAACCTGAGCGGCAGCGTCGCAGCAGGCGGCTTCTACTTGATCCAGCTTCATGCCGGTGCACAGGGCGGGGATGCGCTGCCCACTCCGGACGCGACGGGCAACACGAACCTCAGCGCCAGCGCAGGTAAGCTCGCGCTGTCGAGCTCGACATCAACCCTGAGCGGCACCTGCCCCTCGGGAAGTGCGGTCGTGAATGTGGTCGGCTACGGCTCCTCCGCCAACTGCTTCACGGGGTCTGCGCCCGCACCTTCGCCGGCGTCGGCGACGGCGTCCATCAGCCGCGGCGGAGGTGCCTGCGTCTTTGGTGAGGATTCGACCGACTTCACTTCCGGCACCGCAGCGCCGAGGAACAGCGCCTCGACAGCGTCAGCCTGCGACATCTGGCAAGAAGCGGACCGATACGCGCTCGTGTACTCGGGGTGGAACCTCATCGAGGAATACGAGCCCCTCGACGTGCTTCGGGCCCGGTACGTCCACGGACCAAACACGGACGAGATCCTGGTGCGATCGGATGGCAGCAACGACGTCTACCTCCACCATGACGGGCTCGGCAGCGTCGTGGCGATCACGGACGGCAGCGGCAGCGCGGTCGAGAGCTACTCCTATGACGTCTACGGAGCCGTCGCCGCCTACGACAGCGGCGGCGATCCTCTGCCGTCGCCGGCAAGCTGGAACCGGTTCCGCTACACCGGGCGGGAGTGGCTGGAGGCGGCCGGCGTCTACGACTACCGCAACCGCCACTACTCTGCGGACACGGGGCGTTTCCTGCAGGTTGACCCGATCCGCTTCTTGGGCGGAGATCCAAACCTGTACGGGTATGTGCTGGGGGATCCGGTGACCGGCATCGATCCGACGGGAACCACAATCAACTGGAACGAGCTTTCGCCTGATGTTGGCGCCGCGCTCGAACAGATGCAGCTCACGCCGGAGGTCGGATTCATCATCGAATACCTCGACACGACGAATTCGGTCATCACGATTCAGGAAGTGCCACCCGGAACGCATCCCTCTGGGGCGGAGACAGGCGTCGACAAACTGAAAACGACCCTGAACGGGGGCCTGGTGCACATCGACGTCGAAATCTGTTACGACGACGCGAAAGCGTATGCTGAGCTGCTCGGCCTATACGCAACCCTCGGGCAGCTACTCATCCATGAGCTTGCTCATGCTTACCTGAGTGCGGTGAATCTCGATGCCGGTCGCTCGTCTCCGTCACCAGCGGAGAGCGATGCGTTCGCGATCGAGACCGAGAACATGCTCCGCGATCGGGCAAGGTATGGACACTAGGCTGCCGCTCCGTCCACCGAAGGCGCTCGCGATCGCGGCGCTCGCCATCATCATCGCATGCGGGTCCATTCTTGGCTTCCGTGCTTATCGATGGTCGAGGCCCGAGCATCGATGGTGGTCGCACGCACCGGCAGGTGCCATCGACAACAGCGTGTCGCCACGCGAGTCTGTAGACCACGACAGCGATCGAGTGCCGCAGTGCGACAGCGTATGTGCTGACGACAAGAAGTGTTTCATGGCCGGTTTCGTACTTGGATGCTTCCATCACTGCCGCACCGATCTCGACTGTCTTCCGCTCGCGACGTGCAACTGCCGGTCTGGTCCCCTTTGTAGCGATCGCTCCGGATGGCCAAGTGATACTTGCGTTCCGTGGTGATTGTTCACGCTGGCGAAAACCGCGTGCCAGGGCTGAGCGTCTGAAACCTCCTGCCGCGCTCGGCCGGCCCGCGTCGGCCGGGACCGGTCGTGGGGACCGCCTTGGGTGCTATGATTACTACCGAGGTAGCTGAAGCTGAGTCTGAGTGTGGGTTCAAGGCGAACGTTCGCGGCTGGGAGATGAGCGGCCAATGAGCCGCGTGATCATCGCGCTCCTCTGGAGCGCGCTGTGCTTGGCCGCGTGCCGAGCCCACGAGCCGCGTTGTCCTGACGACTTCTCCTGCAAGGCGCCAGAGCAGTGCATCTTCGGATACTGCTACGAGTGTCGGAGGGACGCGGACTGCGCAACCGGGAAGCGCTGCGTTCGCGGCACCTGTCGCCCTGACGACAGCAGTCAGCCGGAAGCCCTGGACTCTGGCACGGCTGGAGCCGCTGGCAGTCAGCCGGATTCCGTCGACGGCGGCGCGGGAACCCAGGAAGGCTGAAGGGGCGTGAGCCCACAGAGACTGGTTAGAAAATCCTCCACCAGGGCGCGCCATCTTGAAACAGCAACGAGGACGGGCAGTTGGCCACGCGCCTTCTGTCTGCTTTCGAACTGCTCGACTCCGGCTGCTTTGGTACGCTCTCGGTCGTGGCGAACGCGGACCTGCTTAAGCGCATCAACGTAGACCCAGCCATCTGCGGGGGTCGCCCCTGCATCCGTGGGCACCGTGTCTGGGTTTCGCTGGTGCTCGACTTCCTTGCCGCTGGGAGGAGCGTCGATGAGGTCCTCGCCGACTATCCAGGTATCGAGCGCGCGGACGTGCTTGCGTGCATCGCGTACGGCGCCGAGATGAGCCGTCTGCGCGACATTCCGGTACCCCCCGCGGCCGAATGAAGATCAAGCTCGACGAGAATCTCGGGCGGCGCGGGCTGGTGGCCTTCCGTGCGGCCGGTCACGACGTCGACACCGTTGTCGACGAGGGCCTGGCGAGCGCGACGGACGACGAGGTGCGCGCCGCGGCTACGGGCGAGCGACGCGTGCTTGTGACGCTCGATCTCGACCTCGCGAATCCGCTCCGGCACCCGCCCGCGCATACCGCTGGGATCGCGGTGCTCCGACTCCCCGAGCCGCTGACGCCAGCCGCACTGGCGGCCGCCGTCGCAGTGCTGATCACCGAGCTGACGCGGGAGGACATCGCCGGGAGGCTGTGGATCGTCGAGCTCGACCGGATCCGCGTCTACGAACCGTCGACGTGACCGAGTGCGGTTCGAAACTCCTCAAGCCGGGCGCGCAGTTCTGTTGGAGGGTCTGATGCAGACCCTCCCCCGCGCGGGCACAGCCCGACGCGGGGCCCCCACCCAACCCCCGTGGCTGCGGCTCCTGCCTCGCTCCGCTCGGCCTCGTTCAGGGGCGCAGCGCGGTTCGAAATTCCTCGCAGCGGGCGGGCCATCCTGAAACAGCAACGAGAATGGGCAGTTGACCACGCGCCTTCTGCCCGTTTTCGAACTGCGCGGCACCGGCGCCTTGGAGCATCACGTGTGGCGCACGTGGAGATCCTCAAGCGCATCAACGTCGACCCCGCTGTGTGTGGCGGGCCGATGCATCTGCGAACATCGCATCTGAATTTCGCTCAGCTCGCGACCTGGTCGTCCAGCCCCAGCGGTCGCTGATAGCGTCCGCGCATGGCTCGTTACGTGGCGCTGCTGCGAGGCATCAATGTCGGCGGCAACAACATCATCAAGATGAGTGACCTCGCCGCGTGCTTCGAAGACGGCGGGTTCACCAACGTCACCACGTACATCAACAGCGGCAACGTGCTGTTCGACGCAACTACATCGGGCAAGCTCGTGGATCGCGTGGAGAAGATGATCGCCGCGCGCTTCGCGTTCTACACGGCGAGCGTGGCGGTGCGCAGCGTCGACGAGATGCGCGCGATCGTCGAGGAAGCACCCAAGGGGTTCGGCAAGGACCCCACGCAGTTTCGCTACGATGTGTTCTTCCTCAAGCCGCCGCTCACCTCCGCGGCGGCGCTCCCGAGCGTGCCGCTCAAGGAAGGCGTCGACGCTGTGTGGGCCGGCACCGATGTCCTCTACAATTCACGACTCGTCGCGAAGGTCACCCAAAGCAAGATCAGCAAGATCGCGGGTACGCCGATCTACAAGAGCATCACCATCCGCAACTGGAACACCACGACGAAACTGCTCGCGCTGATGAAGGGGCGGGACACGCGGCGTCAACGCTGAGGATATCGAAGACCCCCATTGTCGAAACGGTACGGTGCGCCGCGCAGAGCGGTTCGATACTCCTCCAGCCGGGCGCGAGTGCTTCCTTGCGCCGCGGGATTAGCTCGACGACTGCACTGTCCCCCTGTTCGCAAGACACATGCGCGCCCGGGAATCGGCTTGAGGGCGGCGCTTGATGGTGGTGATGTGAACGTTGCCGATGGCCTGTGCGCGTCGACGAGAGCGCCGGCGTGAG